>DATJGL010000120.1:0-27517 GCA_035495075.1 Gemmatimonadales bacterium
CGTCAGCACCCAGGCGACGCCCCGGCACCCAGCCGCACGGCGCATTCGCCCGATCTCATTGTCCACCCATCCCACATCTACTTTGCCCGCACCGGGGACTCTTGGCCTGTGCCACACACCAGCCGGGACCCCCGCGAGCTCCAGGCGATTGCCGCTGGTAAGCTGGAGGTCCCATCCTTCCCCAGGCGCGACCCGACCCCGGCTGTACGCGTTCTCGAACGAGCCCCCGTCGCTCGCGCCCAGCGCAGCGTAGCGGGCCAGACGAACGAAATTGGGTCGCCGCCAATCCGTGCTGTAGAAGGCCCACGCCGGAAGGGCGCCGGCTTGCACGTAGACGACCTGCGGACCGCCGGCCACCGGCCCGAGCAAGGCAACCATGCCACGGGTGTTCTCGATGGCAGGACAGTCGCGCAGATAGCGAAGGGCCATCGCCCCCTGCAAACCGAGCAGTGGGCCCACGAGCGCTCCGGCAACAAACTGCCGGCGCTCGGACCCTACCACGGCCAGGATTACCGAGGCCCCAGCGGCGACGCTCAGGTAGAACACCGGCATCACGAAGAGCACGAGCCGAGCGCTGGCGGGATAGCGGCCCAGCGCCGAGGCGGCAGCGAGCAACACGACGGGACCGAAAAGGAGGACTGATTCCCAGCGCGAACGCGACCGGATCAAAGCGATTGCGCCAACGGTTGCCGCTGCGGCGAACACCCAGCTGACCCACCGCTCCACCTGAAGAAACCAGGGCGGCAGGAGCAGCGGCGAGGTTGGTGGCACGTACAGGCCGATGGAGAAGGCCGTCAGGATGTCTCGGCGCGCAGCCCCCAACCGGTTCACGAACCCGGGCTCCCAAGGAAGCAGGAACTGGTACTGCCAGAACCGTTGCAGATATGCGTTGTGCGCGCTCGGCCCGTATACGAGGGCGTACGCGACCGCGAACGACGCGAGCCAGAACGCAACCACGAGCGCGGCCCGGGTCCGCCGCTCGCGGCCGGCAGCCAGGACCATTGCCCCACCGGCCGGCAGGAGGGTGAAGATCGCCGGTGTCGAAGCCCATGCGGCAATCGCGCCGATCAGAGGGAGCGCCCGCGCCATCCGCGACATGGGCCGCTCGATCCAGCAGCAGACGCCTACCAGGATAAGCAGTGCGAACGCCAAATCGCCGATGTACGGCTTCGCGTTCGCGGAGAAATGGATCAGCGTCGGAGCGATGCAGAAAGAGGCGCAGGCTATCACACCGGTCCAGCCAGGCAGAAACCGTCGCGCCAGCGGTACCAAGAGCACCATGGCAGCGAGTCCCGTCAGCAGCGGCAGGAGCCACAGCGCCCGCTCGTTCATCCCGAAGAGCTGGGTCGCGAGCTTCTCACCCCACAGAAACAGTGGCGACGCGGCCTGGTCGTAATCCAGCGGCTGCAACAGCGCGCCATAGCCACGGGTGCCGACGTTGAGAGCCAATCTGGCCTCGTCGATCCACAGCGATCGCCCGCCGAGGTAGTAGAGGACCCGCAGCACGGCTCCAAGTGCCAGTGCACCCCACAACAGCAATGTCTGGTCCTGCTTCGTCGAGCGCACCGAGCCAGGTCGAGCCGGTCGTTTCAACGCGACGGCGTGAGCGTCGTCGACCACGAGCGCGGGGGTCGCCCCGCCGTTCCATCTGTCGTCCAGCAACCGCCACTCCCTTCGGGGCCTGATCGCCCCGTCTATTAAGTCGTATCTAACGCAACTACTACTCAGACCGGGCCTTCCGTCCAGCAGTTACGAGCCCCTGACCGGCCGAAATCCAGACCTCGCTGCCAACCTCCTAACCGGGAATGGCTTACCCGAAGAGGCTGAAACGGGGCGACTTGTGGCCAGCGCGTAATTTCGCAACTCTTTTCCCACCAATGCGTTAAATCCGCTTGACTTGGACGAATGGGCCGGGGTAATTGCGCTGAACCGCACGAGGCCTCAATGCAGCCCGACCACCTCCGTCGCTTGCCACAGAGTGCCGCCGCCGCCCTCAGGCTCCCCGTGGGCGACCGGCTGGCACCAGCGCCGAGCGCTCCTAACGTCCTCCCTGATCCGCCACTCGCCGCGCGGATCGAGTGGGTGGATTCGCGGCACGGTGACCGGCGAGAGGACGAGTTCCATTGGCTCCAGAACCGCAGCCATCCCGCAGTGCTCCAGTATCTCGCGGACGAGAACGACTATTCCGCTCTCGCCATGCGGCATACCGAGCCGCTTCAGGAGCGGCTCTACCTGGAGCTCGTCGGCCGCACTGAAGAGGTGGAGCAGTCGGTACCCGAGCGCCACGGCTCCTGGCTTTACTACCAGCGCATCGAGGCCGGCCGGCAGTATCCCCTGCTCTGCCGCAAAGCGACGTCGAATAGCACATCAGAGCAGGTACTCCTCGACCTCAACCAGTTGGGCTCGTGCACGCATCTTCGCCTGGGAGCCAGCGAGGTAAGCCCCGATCATCGGTATCTAGCCTTCGCACTCGACTTTTCCGGTGATGAAGCCCACACCCTGTTCATACGCGATCTTTTGACCGGTCGTTTGTTGGGAGAGCGGATTGCGAGCACCGCGAATACACTCGCGTGGGCCGATGAGGCCACGCTTCTGTACGTGGCTGTGGATGACGCACGTCGGCCATGGGCGGTGTTTCGCCACACAGTCGGTTCCGATCCGGCCGACGACGTCATGGTGTATGCCGAGCAGGATGAAGCTTTCTTCGTCGAGGTGAGCCGGAGCCGGGGAGGTGCCTGGGTACTGATCGAGAGCGCGAGTGGAACCAGCACGGAAATTCGCGGCATCCCCACCGCACGACCGCTCGACGAGCCGCGAGTTCTGCTCGGGCGCGAGCCCGGAGTAGAATACGCGGTGGCACCGCACGGTGATCGGCTCTTCATCCTCACCAATGATTCGGCGGAGAACTTCAGGCTGGTGGAGGCGCCGCTCGACAGGCCGGAACGCGAGCAGTGGCGAGAGATTCTGCCGCACTCCCAAACGGTGAAGCTCGACGGGATCGACGCGTTCCAGGACCATGTCGTGATTTGGGAGCGGGAGGGCGGGCTGCCGTGGGTGCGAGTGTTGGATCTGCCGACTTGGTCGCAGCACCGGATCGAGCTTCCTGAGCCGGCCTACGCGATTAATCGCGGCGGCAATCCCGAGCTCGAGTCCAAGACGCTCCGGTTTACCTTCACGTCGCTGGTGAGCCCGCCGACGGTTGCGGACTACGACATGGCCGCGCGGGTACTTACGGTGCGCAAGCGGACCACGGTCGCCGGATATGACCGCACTCGCTATCGAGCGGAACGGCTAACCGCCGCGGCGCCGGATGGGGAGCGAGTACCGATCTCGCTGGTGTACCGCTGGCCCTTTCCTCTCGATGGGAGCCGGCCTGCTCTCCTGCTCGGCTACGGGGCGTACGGATACTCCTTCGAGGCCGGGTTCCAGTCCCACTTCCTGAGCTTGCTCGACCGTGGATTCGTGGTGGCGATCGCACATGTCCGCGGCGGCGAGGATCTCGGGCGCCGCTGGTACCGCGAAGGAAAGCTTTCGCAGAAGCGAAACAGTTTCACCGACTTCATTGCAGCAGCCGAGTATCTGATCGCGGAGGGTTACACCTCCGCCGATCGGCTGGCCATCAACGGAGCCAGCGCGGGCGGGTTGCTGGTGGGGGCCGTGACCAACCTCCGGCCGGATCTGTTCCGCGCCGTAGTCGCCGAGGTCCCGTTCCTCGACGTGGTCAACACCATGCTCGATCCATCGCTGCCGCTCACGGTGAGCGAGTACGAAGAGTGGGGTGATCCTCGTGACCCTGCGGCGTACGCCTACATGCGCGGGTACTCCCCGTACGACAACATTGAGCGCAAGGCGTATCCTCACATGCTGGTGACCGGCGGGCTCAATGACCAGCGAGTGGCGTATTGGGAACCTGCGAAGTGGACCGCCCGGTTGAGAGCGCGAAAGACCGACAAGAACCGACTACTGCTCCGGACCAACATGGGCGCCGGGCACGCGGGAGCGTCGGGGCGTTACGATGCCCTGCGCGAGGTGGTGTTCAAGTACGCGTTCATTCTGGACGTGCTGGGGATTTCGTGAGCTAGCGGATGCGTCGGACGATGTTGGAGTAGTCGTCGGTCCACAGCGCCCCAGGAGCCGTCTCGAGCGATTTCCACCGCGGATCCCGGCCGATCCTTCCCAGATCCTCTTCCCGTCTCCCCAAAACAGCCCAGATCGATGCGAAGGCTCCGCGGTAGAACTCGGCGAGCGTCAGGTTGTGACCCCATACCCGGCCAACGAGGCCTGCGTCCTGTGCGAGCGCTGCCACCACCGGAGGGAAATCGATAAAGCGGTTACTCAGATGAATGATCAACAGGCCGCCGGGCGCGAGGCGCTCAAAGTAAAGTCGCACCGCTTCACGCGTGAGCAGGTGCACCGGCGGGGCGTCCGAGCTGAATGCATCGAGGACCAGTACATCGAAACGCGCAGCCGAGTCTCGTGCCAGCGAGGTTCTGGCATCACCCAGCACCACGCGCGGCGGGCTTTGCGCGTCCGCCAGATAGGTGAAATAGCTGGTGTCGCGCGCGATGCGCTCAACCAGCGGATCGATCTCGTAAAAGGTCCACGACTCGCCTGGACCTGCGTAGGCTGCCGTGGTCCCGGCCCCGAGGCCGACGACGCCGACGCGGCGACCAGGATGTGGTGGAATCACGCCCAGCAGCAGGTACCCGAGAGGCCCCTCGGGGTGATAGTAGCTGGCAGGGTAATTCCGATTCTGCGGGAGCCTGCTTTGCACGCCATGGATCGTGGTGCCGTGGTACAGCACGCGAAACATGCCATCGCGCGTGTTCTGTACGCGATAAATCCCAAAAAAGTCACGCGCCACAAACAACCGGTTCGGGTGCCGGCGTACGACGGCCCAATGTGCCGTGAGTGCGAGGGGCAAACCGAGTCCGAGCATCAGCTCGAAGCGGCGGCGCCAAAGAAGCAGAGCACCGAAAGCGGCGGCGATGGCGGCGGCATTGAGAAACCAGAGTGGCTGCAGGCCACGCGACAGAACGCGCAATGTCTCTAGGACCACCGCGATCTGACCGATTATGACCCCTAGCGCGACCGTGGCAAGGCCGATGGTCACCACGCCGGCTGCGCCGGTCAAAATAGGAGACCAGCTGGCAAGCCCTGCGGCGGCCGCGATAGCGAGCGGGTATTCCGTCACGCTGGAGAACAGCACCGGAGCCAATAGCGCGTTGAACGCTCCGCCCAGCGCCCCACCCAACGCTACCCAGAGATAGAACTCGGTGAGCCGCTCGGCCGGCGGCCTGAGCTGGGCCAGTTGCCCGTGGCAAATGAGACCGGCGACGAAGAGCATCGCGTAGTTGACTGCCAGGCCCAGCCAGAGCGGGCCGCCGCCGATGGCGGCGGCCACCAGCTCGAGCAAGAAGAGCGGCAGCCAGTGCCGGGCGATGCGAGGTGGGATCCAGGGCCGGCGGGCGAAGGTCGCCACGAACGACAACAGGTACAGCGCCAGGGGCACTACCCAGAGGAGTGGTACTGCCGCGATGTCCGTGCTCACATGGGTGGTCACCGCTAGGAGCAGGCTGGAGGGTACCGCTGCGAGCAGGAGCCAGCGCCAGGGTTTCCCACGCGAGGTGGGCCCGGGCTGCGGTCCTGCGTTTGCGACGATGGTGCTTGCCCCCGGCCCCGGCCCGATCTGTTTCAGTGCCCAGAGCCCAGCGAGCCCAATGGCTCCGATGAGAACGACATAGCCAACGGTCCACCCCGCCCGCTGCGACGGCAACCCGAGCCACGGCTCTATCAGAAACGGATACGCCAGCAATCCGGTGAAGCTCCCCAGGTTGCTGGCTGCGTAGAGGAAGTACGGATCAGAAGCGTCGGGATGGTCCAGCCGACTGAACCAGCGTTGGAGCAACGGCGCGGTGGCCGCGAGCAGGACGAACGGGACCCCAACCGTTCGGAGCAGCACGACCAATAACCAACCGACCGGGCTCTGCGCTGGTTGGGGGAGATCGCCTGCAGGAAGCGCGATGGGTAAGGTCGCCGCTGCAAGCGCCAACAACCCTACGTGGACTGCCGCCTGCGTGCGGGGGCTGAGCCGCGCAGGCAGCAGGTGGGTATAGAGATAGCCGGCGAGTAGCGCGACCTGAAAGAACAGAAGACAGGTCGTCCACACCGCCGGCGTCCCGCCGAGGATCGGTACCACCATCTTGCCGACCATCGGCTCCACCACGAACAGCAACCCGGCGCTGAGGAACACCGCGAGCGCGTACAGGACGCGCGGGCCGCGGTGCCGGCCCTCAGCCGACAACTATCATCTCGCGGGCACTCCGCACTGAGCCCGACTGCCCGGGACAGTTATGCGGTGCCCACCCCGGCGCGACCGAGCCACCGATCCAGCAATCCTTCCCAGCCGAGCGTCTGCCTGATCTCACCGGGCCGGGCCCCGAACAACCGGACGGCCTGGCGACTCAGCGACGAGTGATCGCTGTACCCGCACTCCACGGCGATAGTGAGCAGCGACGTCTGCCGCTCGCGCTGGAGCCGAAGCGCCGCGTACACGGCATGCGCCGCGGCCAGCCACGCGCCCGGGCCGGGGAGGCCGGCCCGTTGGAACCAGTTTCGCACCGTGCGCTCGGGCCGACCCAACGACTGAAGCAGCCCATGCAACCGGGGATGAGACGGCGCTTGGCGGAAGATGTCCAGAATGAGGTTCCTGAGCGGTGGTGGAGGATCCACTCCGCGGACTGCGAGCCAGTCTTCCAGTTCGTGGGTGAGGCTGGCTGGGTCCGTGAGGACCATCTGCAGGGTTTCCCGTGGCGGCGCGTCGTCGCCCAACACCGCGCGAATGTGGAACGGTGCGGCTCGGTTAGCTGCCTCGACCGGGTCCACACCGACACCGTTTCGAATGCGAAGCGCAAGGGGAGCCGCGGGGAACCGGGCGCGCAACCGCGGTGCCAGGGCCTCGACAGCGGACCAATCATTGGGGCTGGCGAGATCGATGACCACTACCGAGCCAAGCGGAAGGTCTGCCATCTCAGACGCGTCGAGATCGGGGAGTTCCTCGTATCGAGTATACGGAGGCGTCAATCGGAAAAGGGCGGTCGACCGCCCGGGTTGCTCTGGTTGCATAGCCGGGTCCTACGAAGGGGGAAAAGGTGCGCCACGATAGTCCGGGGGCAAGCGAATGGCTAGAGGAAGGGGCTAGAGTGTCCGCGGTCCACTGTCTCCTGTTCGCTGCCTCTCGGGCGAGCTTGCTCCCACCCAAGCTACAATAGTGGGCAAATAATGGTAGCCGGGGCGGCAATGGTGGGGGACGGCCCCGGGGAGGGCCAGCCGGACCCACTGATAGCTAGTAGCGGATAGCGGATAGCTTACTAATCATGTCCACCGACCAATCCATCCATCGGGTCTGCGTCTTCGCCGGCTCCAATCTCGGCGCCCGGCCCGATTACGTTGCCGCGGCCAGGCGGTTGGGCGAAGTGCTTGCCGCCGAGGGTCTCGACCTGGTCTACGGCGGCGCCAGCGTGGGCCTTATGGGCGCGCTTGCCGCCGCGGTGCTCGAGCAAGGGGGTCACGTTTTTGGCGTGACCGTCTCGACCCTCCGCGACAAGGAGCCTCCCAACACCGAGATCCCCGACCTCATCGTGGTCGGATCGATGCACCAGCGAAAATCCCAGATGGCGGACATGTCGGACGCCTTCATCGCATTGCCGGGTGGGCTCGGCGCGCTGGAGCAGTTTTTCGAGATTGTTACCTGGGGACAGCTGGGGTTCCACGCCAAGCCTTTCGGGATGCTCAACGTCGCGGGGTACTTCGACGAGCTGGATCGCTTTCTGGATCAGGCCGTCAAGGAAGGCTTCGTCGCCGAGCAACACCGGGCCATGATCCTGCTGGACGACGATCCGGCCCGTCTGGTCGCGCGGCTGCGCGAGCACCAACCAGGCGAGAGTGAGCAGTGGATCGGGCGAACGAACCGCTGAGCCAGAAAAGGGCGGGTTGTCGGACTGAGCGGACTGCAGCGCCCGGCGGGGCGTCCGCCTGTTTCCGCCCCGTGCCCGCCAACGCGCTTTCATGGCTCAGCAGTTTGGGCGCTCCCCACTCTCGCCGATCGCCTTTTCCGTGGCCTATCGCTTGCGTAGGTTTGCAATCAGCGCCGGCGTTACCGATCGGTCGCTTAGCGAAATAAGTCCAATGAGTTACGGTAGTTGATGAGGCAGCGCCACCGGGCCTCCGCCCGGGCGTGCGTGGGGGCCCGGCCACGAGCGACGTGTCCGTGCCGACGTGTCGGTGCCACATAAGGGAGCGATCCATGAAGAGAGGGCTGGTCCTGCTGTCCCTGCTTGCGCTGCCGGCTGTGTCCCTCGAAGCACAGGTGACCGCCGACTTCACTCCCAGAATGGGCGTGTACATCCCGCTCGAGAACCTGACCGTCGGCGTCGACCCCACCACCGGCCTGGCGCAGCGCCAGAAAGCCGAGACCAAGTTCACGATTGGAAGCCGGTTGGGCGTGTGGTTCGGGCCGACCTTCGGTCTCGAAGGGGTCGTGGACTACAACAAGAGCGGGGTCACGACCTACCTTGGCGGCGTCCCAACCACCCCGACAGCGGGCTCTCACATCTTTGCGGCCAGCGGCCGGGCAATGCTCAAGTTGCACGTCGCCGACGACAACTTCGCCGTAATTTTGAACGGAGGCGCCGGCCTCGTTGACCGTGGAGGGGAGTACATCAACGGAATCAACCCGCCCTCCACCACCTACACCGGTCGCACCGATTTCGCGCCGGCGGCGGGGATCTCTTTCCTGATACGGCTGAAGAAGGACGTCGCGGGACGGATTGATGTCGATGGCTACACCTACCAGGCTCAGTTCTCGAATCCCATCTTCGGGACCACCGGCCAGCAGCGCCAATACGACCTGGTGATCATGTTCGGCCTGACCGGGCCATTCAAGAACTACGGGATCCCGGGAGACCGAGACTGGTAGGTTGTGTTCGTCGCCAGTCGTTGCCTAAAGCGTTCACTCAGTCCTCCCTGATCTCACCTCAGGGAGGACTGTTTATTTTCCGCCATGCCAGCGCTCCGCACCCTGCTCCGTGGCCTCATTGATTACGCCGGGCTCTTTCCACCCGCCAAGCTCGATCTCGAGACCGCCGCCGCCGAGTACAGCTCGTACCGCACTGGAACCGACGGCTGGGCGCTGGGCCGTTTCATCATCCCAGCCGCGAGCCTGACTCAACTCGGCGCAATCTTGGCGTCGTCGAGCCTGGAGCGACATGCCGAACCGTGGAAGCTCAGCTCGATCGCGGGAACCGATCTCGGGGTTGATCTCCTCACAATCGACCAGTTCAACCGGGGCGCGCGCGGGCGAGCTGTGGTCGATACCATCGAACTCAAGGCCACCACTGCGGCGGCCGCGACGCAGGCACTGAACTCCATCGCGGGTCGTCTTGACGCTTACATCGAGGTGCCGGTGGCAAATGATCCCGCAGGGTGGATCGACGCGGTCACCAAAGCCGGAGGCCGGGCGAAGCTGCGGACGGGAGGCCTCACGGCGGATGCATTCCCTGAGCCGCTCCATCTGCTCCGTTTCCTGCGACGATGCCAACAGGCGGGCGCAGCGTTCAAGGCAACGGCCGGTCTGCACCACCCGCTTCGAGGTGCACACCGTCTCACCTACGAGCCCGACAGCGGATGTGCGGTGATGTTCGGCTTTCTCAACCTCTTCCTCGCCGCCGCGTTCCTCGAGCAGGGGATGGCGGACGATGAGACCCTTGCGTTGCTGGAAGAGTCCTCCCCCAACAGCCTGCGCTTCGAAGACGACGTCATCTACTGGCGGTCGCACCGGCTGAGCAACGCCGAGCTGGAACAGGCCCGTCGCCGCGCGGCTGCTTTCGGCTCGTGCTCGTTCCGCGAGCCAATCGACGACCTCAAGGCGATGCGCCTCCTGTGACCCGCATCCTGGACGAGACTCACGATCCCGCCCGGCGGAGCTGGGTCGAGTCCGCCAACGGCCATCCCGACTTCCCGATCCAGAACCTGCCCTTCGGAATCTTTCGCCGGCGGGGTGGCGCCGACGTGCCAAGCGGAGGCGTTGCCGTCGGCGACTCGGTGCTCGATCTCTCAGCCTGCGTCGAAGCCGGGCTTTTTAGCGGCGATGCCGAGCGGGCGGCCCGTGCCTGTACAGCTCCAGAGTTGAACGGCTTCATGGCCCTGGGCGGCAGGTACTGGTCGGCCCTCCGACGCGCGGTGAGCCGATTGCTCACAGTAGACGCAGCTGAGCCGCTCGAGCCGCGCGCCGCACCGACGCTGCTGGTGCCGGTATCGGATGTCGAGCTGCTGTCGCCGGCCGCGATCGGCGACTACACCGACTTCTACGCCTCGCTGCATCACGCCACCAATGTCGGCAGCATGATGCGCCCGGAGAACCCGCTGTTTCCCAACTACAAGTGGGTGCCGATCGGATATCACGGCCGAGCCTCGTCCATCATCCCCAGCGGAACTCCGGTCCGGCGCCCTCGGGGCCAGACCCGGGACGGCAGCGCCGGCCCGCCCACGTTCGGTGCCTCGCGGCGACTCGACTACGAGCTCGAGGTTGGCTTCTTCGTCGGGCCTGGCAATCCGCTCGGGGAGCCGATTTCGGTCGGCGATGCGTCTCGCCACCTCTTCGGCATTTGCCTTCTGAACGACTGGTCAGCCCGTGACGTGCAGGCCTGGGAGTATCAGCCGTTAGGCCCCTTTCTCGCCAAGAATTTTGCGACCACGATCTCGCCATGGATCGTGACACTGGATGCGCTTGCGCCGTTTCGCAGCCCGTTCGCGCGCCCTGCCGGCGACCCGGAACCCCTTCCGTACCTGGACGACGAAGACGACCGCCGAGCCGGCGTGATTGACCTTACCCTCGAGGTGTTGCTGGTCTCGTCGCGTATGCACGCCCAGCGCATGCCGCCGGTCTCCCTGAGCGTGAGCCGATTGCGCGATCTCTACTGGACTCCTGCCCAACTGCTCGCGCACCATGCGTCGGGCGGTTGCAATCTCCGGGCAGGCGATCTGCTTGGGAGCGGGACGGTCTCCGGTCCCACGCGGGAATCACGCGGCTGTTTGCTCGAGCTGACCTGGCGCGGGGCGGAGCCACTCGTGCTCCCCACGGGCGAAGAACGCCGTTTCCTGGAGAACGGGGACGAGGTGATCTTCCGCGGCTGGTGCGAGCGGGAGGGGTTCGTCCGCATCGGGTTGGGCGAATGCCGGGGGGAGATCAAAGGCGACGACGCCTGAACGTGCACTTGCGCGATTCTTGCAACGTCCCCCTCTTACCTTCAACCTCACGTGCTATCAGGCCGCCCATGCTGCGCTTCCTTTATCTCGCAGGCATCGGGTATCTCGCGATCTGCCTCCTCGCACTGGCGTCGAGCCGCGCCGGGGCCCCCGTCCTCGTGCATTCCAACCCCGGGGTAGTGGTCGCGCCGGGTCGGGGAGATGCCGGCACCTGGTTCGCCGGCATCAAGCCATTCTGCAATTCAGTCGAGGTCGAGACCGCACAGCAACGGAACCCTGCGCCAGCGGGTGCCGAAGGCCAGGGTTATGCCGCCGCCTGTTACGCGCTGGCCGGCCGGATCGAGCAGGCCCGCGCCGTCATCGAGCGCCTCTCCGGCAACGACCGTTCCTACGCGGCCTCCATCGTGTTCGGCGTGGGACACCCAGTCGCCGACGCGGGCGACGATAAGTCGGCGGGTCCAATCATGGAGCTGGTCATCGAGTTCCAGCCCGACAATTACATGGCGCTTTACCACGCGGGCATGTCGGAGTACGTGCTGGGTCAGCCGGAGCCCGCTGAGCAGCATCTGCGCCGGTTCCTCGAGCTCTACCACGAGAACGACGGCTGGCGCACCAACGCCATCGAGGTCCTCCAGCGGCTTTCCAGCGGATCATGATCAGTCCCGCGTACCTCGGGCCAGGCGATCTCCTCGGCGGTCGCTACGAGATCGTGCGCGAGCTCGGGAGGGGCGGCTTCTCGATCGTGTATCTCGCCACCGATCGCAGTCTCAACACCCCTGTCGCCATCAAGCTTCTTGTACCGCCTCCCGCCAGTGCCCAGCTCGCGCGCGAGCGGCTCCGCCGCGAAGTGCAGGCGGTGCGCGGCCTCACGCACAGCAACATCGTCGGAGTTCACGACCTTCTGGAGGACGGCGCCTGGAGTTTCGTAGTGATGGAGTACGTGGACGGGCCCGACCTCGCCGTGCGGGTTCGCGACCGCGGGCCGCTCGGGCCGGACGAAGCTGCTCGGCTCGGTGCTGACGTCGCCAGCGCGTTGTCGGCCGCCCATCGGCACGGTATTCTGCACCGTGACGTCAAACCGCAAAACATCCTGCTCGACCCCGATGGCCGCGCGCGTCTCACCGACTTCGGCGCGGCCCGGCTCGATGGGCAGGCGACCGTGACGCAGACCGGCGCGCTGGTCGGCACCCTGCCCTATCTCGGACCCGAAGTCCTGGCGGGCAAGCGCGCCGACGCGCGCACGGATGTGTACGGGCTCGGCATTACGCTGTACTACGCACTTGCCGGCCGCCTGCCGGAGAGTCCGTCGCCTCACCTGCCGCCCACTCCTGCGGCCGAAGGCTTCCATCCTCGAGTGGTCCGTACCGACTTACCGGTGTGGGTCGATGAGATCGTAGCGCGCGCCACCACGGCGGATCCTACCCATCGGTATCACTCGGCGAGCAGCTTGCTCGATGCGTTAGAGGCACGTGATCCCGATCAGACGCTGCCGGTCGCGAAGCGTGCTCCGGCACTCGACTTCTGCCTGCTGTGCGGCTCGGGCGTCGCGGCCGGACTGGCCAGCTGCCCCGATTGCCAGAGCGTACCGCGGGGTGGCTCGGATACGCTGGTATTCGTCAGCCCGCCGCCAGGGTTCGCGGAACGGCGCGCCGCGACGGGGAAGCTGGCGTCACTCCTCGCCGGGACCGCGGCCGCAGCCGATCTCGGAGCGGCATCGGCAGGACGGCGCGCCCTCGTCAGAGTGCCGGGCGCCGCGGCGCCCGCCGTGATGGAGCAGCTCCGAGTGCGCGGCGTGCCGGTCCGGAGCACGCCCGCAGGCAGTGCATGGGGAATCGTACCCCCGTCGCTATATGCGCTGGCTGCCACAACGCTCGTCGCGGGGCTGGCTGCGAGCACCGCCCTTCCGACCTTACTCGCCAGCTCCCCTGTCGTGGCCGGACTCCTGGTACTCGGCGCGCATCGGGCAATACAGCGGCCCGTGCTCGCACCCCGTGCCCGGCGCTCGAGTCTTCCGCCGGCCGTTGATCGACGGATTGCCGAAACCCTTGCGGCGCTTCCGCTCGGTACCGCGCGGAGCCTGCTGGCCGACCTCACCAGAATTAGTGAGTCGGTGTTCTCCGCGCCCGGCCCAACCTCGGTTGCCGGCGAGCTGAGCGACCTGCTGAGCCATTCGTGCGATGCGGCGCGGAATCTTGCTGCGTTGGACGACACACTGGGCGTGCTGGAAAAACGGCGCGAGTCTGCCACTGTCGCCGCCCATTGGGCCGACGGCCACTCGGCAGTCGAGCGGGCACGTGACCGGCTGGTGCAGCAGCTGCTCGAAGCGTTGACCGTAGTGGGCCGTCTCCACAGCAACGCGGCCGCCTCGAGAGAGGCGGCCGGTGCGGAACTAGCTGAGGTAGCGTCCGAACTGGTGAAGCGCAGCGACGCCGACGCCGCAGCGATGCGAGAGGTCGAAGCCCTCCTTCGCTAACCAGCCACGCAAGTGAAGATCAGCCGCCCTTCACCAGCTTGTTGAGCAGCACCTTCGCGTAGTCCTTGTCCCACTCGGCCAGGTTCTTTCTCGCGCTCACCTCGGCCTTGGTCGTGCTGGCGGTTTCGCGCTTGAGATCGACCGAGACGTCGAGATCGCCCTTGGTGCCCTTGAACGAGCGCTCGTCGCCCTCCGACTCGGTCTTGGTTTCCGTTATCGTGATGCCCTCACCGTCCAGCACCGATCGGGCTCGCGCGGCCACATCGTTGACCGACCCGTTGACTGTCGAGCTCGCGCCGCGGCTCGTCAGATAGATCGCCGATCCCGCGCCCGCCCCGGCAGCCGCCGCAACACAGCCTGCTGACGGCGTCAGCAACGCTGCCGAGAGCGCCAACCGCGCCCAGGTTCTCTTACTGCCTTGCATCGTTCCTCCAGTTCAGAAGACTCTCGCACCGGACTGAATGTCTGGAGTAAGGGAGATAGCATAGACTCCACGCGCGGTCCAGCGTCCCTGCGTTATAGCTGGTGATTGGTCTTGAGGAGAGGGAAAATCGGTGACGCACGCCGCACACTTCAGGTGAGCCGCATCTTTTCCTGCAGCTGTGCGAAGCGGGGATCCTGCCGAATCGGGTCGAGCAGCGGCTCGACTTTGAGGTAGCACAGCCACCCGCGTCGCTCCTCGCGGGCGCGCTCAATCCAGGCAAAAGCGTGACCCACCTCGCCCAGCCCGAGATGCACCGTGGCGAAGGCGACGGGCGACACGTATCGCTCCTTGGCCTGCGCATACAGTCCGGCGAGGATCGCGCGCGCTTCATCGGTGCGGCCCGCACAGGCCGCGACGTGTGCCAGCCCGGCGCGAGCGTACGCAAGCTCGGTGGACAAGCCGATGGCCTCGCGGAACTCGGTCTCGGCCTCGTCCAGCCTGCCCTGCTGCAGGCGAACCAGGCCCAGAATACGATGGGTCTCCTCGGACGTAGGGTTCAGCTCGACCGCTCGGCGCAATTGCTCGGCGGCCCCGTCGAACTGCCGGGCATAGTACATCAACCAGCCGAGGCTGCGCCGGATCGACACGGAGGCAGGATCGAGCTCGAACGCAAGCCGCCCTTCGGCCAGCGCCTCCTCTACCCGCCCCTGTGCTATGAGAAGCCAGGCATACCACTGGCGCGCGGTCGCGTAACGCGGATTCAGCTCCAGTGCCCGGCGGAAAGCCTGGCCGGCGGCCTCCCAGTCCCAGTCGTAGATGAACTGCACCCAGCCTAGCGACGTATGCGCTTCCGCCAGCGTGTCGTCGAGCGCAATGGCTTTGAGCGCGAATTCCTTGGCCCGCTGCATCCCCTCCGCCACCGGCACGCCGCGGTAGTCGAGCTGTAAGGCGAAGCAGTCCGCCAGCCCCGTGTATGCCAGCGCATACCCCTCGTCCTGGTCGATTGCTTCCTCGAAGTAGCGAACCCCATCCGCCACACCTTCGGCGGTGCGCTTGTTCCAGCTGTAGCGGCCCTTGAGGTAGAGGTTATAAGCTGTGAGGTTCGCCGTGTACCGCCGCGGCAGCGGATCGCCCAGCTCTCCCAGCAATGTTGCCCGTAACGTCGTCACGATGGTTTGCGCGATCTCGTCCTGCACGGCGAACACGTCGTGCATGTCGCGGTCGTAGCGCTGCGACCAGAGGTGCCGGCCGTCCCGCACGTCGGTCAAGCGAGCCGTGATCCGGAGCCGCGGTCCCGCTTTCCGAATGGTTCCCTCGAGCACGACGGCCACGCCGAGCTGCGCGCCCAGCGTGCGAACGTCGGTTTGCTTCCCTTTGAACGCGAACGCCGACGTACGCGAAGCGACGTGCAGCCCCTCTACCTTGGTGAGCGCGTCGATCAGCTCGTCGGTCATTCCGTCGGCGAAATAGTCGGTGTCCGGATCGGGACTCGCGTTCACGAAGGGCAGGACGGCGATCGCGTGCCGATCCGCCCGGGCCGGCGCAACTGCCGCGAGCGGCGTGGTCGCGAGCGGCGCGGTTGCCTCGAGAGCCCGGCCGAACTCGCCGGCCGTGGCGAACCGCTCGTCCGGATTCTTGGCGAGGGCGCGAGCGAGTGCCTGCTCCAGAGAGGGCGGTGCGTCCGGCCGGAGCGTGCGGACTGCCGGCGGGGCCTCCACCACGTGACGCGCCATGGTTTGTCGTGGGGTGGTGCCCGCGAACGGCGGGCGGCCCGTGAGAGTCTCGAACACAACGCAGCCGAGACTGTAGATGTCGCTCCGGCCGTCGAGGTCCTCGTCAGCGCTCGCCTGCTCGGGGCTCATATACGCCGGCGTCCCGATCGCAATCCCCGGTTCCGATACATTGCGCCCCTGCCCAAACGCCGCCGAGACGGCGCGCGCCACGCCGAAGTCGGCTACGACCGGCTCGCCTTCATGCAGGAGGATGTTCTCTGGCTTGATGTCGCGATGCAGCACGCCGCTCCGATGAGCGTAGTCGAGGGCGCCCGCGACGCTGCGCCCGATGCGGACGGCATCGGCGAGCGGCAATCGGCCCTCTCGGTCGATCCGTTGCCGCAGAGATTCACCGTCGAGATACGGCATGACGAAGTAGAGGAAGCCGCCGCATTCGCCCGAATCGTGGACCGGAACGATCTGCGAGTGCACCAGCCGGGCTGCGATCCGGATCTCACGCAGAAAACGCTCGGGCAACCCGCCGCCGCTCAGATCGGCACGGAGCACCTTGATGGCCACGGTGCGGTTGTGCCGCAGATCCTCGGCCAGAAAGACAGTCGCCATGCCGCCGCGTGCCAGCTCGCGATCCACTCGGTAGCGGTCGGCAAGCGCGGAACGAAGAGAGTCGAGCATGTCTGAGCGGAGCCTCGAAGGTGGAAAAATCGTAACCAATATAGACGGCTTTGCCGGTTAGATGGTTTCGCCCTCGGTGGCTTGCGCCAAGCCCCGGCCGCAAGCAACCTGCGTCCACTATGCGGGCCATGCTGCTCGAGCGCCCCCACGCTCCCCTGCGCGAAGCGACCCTGCCCCAACCGGTGCCGGGACAAGGCCAAATCCTGCTCGATGTGCTTGCCTGCGGAGTGTGCCGAACCGATCTCCACGTCGCAGATGGCGAGTTGCCCGATCCCAAGGTCCCACTGGTGCTTGGACACGAAATCGTGGGCCGGGTTGCAGGACTCGGCCCCGGAGCCGAGCGGTTCAAGGTTGGGGATCGAGTGGGCGTCCCCTGGCTGGGATGGACTTGTGGGGTCTGCGTCTATTGCCGATCGGGCCGCGAAAACCTCTGTGATAGGGCCCGTTTCACCGGCTGGCAGATCGACGGGGGCTACGCTGAGCAGACGGTCGCCGATGAACGGTACTGCTTCCCGCTCCCGCGATCGTACGATGATATCCACGCCGCACCACTTCTCTGCGCCGGCCTGATCGGGTGGCGCGCGCTCGTCGCGGCCGGTCCGGCCGAGCGGCTGGGTCTCTACGGCTTCGGAGCCGCGGCGCACCTGATTGCGCAGGTGGCTCGGTATCAGGGGCGGCGGGTGTTCGCGTTCACCCGTGCGGGAGACACCACTTCGCAGTCGTTTGCACGCGAAATGGGCGCCGAGTGGGCGGGCTCCTCCGAGTCGGCGGCCCCGGAGCCTCTCGACGCTGCCATTCTGTTCGCCCCAGCCGGAGGGCTGGTGCCGTTGGCACTCCGCGCCGTGGCCAAGGGTGGAACGGTGGTGTGCGCGGGGATCCACATGAGCCCCATTCCGTCATTCCCCTACGACATCCTCTGGGGCGAACGGACCGTGCGCTCGGTCGCCAACCTCACGCGCCGCGACGGAGCGGAGTTTCTCGAGCTAGCGGGCAAGGCGGGAATCCGCACCGAGACTGAGCGACTCCCGCTTGCACGGGCCAACGAAGCCCTGGAGCGGCTGCGGAGCGGCGCGCTGCGCGGTGCCTTCGTGCTGACGCCGGGGTGAGGCACGAGCCGTCGCCAATGGGCCCAGCCCTTCTTGCCGCCGAGGCGGTCACCAAGCGGTTCGGTCAGTCGATCGCGCTCGACGCCGCGACCCTAACCATCGATCGGTCGGAGTCGGTCGCGCTCGTCGGTGAGAGCGGCGCGGGAAAGTCCACCCTGCTTCGCTGCTTCAATCGCTTGATCGAGCCAGAGTCGGGGACCGTTTCGGTTCGCGGCAACGACGTGCGCTCCGTCGATCCGATCCTGCTTCGGCGCAGCATCGGCTACGTGCCCCAGGAAAGCGGCCTGCTTCCCCACTGGTCGGTGTTGCGGAACGTCTCCGTCGTCCCCTGGCTTGCCGGCAACCCAGCTGCCCAGCAGCTCGGCCGCGATAGCCTGAGTCTGGTGGGACTCGATCCCCAACGCTTCTCCAACCGACGACCGCGCGAGCTTTCCGGCGGGCAGCGCCAGCGGGCCGCTCTGGCCCGCGCGCTGGCAGCGCGGCCGGACATCGTTCTGCTCGACGAGCCGTTCGGCGCGCTTGATGCAATCACACGTGCCGACCTGCAGGCCACTTTCCGCAAGCTCCAGCGCGAACTCGGCCTGACCGCCGTATTGGTGACTCACGACCTCAGAGAGGCCTTCGACCTGGGCGACCGTGTGGTGGTGATGCGCGCGGGCCGGGTCGAGCAAGCCGCCAGGCCGGCGGAGCTGCTCGCCACACCGGCGACGCCGTACGTGACCGAGCTGCTCGACCGCGCGCGAATGAGGGAACGGTGAAACGCCGCCTCGCAATTCTGGCGCTGGCCGGCCTGACTCTTACCGGCCTCACCACGCCCAAGCCGGTCGTGGTCGCGTCCAAACCGTTTGGTGAGTCGTACCTGCTCGCTGAGATGTTTGCGCAGCTGCTGGAGGCGCACGGCTTCGCGGTCGAGCGGAAGCTCGGCCTCGGCGCAACCGAGCTTGCCTTCCAGGCGCTTCGGACCGATGCGATCGACCTCTATCCCGAGTACACCGGCACCGGCCTCACCGCCATCCTGCATGAAGCACCGAGCGCCGACCCGCGCGAAGCGTTCAATCGCGTGGCCACCGAGTTCTCCAGGCGCTGGGGCATTCGCTGGCTGCCGCCGCTCGGCTTCGAAAACACGTACGCCATCGCGGTGCGCAAGGAGACCGCCGAGCGTCTTCACCTGAGAACGCTGAGCGACCTCGCTCGGGCCGCCGGCGATCTCACGGCCGGACTCACCCCCGACTTCATTGGCCGCCCCGACGGACTGCCGGGGATCCGGCGGGCGTACGGCATCGAGTTCAAGGCAGTGCGAGCATTGGGTCCCGCTGTGAAGTACCAGGCCCTCGCGGCGGGCAAGGTGGACGTCATTGACGGCTACGCGACCGACGGCTTCATCGCACGCTACGACCTGACCGTCCTCCAGGACGATCGCCGCTTCTTCCCTCCCTATCAGGCTGCGGGGCTGGTGGGCCCTCGGTTGCAGCGGGAAGCTCCCGCTGCGGTGCTGGCGCTGGAAGAGTTGAGCGGCCGGCTGAGTGAGGGGGCCATGCGTCGCTTGAACCGGCGCGTCGAGGTGGACCACGAGCCGGTGCCAACCGTTGCGGCCGATGCGTTGGCCGAGTTAGGCCTCATACAGCACGGCGGGCCGACCAGGGGACAACGGGACACGAGCGCTGTTTCGCGTCAGCCTAGCGGTGCGGATCGCGGATCGCTGGGCGCGTACCTCCTGGCGCAAGCGCCCACGCTGGCGCGCCTCACGCTCCGACATCTGCTCCTGGTTGCCGTCTCGCTGGCCGCTGCCGTTCTGGTGGCCCTCCCGCTGGGCCTGATCCTGGAGCAAACCCCCCGAGCCGGGGAGACCACTATTCGCGTCGTGGGCCTGCTCCAAACGATCCCTGGCATCGCATTGCTGGCGTTCATGATTCCGCTGATCGGTATCGGCGTGGTACCCGCGCTGGTCGCGCTCTTTCTCTACTCGCTGTACCCGATTCTCCGAAACACCTACACGGGCGTCCGCAACGCCGATCCGGATGCCGTCAATGCGGCCGTCGCGATCGGGATGAAGCCAGCCCAGGTACTGCGGCATGTGCGTCTCCCGCTCGCGGCGCCGGTGATCATGGCCGGCATTCGAACCGCAGCCGTCATCAATGTGGGAACTGCAACGCTGGCGGCGTTCATTGGCGCGGGCGGGCTGGGAGATCCCATCGTCGCGGGCCTCTCATTGTCGGATTCGCGAATGATTCTGTCGGGCGCGATTCCGGCTGCGCTGCTCGCCCTCGTGGTTGACGCGACGCTGGGGGTTGTGGAATGGGCTGTGAAGCCAGACCGGTGAGATAACACCGCCCGGAAACAGCTACGCGGCGGAGGTGACTCCCGAACCCGAAGCGGGCGTTGGCTCGTCCACGTGCACCCGGCCGATCTCACGCCGAAAACGTGCCCGCAGCCGGAGCAATAGTAGGGCCGCCACTGCCACCAGACCTACCACGAGACCCCACCACAAGCCGGCTGCCCCAAGAGACGTTCGAAAGCCGAGCCACAGGCTTACCGGGAAGCCCAACAGCCAGAAACCGAGCACGGCGGTGATGAACGGCGCCCGGGTGTCGCCGAGCCCGCGCAGGATCCCGATCGAGACGACCTGGGTACCATCGAAGATCTGGAACGCCCCGGCGATGGGTAGTAGCGTCGCGGCGAGCGTGATCACGGCGAGGTCCTGGGTGTAGAGCCGAGCGATTGGGCCAGGCAGGACCAGCAGCAGCAACGCCATCGCGCTCATGAACGCGACGCCGATGGTGAGCGCCGCGCGCGCCTCCCGGACCGCGCCCGGGCCATCGCCCCGTCCCACCGCGCGACCCACCAGCACGGCGGCCGCGGCCGAGACCCCGAGCGGCACCATGAACGTCAGAGACGCCACGTTGATGGCGATCTGGTGCGCCGCGACCGGGACAGTGCCCAGCCGACCCATCAGCATCATCACCGTCCCGAAGACGCCCCACTCCAGCATGAACTGAAGGCCGATGGGAAGGCCCAGGCCGAACATGCGAGCGAGCGGACGCCAGTGGCCGAGCTCGGGGCGAAGCGGCAGCAGATGGGAACGCAGATCCTGCCATGAGAATGCAATGAGACCGGCAACCATCGCCCAGCGGCTCAAGGTCGTGGCCCACGCTGACCCCGGCACACCCATCGCCGGCGCGCCGAGGTGGCCGAAGATGAGGACCCAGTCGAGCAGCGCGTTGAGCAGGTTGGCGAGCACGATGACCCCCACGATTGCGCGCAGCCGCCCCAGAGCCTGAAGCGTCTGGCGGAAGACGATGAATACAAAGAACGGCAGCACGCTCGGGATCATGATACGAGCGAAGAGCGCCGCGCCGGGAACCACTTCCGGCGGCTCGCCGATTTCGGTCAGCACCCGCTCGGCGGTGAGCAGGAGGGCGCCGCACGGAACGGTGAGCACCAGCGCGAGCACCAGCCCGCGCTGGAGAGCGCGGGCGATCGCCGGGTGGTCGCCGGCGCCGACTGCCTGCGCGACCAGCGGATCGAGCGCGAGCAGCACTCCCATGCCGAAGATGGCGAGGCCCATGAAGTACATGTTGCCCAGCGCCACGCTCGCGAGTGCCGTCGCCGACAGGTGTCCCACCATGATTGAGTCCACTACTCCCATCAGCATGATGCCCACCTGAACCACAACAACGGGCACGGCCAGCCGGAGCAGATCGGTCAACTCATTCGCAGTCGGCAGGATTCCGCTTGTACGGGGGGAGGGCGACGCGATGGGAGTGGGTGCAGACATGACTCAGGTCACACTGGTACCGAGAGGCGGGAAACATAACGGTGGAGTGGTCCATGGGCATGGAAGATGCGACCGCTGGCCGGGCTGGCTCTTCGACGGTGCCGCCGAGGGGGTGTGCACGTCGCCGCAAATCACGCTGATCCGGGGGGAGACGATGCGCTTGTCGAGTGGGGTTTCGATTGTCGGCGCTTTGCTTCTTGCCATGACCTTCTCGCAGCCCGCGGCGGCGCAGGTGGCGGTGGTCACGGCTCCGCCGGTTACTGCGCCACTCTCGACCGCGCCGGAACCGCTCGGTCCCACGCTGGCCGCGGCGCGCGTCGGCTTTTCCGACGATTACGAGCAGCCGACCGAGGTCAACGCAGCGGCCAGCAAGATGGGGAAGCGCGAAGGTCGGGCGCTCGCGTTGGTCGGCGGAGCGGCCGTGATCGCAGGGCTGTTGATCGGGGACGATGCCGGCACTGTGATCGCCATCGGCGGCGCCGGGCTCGGCTTATACGGCCTCTACGTGTGGCAGCGCTAGGGGCTGCGAGAGGACAGCAGACGCCGTAGCGCCGCGATCGCGGCTTCAGGGTCCGGCGCCTCGATGGGGGGAACTCGGCCGAGCGGGCGGAGAAAGGCGATTGACTCGGGCGTCGGCGCCAGGAGCACCAGCGGCTTTCCGGCTCTCAAGGCGAGTGCCGCCTCTGAGGCAGTGCCGGCACTCATTCCGCAGCAGACCAGGGCGTCGCTCGCGAGCACGATGAGGTTGTTGCGGGCCTCGCCCAGCCCCGTCGGCAGCACGAGATCGATCGCGCTCGAGGCTCCTTCCCGGTCGGCGCTGGGCAGGAGACCCACCGTGAGGCCTCCGGCCTCGCGAGCGCCGCGGCACGCCGCGTCCATCACACCCACACTCCACCCGCCGGTCACCGTCACCCACCCAGCCGAAGCGATTAGCGCTCCGACCCGCCTTGCCCACTCGAGCTCTCGAGGCCCTGCCTGCTCGCCGGGCCCGATCACGCCGACGATGATCCGGCGGCTCGTCATCCGAGGTCCCGCAAGACTTCCATCGCCGCGTTGCGTCCGTTGATCGCGATCACGCTTCCGCCCGGATGGGTGCACGCGCCGCAGAGATAAACGTTGGCCATGGGAGTGCGGGCGGAGAGCCGCCGGTCCCACATGTAGGCCGGCAGGATCTCCCCTTGGAAAATGTGTCCGCCGGTGAGGCCCACCCGTTGCTCGATGTCCGGTGGCCCCAGTACCTGGAGATCGATGATCGCCTCCGGCAGGTTGGAGCAGAACCGCGCAATCGAGCCCACCACCGCGCGGCCCACCTCGTCGCGACGCGTGTCCCAGCTCCCTTCCCGAAAACGGTACGGCACGTACTGAGCGAACACGCTCAGGGTGTGCACGCCCGCCGGCGCGACGGTCCGGTCGTACGCGGTCTGAAGGTAAAGCTCACACCAGAGTCTGGGCGGCAATTCGCCCGCTTTGGCGATGCGATGGTGGGACAGCCATTCGGGCTTGGTGAGCGGTGTGTTCACCTGCCCCGTGTGGTGCGGCTCGAAGGTCCCGGGCCGCGAGGTGAAATTGGGCAGCTCGTGCAGGGTAAGATTGACCTTGACGGTCACTCCCTTGATCGGCACCGATTCCACCTGTTGCTTCCAGCCGGGGTCGGCGTCGTTTCCCAGAAGCCGCAACGTCACCCGCGGATCGGCGTTGGAGACCACGTTGCCGGCCCGGATCCGAGTCCCGTCTTCCAGCTCGACGCCGTCGGCCGGCACGATCCGCGCGACCGGCACCCCCGCCGCCACCACGGCCCCCGCCCCCCGGGCGATGTCGCACAGAATGAATGAGACCCGCCCCATGCCCCCCACCACATAGCCCCACGTCCCCGGCATCCCATCCATGCGACCCGAGGCATGGTGGTAGTACACCGACGCAGTGCCCTTGTCATGCGGGCTCGCGTCGGTCCCGATCACCCCCTGGCCCAAATACGCCAGCTGGAGTCGCTCGTCGCAGAGGTAGCGCTCCACCAGCTCCACCATGGACCAGTCGAACAGCATGTCCCGGGCTTCGGGATCGCCCCGCAGGCGTTGCTCGATCACATCCCGGCTCGGCGCGGGGCCGATCCAGAGATCGCCATTCCCCTCGGGCCGTAGCGCGTCGCGCAACCGGCGCTTTACCTCGAGCATGGCCCGCCAGCCCTCGAGATCACCGGGAGCGAAACGGCGCACCTCGGCTTCACACTTGGCGTCGTCGTTCCAGAGCTGGATGCTCGAACCGTCCTCGAACGGCACGAAGAGGCCGCCGGCGGCCGGATGCCATTCAAAGCCGTGGCCCTTGAGATCCAGCTCCCGCATGACCAGCGGGTGCAACAGGCCCACCACGTAGGCGCATGGCGACATCCGGACCCCCGGCCAGGGCTCCTCCATCGTGCAGGCGCCACCGATCTGCTCCCGAGCCTCGAGGACCAGCACCTGCTTTCCCGCGCGTGCCAGATAGGCCGCACACGTCAGACCGTTGTGCCCGCCCCCGACCACAATGACATCCCACGGCCGCGCCGCGAGCGCGCGGACCGGCTCGGGGAGCCCAACGCGCCCCATTACAGAGACCGCGGAGACTGATGGAGCAGTAGTTTGGCTTGACACAGTGTTTCCTGGTCGAGGAGCGGTCGCGCAATCGGGCAGAAGTCTAACAGCCAAGGCAGTCGAGCCGGCACAACCGTTTTGACCGGCCAACCATCTAAAGCCACGGCCCCAACCGAGGATCCCCGTGCTCCCGCTCGTGTGCCTGATCCCGGCGGCCCCGCTACCGAGGCCGACTCTTCCACCGACGCCCGCGGTCGTATTCGAGCACGCCAGCGTGATTCCTATGGACCGTCAGCGGGTCCTGAAGGACTATGACGTGCTGGTTCGCAACGGGCGCATCGCGTCAGTCGGCCGGCACGGTACTGTCTCGTTGCCCTCTCACGTGACCCGCATCGATGCGACCGGTCGATGGCTCATGCCGGGCCTGGCGGACATGCACGTCCACCTCTATGACACCGAGGGATTTGTTTCCTACCTCGCGTACGGCATCGCGACGGTAGCGAACCTCAACGGGGAACCCGCCGACCTCCGCTGGCGTGATCAGGTGCAGCGGGGCGAGCTGCTCGGCCCCACCGTGTACACCGCCGGGCCATCAATCAACGGGAATCCACCCGGCAACAGCGGCTTCACCCCGGTCGAGACCGTGGACCAGGCCCGCAGGGAAGTCCGTCGCCAGTCGGAAATGGGCTACGACTTCATCAAGGTCTACTCCACGTTGCCCGCCCCAGCCTATGCCGCAATTCTCGCGGAAGCAAAGGCCCGACACATGGGCGTGCTGGGGCATGTTCCCTTCGAGGTTGGATTGAAGGGCGTGCTACAGAGCGGCTGGCAGTCGAATATTGCCCACGTGGAAGAGTACCTGAACGGGTACTTCAACCACGTGAAGCCCGACAGTACAAAGATCGCGGAGGTGGTCGAGGCAACCCGCAAAAGTGGCATGACGGTTACACCGAATCTCTTTGCCTACGACGACTACCTCCGAGCCATCGCAGACCTGCCCGGCGTCCTGGCCGATCCTGAGATACGATACGCGTCGCCCGCCCTGTTGGCGGAAAAGCTGCCAGCGCACAACCGAAGCGTCCGAGACAATCCCCAGGAGTTCGTCAAGTACCTTCGTTCCGGACTCGATCTCTTCCGCCGGTTGACCCGTGAAATGGCGCGGGCCGGCGTCCGCCTGCTCCTGGGAACCGACACCGAGATCTTCGGCTTCCCGGGGCAGTCGGCCCACCGCGAGCTCGAGATGCTCGTGAGCAGCGGGCTCACGCCGTACGGGGCGCTGGAGGCGGGGACGCGGAGAGCCGGCGACTACGTGAGAGAGCACGTTCACGCCAGTGAGCAGTTTGGGACCATTGGCGCCGGCAGCCGGGCGGATCTCCTCCTGCTCGAGGCCAATCCCCTCGAGGACGTGCGCCGGACCGCTCATCCCTTAGGCGTAATGGTGCGAGGCCGCTGGCTCCCCCGGGCCGAGCTGGACCGCATGCGTGATTCCGTCGCCGCACACAACGCTCCGCTGCGCGAAAGCGTGATCCGGCTCGACAGTCTCATGCGCAGTGGCGACGCGCCCCAAGCCGAGCAGCTCTTTCGGACGCTGCGCAATGAGCACCCTGGCGACCTCATCGTTCCTTACGTCGTCCCGGAGAACTGGGCCGATTCGCTCGAGCGTCGCAACCCGGCGGCCGCCCTCGCCGCGCTCCGCATGAACGTGGACCTTTATCCCGACCACCCGTCGACCCACCGCCGGTTGGGCACCGCGCTCCTCGCTGCCGGTGACACTGCCGCAGGCGAGCGTGAGCTCCGTGCAGCGCTCTCACTCGGCCCGAACGATGCCGAGACACTCGACCGCATCACGATGCTGGAGGCGACGCGCCGGCCCCTCACGATCAGCTTACCCGACACCCTGAGCCTGGCGATCGACGTGACCGACCCCTCGGATCCACACATTACGCGGGGCACGCTGATGCTCAGCAGGCTGGGGAAGGGAGGTGGGACCCTCTCCACTCAGCGCCTCTCGGAGCGGCCGCTCCAACAGGTGGTGGGCGGCGGCGATCGGCTCAGGGCATTTGCCGAGTTCGGAGGCGGGACGATCGAGATCCGACTGCAGTGCAAGGAAGGCGGGCTGAGCGGACGTTTCCTGGCAGGGTGGGCTGCGAACTTCGCCGTGTCGGCGAGCCCCGCCATGGCAGGGTGCTAAGTCCGGCGCCGCACCAGATATCCCAGCAACCGCCGGGGCAGGTGCCGCAGCAACATCACGATCAGTTTGTAGCTGACGCTCGGGATGCAGACGACCGGCCCTCCCCGGCCTAGTGCGGCCAGCGACGCGTCCACCACATATTCGGCACTCAACCACGGACGCCGCCGGTTGAGGACTGCGGAGTCCACTCCCATGCGCTGGTGGAACTCCGTACGAATGAAGCCGGGGCACAACGCCTGTACCTCGACTCCGGTCCCCGCCAGCTCCGCCGCAAGGCCCTCGCTGAACACGGTCAGATAGGCCTTGGAGGCGCAGTAGTTGATGCTGCCGGGGCTGAAGAGAAACGACGCGACCGATGAGACGTTGATCACCGTTCCCGATCGTCGCGCCAACATGCCGGGAAGAGCGGCCTGAATCAGGCGCATCGGTGCCAGCACGTGTAAATGCAGCATCGCCGCCTGGGGCTCGGCCGGGGTTGCGATCAAGCGACCGCTGGTTCCGAAACCGGCGTTGTTGACCAGGATTGAGAGCGGCGGCGCCGCCGCGATGCGCTGAGCCACTCGAGTGATCTCGTCGTCCCGCGAAAGGTCGGCCTGGATGGTTTCGACCGAGACTCCTCGCGCGGCCAACTCCGCTGCGACGGCACTGAGCCTGTTCGCGTCCCGCGCCACGATCAGGAGGTCGTTTCCCCGCTGGGCCAGGCGCTCGGCGAACACCCGGCCAAGCCCGGCAGTGGCCCCGGTAACCAGTGCCAGCGGGCGGGGCGAGGCCCAGGAGGCCGTCATCCTCGTGCAATCTGCGGGGCCCTATGGCGGGGCTCATTCCCGCGGGTTCCACCGGGGGCGCAACTAGTGGCATCCAGAGCGATTCCGGGGCTGGTCACCCCGCCCTCTCCCCATTCCGCCACCATGCTGCGGCGAAACGATTTAAGGTCCATCGGAGAACCCTCGGAAAAGCGGTGCAAAAGCCCTCACAAGAAGCGTTGGCGTGCAATGTGCTGCATGGGGGGCAACAGCACAGTTCTCGCGTAGTTGCCGCCGATGGCCCGCGCCCGTCCCGGGTCGCGATATCCGGAGCTCCAGCATGTACAGAATCGAGTTCGAGCCCGGCGATGTCGGGGTCTTCAGAAGTGTAGAAGAGGTCGCGACCGCCATCAAAAGCGGCGTGATCACGACGCGCGCGCGTATCTACCATCAGGCCACCGACAAGTGGCTCCCCATCGAGTTTCATCCGCATTATCGGAAGGCGCTCGAGATGGTGGCGAGCGGCAACATTCCGACATCAACTTCATCGGCCAGCAGTCGTTTCAAT
>DATJGL010000121.1:0-2249 GCA_035495075.1 Gemmatimonadales bacterium
GGAAGCTGGGGGCTCGAGCTGAACGGCGACCCGTCCTTCGAGCGAGGCCCCGGAGCCGGTCCCACTCTATATGATCTCGCCCTCCAGCTCGCCAATGCCGGGGTCCGAAAGCTGGTTGGGCCGCTCAATGTCCAGACGACGGACGGCGCCGCTGACGCGGTCTACCCGAGCGCATGGTCGCGGCATCATTTCGGCCGCCTCTTCGCCCCCCTGATCGGCCCGATCACCATCAACGAGAACTTGGTCTGGGTGGTGGTGCAGCCCGGGTCCCGTCCAGGGGCGCGACCACGCATGGTGGCGGAATCACCTGACGGTATCGGGTCGATGGTATCGATCAGTGCGACGACCCGGTCCGGAAGACGCTCGCGCCTGGCGCTCCGCGCCCGCGCCGACGGCGGTTGGGTCGTGACGGGGACCATCGGCGTGCGGGCCAAGCCTCGCCGGCTCGCGGCAGTGGCTCCGGATCCCAAGGTCGTGCTGAGGGCGGCCTGGAATCGGGCCCTCCAAAAGGCCGGGATCACCTGGAACCCCTCGTCATTCGTCGGAGCGCCGCCAACGGCCGCACCCCGCGTTCTGGCGGAAGTGTCTTCCCCACCGCTCGACTCGCTCGCGAGCGAGATCAATCGGCGGAGCCTCAACTTCGGAGCGGAACTGCTGCTTCAGTGGGCGGGGGGTCGCGAGACGCCGGCTTCACGGCTCATGCAACACGTTGAGCAGGTGACTGGAGCGGGCGCCGGCCTCCAACTGGTGGACGGAAGCGGCTTGTCCTACGACGACCGGGTTACCGCGCGGACGTTCATCTCCTATCTGGCCAAGTTTCCGGCGACTCCGGAGGGGCGCAACTTCCCTCAATTGCTCCCGGCCAACGGCACGGGCACACTCTACCGGCTTGCCTCCGGCCTGCCGAGCGAAGGCGTGGTCCGAGCCAAGACAGGGACGCTGGCGCAGGTTGCGAACGTGGTCGGATACCTCGGGCGGGATGACGGCGTACTGCTGGTGGCCCTGCTCTACAACGGCTCTCGACCCTGGGCAGCGCGCAAGGTGGAGTGGAAACTGTTCCGGGAGCTGGGGGCCCACGGGGTCGTCATTCCGAGCGACACGCTTCCCGAAACGGTCCTTCCGCATCTCGGCGGCGAAGAAGAAAGCGACTTCGTCCCGGCGTGGAAAGCCGACTCGGCCGACACCACGATAGAGGACGACTCGATCCCCGCGCCGGCTTCGGACTCGACCTCACGGCACTGATCCCGTCGGTTTCGCCCGTCAGAATTGTACGTGCGCCAGCTCGAGGCCATGCGGCTCGGGAGAGTGGTTCACCGCCGGCTCCACGGTCAGCGCGGCGCCCATGACCGGGCCCGGTGTCTTGGGCATGTCGAGGGTGGCGAAGGCCGGCTTGTTGGCATCGCAGCGTAGCTCCACCGAGCGCACCATTCCACTCCGAGTGATGAACCAGAATTGATAGACGGAGTCGGCCGGCGCGGCCGGCAGTCCGTGCATCACGACGTTCCAGCGATGCGTGGTCGGGTCATCGAAGATGAGCAGCCCGCCGCGGTGGTTTCCCATCGCAATATCGCGCTGCACCACGCGCTGGGACTCCCGCCAGATGGACAGCGTATCCCGGAGGGCCGACAGCTCGCGCGTGCGGTCGGCCAGCGTGCTCGCGAGCGTGGACCGCTGCTGCCGCTCCCACATGCCGAAGCCGACGACCAGGATCACGGCCGCCGCCGCCGCCAACGCCGGGCCCGCACGCCGCCACCACACCCGGCGATAGAGAATCGCGTCCGCCAGGTGATGGGTGAGGCCGGGTCGGGGAGCAACCGGAGGCGCAGCCATGGGGAGGGCGCCCAGGTCCCGTTCGAGCCGAGCGACTTCCCGTCGGCATTCCTCGCAGCGAGGTAAGTGGTCGCTGAAGAGCCGCTCCTCGCTCGCCTCGAGGGCACGCGCGACGAACGCGACGCGGTTTTCGACGTACCAGTCGTGGGGGGTCATCGGACCCAGTCTTGAATGGGCGCCAGCGCAAGGCGAAGCTTGTCGAACGCGAGCCGCAGCCTGGTCTTCACGGTTCCCATCGGAATGCCCAGCCGCTGGGCGATCTCAGAATGGGTGAGCCCACCGAAGTAGGCGAGTCGCACGACTTTTTGCTGCTCCTCCGGGAGCGTCCGCAAGGCGGCGTGGACCGACTCGTGCACGTGCCAACCGGGGTGCGCCGATTCGTCCGGCTCCGAAAACGGGGCGGTCGCCGGACCCAGCGC
>DATJGL010000122.1:0-6762 GCA_035495075.1 Gemmatimonadales bacterium
CCTGGTACGGCTTGAGGTAGGCGAGCCAGCGCCCGTCGGGCGAGATCTGCGCGGCGGCGATCTGCGGGCTGTCGAAGAACTGCTCCACCGGTATGACGGGCGGCATCTGAGCCGCCAGGGGCGCCGCGGCGAACATGGCTAGGCCACCGGCGAAACACCGGCCGGCAAGGGAACGGCACCGCATGGCTGGCATGGGCTTGCTCCGATGAAAGTGGCTTGGGGCGGGGGAACCGCCTAGCGCGAATCCGATCCTGCGGGGGTCTCTTCTGAGACAGCCGCGGGCGGTGTCGGGGTTGCGGCCCGGCGCGACCGCCGTCTTGGGTGACGCTCGAGGATGGCCCCGGCAGCCGGCACCCCGGTCAGCGCGAGCTGAGCCCGGAGCGCCGGCCCAACTCCCCGACGGATCAAGGCGGGCACCAGTTTCGTCATCCGGTCGGCCGCGTCCGGAGTGAGGCCCCGGTTCTCGCCGCCGACGCGGGCGAGTACCGGCGCGCCGTCCTCGAATAGAATGCGGTTCGTAGCCAGCGCCGGAATCCGCTCGCCCGGAGTCACGATGCCGGTCAGGTTCAACGGATCGGCGGCACTCAGGCCCACGAGGCGACCCTGACCCGGGTCTCTCCGGATGGCCCGGAGTTGGCTGACCGCCTCGGGCAACGCGAACTGCTCGCCGGCCATTCCGGCGACAAAGCGGCCTCCCCGGATCTCGCCCCTGGCCTCGAGCCGGCGATACACCAACAGCAGATCACGCCAGAGCGGCGCGTTCGCTTCCCGCTCGAGCAACCGGCGAAACATGACTCCATATCGGCGGAGTAGCACCCGGGCCCGGTGCTCGAGCCGCTGCTGCTCGGTTGCTGGATCAGGATGTCCCGTGAGCAATGCCCACCGACCGGCGCTTTCGATCCCGAACGGCACGGTCCGATGCCGCCTCGGCGCGGCAACCAGGGGTTTCCGCTTGGCAGACGGTGTGATCAGCGCGCGGAGCCCGGCAAAGCCATCCGAGGTGACCATGCCGAGGGCGGCAAGCTCGCCCAAGGCCTGCTCCACTTGCGTCGCCAGAAGTCCCGATCCACTCACCAGCTCGTGAAAGAACGAGGCTCCCCGCCGCGCCAGCACTTCATGCACCCGCCGGCCGTACTCGGACAGTGCCGCGTCGTCGATCGGAGCCGCTGGCGGGAGCCAAAACTGTGCGGTCTCGCGAAGAAACAGGGCGACGGGCGTCGTCCGGATCGGACCCGCCGACCGCGTGGCAGGCGCGTTGCCGTTCTCCGATCCGTTCCTGCCGCTGGTCCGGCCCCAGGCCACGCGCCCTGTCAGGCAAAGGGTGTCCAGCAGGGCGGGGTCGTACTCGGCGCACCGGGATGCAAGCACATCCGCTTCCCACGCGCCCGCCGGCACTTCGAATCCATCGAGCTGTTCGACGATGCCTGCCAGACCCGCCAGCCCCGCGACGTTCTGCTCCGGATCCACCCGCTGCCAGACAAACAGGAAGCGCATGAAATCGGCCGCCGAAACGGGCTCGATCTCTGCGCGAAGCCGGTTGAGGGTGTAACGATGGATCCGCGCGAGTAGCCTCCGGTCGCACCACTCGAGCAAAGGCGTCGCATCGCCGGCCCCCGGGGTGAAATGCCCACGTAGGACGACGCCCTCTGCTTCGAGCGCCACCAAAGCGATGAATACATCCGCCTCCGAAACCGTGAGGGCGCTCGCCTGGTCCGCCGCAGTCGTGGGCCCGGTAATACCGAGCCGGCCGCGAAGGAGCTCGCGGAGGGCGAGCTCACGCATCGGAGCGGATTGGAGCGGCGACGATCCAGGAGCTGAGCCGGGATGTACGGCATCGATCTCCTGAAGCCGCTCTGCCGCGACCCAGAGCGCCGGCCCTTTCTTGGTGATCTGCACGACTCGCGCACGCCCGGCGTGCACGAGCTCACCGAGCCATTCCGTCCAGGAGTTCGCCCCCGGGGTGGCCGCGACCTCCGCTGCGGTCAGGAAGCCCGAGGTGAGAAGCGCGTCCTGGAGTTCGTCGGCATTCCGAGGGTCGGGCCATGCTTCCGAGCGAACCCGCTCAATGGCGGCGACATCGAGCGCGCCAAGGTCGTCTGCGGACGATGGCTCTAGACTCCGCCTGGTATACACCGCTTGCGTCCTGCGCTCCTCGAGCGGCGCATCGTCCAGAAACGCGTATGGGCGCGCGTTCAGAATTTCGTGCGACAATGGCGATGGCTCGGGCAAGTCGCGCGCAATACACTGGATCTCACCTGCGCCGATGCGGCGCAGGATAGCGATCAAGCCACCGAGGTCCATCGCCTCGTCTACGCAATCCTCGATGGTCTGGCGCACCAGCGGATGGTCGGGAATCTCTCGATCACCGGGGATGTTCTCGAGACACGCTGCTGCATCCGGAAATGCTGCGGCGAGCAGATCGTCCGCCTCCATCCGTTGCAACTGCGGAGGCACCTTCTTGCCTCCGCGATTGCGCGGGATCGCCAGCGCGATCGTGGCGTTCCAGCGCCAGCGCGTCCCGAACATGGGCGCATCGAGCAGCGCCTGTACCAGGATGTCCCGCACGGTATCGGGGTGCAGAAATCGGAAGACGTTTTCGAGGGGAAACGAGTGCTGCGGGCCCAGAGACAGGAGCAACCCATCTTCGGTCGCCGCGGCTTGAAGTTCGAAGTTGAATTGGCGACAAAAGCGCTTTCGGAGTGCCAAGCCCCACGCACGGTTGATGCGGCTTCCGAACGGCGAGTGAATGACCAACTGCATCCCGCCCGACTCGTCGAAAAACCGCTCCGCCACGATGATGTCCTGCGTGGGCAGCGTGCCCAGCGCGCGGCGCGCTTCGGCTAAATAGCCGACGAGCTGCTGGGTCGCCGTTTCTGTGGTCGGGGATGCACCGCGGGCCAGCAGCGATTTGACCCATGCTGCCGCCTCGCCCTGATTGTCGAGCCGGGCATCCATGTCCCGCCGGAGCTCGGAGACGGCTGCGGATAGCTCGACACTTCGCGCCGGCGCTTCTCCCAACCAGAACGGGAGCCCGGGCGGCTGACCGTGCGCGTCCTCTACGCGTACCACCCCTTGCTGGACCCGGAGAATCCGCCACGACAAGTTGCCGAGCTGGAAGATGTCACCCGCCGTGCTCTCGACGGCGAAATCTTCATTGACGGTCCCGAGGAAGGTGCCCTGCGGCTCGAGCACGACTCGGTAGTCCGCGGTGTCGGGAATGGCGCCGCCTGAGGTAATCGCCAGCAGCCTCGACCCGCGCCGGCCGCGCAGCCTCCCGTTCACGGCGTCATGATGTACCAGAGCCGCCCGCCGGCCACGCCGCGTAGTGAATCCCTGAGCCAGCATTTCTACCACGGCGTCGAACTCCGCTCGCTCGAGATGGCGATAGGGATACGCGCTGCGCACCAGCGCGAAGAGCTCGTCCACCGACCAGTCCTCGCAGGCGGCCTCGGCGACAATCTGCTGCGCCAGCACGTCGAGCTGCTTCTCGCGCACGATGAGATGATCGAGCAGGCCGCGACCGACGGCATGGAGCAGGGCGGCGCACTCGACCAAATCGTCGCGCGAGAGCGGGAACAGGCGTCCTTTCGGAATGCCGACGACGGTGTGACCGGACCGCCCGACCCGTTGGAGAAAGGTCGAAATCCGCCGGGGCGTGCCCAGCTGACAGACCAGATCCACGTGGCCGATGTCGATGCCGAGCTCGAGCGACGCGGTTGCGACCAGCGCCTGGAGTTTCCCTCCCTTGAGGCGTTCCTCGGCGTCGAGCCGAGTTTCTTTGGCCAGGCTTCCGTGGTGGGCGGTGACCGCATCTTCGCCAAGCCGTTCCGCGAGATGGCGGGCCACCCGCTCCGCCAGGCGCCGCGTGTTGACGAACACCAGCGTCGTGCGGTGTGCCTTGATCAGCTCGGCGAGCCGGTCGTAGATCTCGACCCATACTTCGCCGGCCATCACGGCCTCGAGTGGCGATTTGGGGAGTTCAAGCGCGAGGTCGAGCGTCCGCCGATGGCCTTCGTTGATGATGGCCGGCCGACCGACGAATGGACCAGCGAGCGGCGCTGCACCTCCCGCCGGATCACCCACCTCGCTCGTCGCGCCGAATGCCTCATTGCTCGCAGGCTGGTCCGCCCGCCGCCCCCCCGCCAGCCATTCGGCGGCTTGCTCGATAGGCTCGACCGTGGCAGAGAGGCCAATCCGCTGCACCGGGCCGTTGGCCACATGCGCCAGCCGCTCGAGACTGAGCGCGAGATGTGTTCCCCGCCGCGACTCGAGCACCGCGTGAATCTCGTCCACGATCACGGTGCGTACACTGCGAAGCATGGACCGGCTGCGCTCTGCCGTAAGCAGCAGGTAGAGCGATTCCGGGGTCGTCACCAGGATGTGAGGCGGAGACTTGAGCATCGCCGCCCGCTCGGCGGCCGGTGTGTCGCCTGAGCGCACCGCGGCGGTGATACGGGGCGCCCCGAATCCCATCTCCTCCGCCAGCCGCTTTATCTCACGCCGAGGTTCGGCCAGGTTCCGATGGATGTCCGCGCTCAGCGCCTTGAGCGGCGATACGTAGACAACGCGCGTCTCCTCGCCGAGCGTGCCGGCGAGGTCTTCGCGGAGCAATTGATCCAGCTCGATGAGGAATGCGGCGAGAGTCTTACCGGACCCGGTAGGCGCGGCAATCAGCGTGTCCCTGCCGGCGCGGATGGCTTCCCAGCCTCGTTGCTGGGCCGGCGTCGGGTGGCCCAGTCGCTCGGCGAACCAGCGCGCAACGACGGGATGAAAACTGCGGAGAGGCATGGGGCAATATAACGGCCCCGGTCAGACGCCTACCGCGAACCTCAGCACCTTGGGCTGCACCAGCCGCTCGAAGTCGTGGTAGGTCATGCGCACCAGCTCGGTGAATGAGCCCGCGTTGAATGCGATCTCTTCGTCGTCGGCCAACGTGTCCGCCACGTACACATCCAGCCCGTAAAGATTCCCGAAAGGCGGCATCGCGCCGAGGTCGCAGTCGGGGAAGCGGTCACGGAACTCCCGCTCCGCGGCCAGCTCGACCCGCTCGGCGCCGGCAGCCTCACGCAGCCGCTCGAGATCCACTTTTTGCGAAGCCGGCAGGACGGCCATTGCAAGAACGCCGTCGACCTTCACCATCACGGTCTTGGCAAGCTCGCGCCCTTTGACGTGAGCCGAGGCCGCAATTTGCTGAGCGGTAAACGCCGGCGAATGCGAGATGACGATGTACTGGATGCGCTCGGCGTCCAAATACTTCTTGAGATTAGTGATCGGCATCGGGGCTCCTTGTGATCAGGGCGGCCAGCCGTGGGGCCGCGCTTCGGAGAGTAGAACAAGAGTTCGGGTTACCGTAGCGGAATGGAGGACCGTAGGAAGCTCGAGAATGGGCGGCTCATTGGGGTCTGCGCCGGGCTCCCGGCTCGCCGCCTCCGAGGCCGCGAGCGCCTGCGCGATCTGAGGCGGCATCGGCATCGGGTCCGCGGCCCGGAGCACCAGCTGGTCAACCGGGGCATCGTCGCTTTCGTCGGTCGTCGTCGCGCCTTCCACCGCTACGAACCCGGTGGCGGGAAGCCAGATGGGTACCGCCTCGAGACCGTTGACCAGCGCGCGAGTGAGGGGAAGACTCTCGCCGCGCATTGTGATCACGCCGAAGCCCTTTTCTCCCATTCGGCGACGCGCGTGCAGCAGGGCGGCGTAATTCCAGGGCAGCGAGGCAGCACGCGCCTGCTGCACCGCGGCCTCGAGCAACCCGCGCACGGCGTGGACAATGCCGTCGGGCCCGACCGAGCGCCGTTCGTTCATGGGGTTGCCTCCGCCGCGAGGTAGCGATTGAACCACTGCAGGGTTCGTGCACCTACGTCGCGCTGGTGGGCCGGGTCGGTGAAGCCGTGTCCTTCGTTGGCGTACACTACGAGCTGGGTCGGAGCGCCGGCGCGCTGCAGCCCGCGCCAGAATTCGTACGACTGAGGCGCGGGACATTCCACATCCCGCTCGCCTACCACGACCAGCGTGGGGGTACGCGCTCGGGTGATGAAGTTGATCGGGGAGCTCCGCGCGTATACGGCAGGATCCTGATACACGGTGGCGCCGAAGTACGGGACCATCCACTCGCTGATCCCATTCTCACCGGTGTAGCTCTGCCAGTTCGAGAGGCCAGCCCCGGCGACCGCCGCCCGGAAGCGAGTCGTCTGGGTCACAGCCCACATCGTCATGAATCCGCCGTAACTCCAGCCGGTGATGCCGATTCGCTGGCTGTCCACCGGGAACTGTTTCACTACCTGATCCACGCCCAGCATGATGTCCCGGAAATCGCCGTAGCCGAAATCCTTAACGTTGGCCCGGGTGAAGGACTCGCCCTGGCCGAAGCTACCGCGCGGATTTGGCAGGAGCACGTAGTACCCGGCGTTCGAGAAGGTCGAAACCTGAGACCCCGCCGAGGTCCATGCGGGTCCGGTCGCATAGGCGGGACCGCCGTGCACCTCTACGATCAGTGGATAGGTCCGGCCGGGCTGTTCGTCCTTCGGGTGAATCAGCCATCCCTGGACCTGAAAGGAATCGCTCTGCCAGGTGAGGCTGGATGCCTTACCGACCGCAGGCCGCTCACCATCGTTCACCCGGGTTACTTGAGACCAATTGCCGACCGGGCCGGCCCAGATTTCGGGCGCACGGTCGAACGCCTCACGAACCGCTGCGACTGTCTGACCGTCCGCGGCCGCCGAGAAAGTAGGCACCCAGCTTCCACTGCCGGTTGTGACCCATTCA
>DATJGL010000123.1:0-28359 GCA_035495075.1 Gemmatimonadales bacterium
ACGTGGTGCACCGGCGCGAGTCCCTGCGCGGCTCGAAGATCATGCAGGAGCGCGCGTTCAAGAACCCCAAGATCACCTTCCTGTGGAACACGGTGGTGGAGGACGTGCTGGACCCCGCCGCCGGCAAGGTGACCACCGTGAAGCTCCGCAACGTCAAGACCGGGGCCCTCACGGACGCGCAGGTGGACGGCCTCTTCGTGGCCATCGGGCACCAGCCCAACACCGCCCTCTTCAAGGGCCAGGTGGACCTGCACCCGAACGAGTACATCAAGGTGGTCCCCGGCACGACGCAGACCTCCGTGCCGGGCGTGTTCGCGGCGGGGGACGTGGCGGACTTCACCTACCGGCAGGCGGTGACCGCGGCGGGGACCGGGTGCATGGCGGCGCTGGAGGCGGAGCGGTATTTGGAGGCGGAGGGGCTGGGGCACTAGAGGCGCTCGGATCCTCTCCACGCTCGCCACTACGAGCTGCATCCGTGCACCTTTTTCATGGCAGGTGCACGCAGCCACTCTCGCAGCGGTCGACGAACGACGCGCCGGCGGCCTGGGGTCGCGGTTATCGCTGGCGTCTCCGTCTCGACTCTTGCATAATCCCTCAACCGAGGAAGCCCTCGGGCGAGGGTCATCATGGGATGGGTCGAGCGGCTGTGGCGTAACGACGGACGCGTCAAGGCGACACCCTCGCGCGTCGTGACTCTCCTCGCCGACAGCGTGACCCGGAGCACGAACCTCCTCCGAGTCCGACTCGATGCCGAGCTGCACTCTCGTGACGATCGCAAGCGATTCGAGAGCGAAGCCTGTGTCCTCGAATGTCTGCTGTTCGAGTGGTTCCTCCGAGACCTGATCGTCGGAGTGGAGTTCGGACGGCACGCCACCGCGCTCCGAGAGGCCCTCGCCAACCGCCTCGCGGATGACCTGGATCGGAGCGGGCTCTCACCCGCCGTCCTGCTGGATTTCACCCGCCTCCGTCACGAGCGGTTCGCCGAGTACGAGGAAGCGGCCGGGGTCAGCATCTCGCTCCAGACGCTCGGCAACCTGGCCTGGCGCCGGATCGCCGACACCGACGATCCGAGCGACCGGATGATGATATTCCTCTCGATCCGAGCGACAGCCGAGCTGCAGGCGCTCCGCGGCCTCGGGAAGCGGTACCTCCTCCTGGTCCCGCCGCGCTCGTTCTTCTCGAGTCCAAGCGAAGTGTAGGGGTTGCCAGCGCCACCTGGTTGGCGCGTGACGTGGTCTTGGAGGCACCGTGGCCTGGTCGGATCTGATCCGCCGACGTCATCCCGCCTCGAGGGTGACCGCCGTAGAAGTCGCGGCGTCGCTTGCCGAAGTCATCGTCCAGAACACGAACACTCTTCGGGCCCGGATCGAGGTCGAGGGCTTTACACGTATGGATCCAGTCCGGGCCGGAAGCGACGAGTGTCTCCTGGAATGCATGATCTTCGAATGGTTCCTCCGAGACGTGATGGCGTCGGTACGATCCGAGGGCCCGGTGGAAGCCGTCCGTCGCGCGCTGGCCGGACGATTGCTGGTCGATTTGCTGCGCAGCGGGTGCTCGGTGCCGGAACTCGATTACCTCGATCGACGTCAGCACGATCGATTCGAGGAGTACGAGCAAGCGCTCGAGGTCAGCGCCTCTCTGCAGCCGCTGGGTGCGCTGGCCTGGCGGCGGATCTCAGGAGACGGTCAGCCCAGCGAGCGGATGACGATGCTGCTCGCGATTCGCGCCCGGGCCGAGCTCGCCCAATCGTTGGCGCTCGAGTAGCGGATTCGATCACGCTCGGCGCTGGCAGGTCGTGACCCTGCTCACCGCGGCGGATGGTTGCCGAAGTAGTAGAGCCACGCCCGCTCGAGCAGCGGCTCGGTCAGGATGAGCTGGCGGTTTTCGTAGTGGCAGATATCCGCGCACCGGTCGATGAGGTCGCGGGGCTGACAGGATCGCATCTCCCGCTGCTCGTCGCGGTAGCGCGCGAGCAGCAGGTCGAGCAGTCGCCGGTCGTACCGGAGCCGGCGTGCCTCAACCGCACGACGGAAAATGCGGCCGTAGGTCTCGGCGCTGGGGGAGTCGGCGACCAGACGGTAGCCGAGTCTTCGGAGAAAGGCCTCCTCCGCGAGGTCGCCGGACGTGAGATTGCTGGCGAAGATGAGGAGCTGTTCGAACGGGACCTGGATCTTTTTACCGGTATGCAGTGTCAGATAGTCGACCCGATTCTCCAGCGGAATGATCCACCGGTTGAAGAGATCGCGCGGCTGCACCCGCTGCCGGCCGAAGTCATCGATCAACAAGGTGCCGCCGTTGGACTTGACCTGGAAGGGGGCCTCGTAGAACTTGACCGTCGGATCGTAGGTCAGGTCCATGCTTTCGATGGTGAGTTCGCCTCCGACGACGACGAGCGGGCGCTGGATCTTGATCCAGCGGGGGTCGTAGGGCTCGGTCGGCGGCGGGTCGGCCGGGACGTGGTTGTGAGAGTCGAAGACGTTGATTACATTGCCGTCGACCGCGAGGGCACGGGGAATCCAGATCTCGCCGCCGAGCGCCTGGTGTAGGGCTCGAGCGATCGAGGTCTTGCCGTTGCCGGGGGCGCCGGTGATGAAGAGGCTCCGCCGCGAGTTGGCCGCGACACCGAGAAGCTGGAGCGTCGAGTCCGGGAGGACCAGGTCGCTACAGGCCGACTCGACCCGCTCCGGGGTGACCGCGTCGCGGAGCGCCTCCTGGCGGCGCACCATCGCGGAGTAGGCATCGAGCGAGACGGGCGCCGGGCCTACGTAGGCGTTCACATCCAGGAGCCGTCGGACCCGCTCCCAGCCCCGATCCAGCATCGCGTAGCGGCGATTCTGTGGCCCGATCGTCTCGCGAATCTCGGTGAGGCGCTCCCGGTAGAGATGCTGAAGCAGATGGTCGACGACCGGGAGTGAAAGGGCGAGTCGCTCGGCCGCGCGTTCCGTTGTGCAGCTCGTGTCCGCGTAGACCGTCTTGAGCGCGAGATCGGCGAGGAAGCCAAAGTCCAGACCCGAGTCTTCGACGGTCAGGGGCGGCTCGGGACGAAGGTCGGCGGCGGGCGAGCCCACGGCGAACGTATCTGTCAGGCGATCCATAGTGGCCTCATGTGTAGGCGCAAGCGCCGCTGTAGTTACTCGAAGTTCGCAAGGTAGAGACGCACGTGAAGGCGAGGGCTGAAGTAACGGGTCCAGAGGGTCCCGGCCGGGCCCCGTGCTTCAAAGCCGAGCGCCGTCGCATCGACATGTTCATTCGTCAAGAGGTCGAAGCGGATCCCGTGTAGGGCAATCGCTCGACCATCCCAGTCGCCGGGACGGCTCGAAAGGACGATTCCGCCGGCGGCGAGAAGCGGATTCATGCGTATCCGAGCGTACGGTGTTGGACCTCGGAAGAGTACGAGGAATGCTTCGGGCGGTTGATAGAGGAGAGACAGCCCTTCGGAGAAGAGTGTCGGGTCATAGCGGATTTGGGCGATGGTCGCGCCGGGGCGCCAAGATGGGGAGATGGCGACCAAACGGCCCGCGTCGATGTCCTCGTCAAAGACGACGCGCGTCGTCATGTGGAGCGGCTTGGCGCGGCGTCGCAGGAGGCGGTGGTGAGGTCCACGTTCGACTTCTTCATAGCGAGCCGACATGGCGAGCGCCACTTCCGCGGTGGTTGGCGATGTCGTGTACAGAAGGTAGTCGGGGGCCTCGGTACTCAACAGGAAGCGGAGCTCTCGACGGCTGGTCCACGGGGACCAGATTTCATAGGATGCGACTATCGGCATCGGCACGTAGCGGCCCTGATAGCCAAAGGCGAGCGTTTGGTAGGTTCCGAAGACTCCGATGGAATTCGCGGGGCCCCACGGGTGATGTATCTGCTGCGCGAGCGCACGGCGGGTCTGCGCGTCCGTCGTCATGGCAGGGACGATGCCGTGTTTCAGGAAGGAGACGAAACTGTCGACATGTCTCGGAGCAGGCTGCAGGAGGGGCGATTCACTCTTTGGCAGGACAATCAGGGCGGCGAGAGCAAGGGTTGGCAGGAGGGCCATGACTCTGGTCTTTACGGTCCAGAGGCGGTAGTCGGCGAGAAGGAATATGACGAGAAAGACTCCGATCGCCAGGATCGTGCGGATCTCGTGGGCGCGGTCTTGGCGCACGAGGGCGGCCTTGGCGACGATCCAGAGGAGCGCCGAGAGGGCGATGAAGCGGAGGATCGCATCAGCGCGATTGATGGAATCGTAGGCGGCCAAGGCGGCCAGTGCCAAGAATGTGAGAACAAAGGCGAGAAGGGTCGCGGCAATCAACGGCGAGCCTGGCATCGAGAAAGACGCGGGATAGGCAGTGAGAGAGCCAAGGAGGTGGCGTCCGTAGGGGCCCCAGTGGGAAATCGACAGTCCAGAAGCGAGGGCGACGAGGCCGATGAGCGTGGCGAAGGTAGCCGAAACGGCAGGCCAGCGCCGGCTGCGGAGCTCGAGCGCGGCTATGTGTAAGGCAAGGATGGCGCTCATGAAGAGAAAGGTGCCTTTCACATTGGCGGCGACGGCGGATGCAGTCAGACCGAGCGCTGTCGGCCAGGTGAACCACGAGGCGTGTGGAGAGGCGGACCAGCGCGGCGAACGGGGAACGGCGGGCAGCAGCATTTGGGAGGTCAGGAGCACCACGAGGAGCCAGGCCGCATCGTCGTTGAAGCTGACAAGCCACGTGAAAATGGCGAGCGCCGGCAGGCGGCCCCAGAATGGAAGACTGGGCCGGAGAACGTAGTCCATCAGGAGCGCCAGGCTGCCGCCCAAAGTGGCGGCGACGAGGGCCAGACACGCAAAGGTTTGAGGAAGGAAGAGTGGAAAGCGAAGGAATCCGAGCGGGCCGGTGGTATGGAGCGCGATGGTTCCCCACGGCTGTCCCTGCGCGAACGCGATGTGGGAGAAGATGGTGTAGCTGGTGTCGAGCGGGCCTTGGCCGAAGGGCATGGGGCTCCAGGGAACCATCAACCACGCGGCCCACAGGGTGCAGCAGACTTGGACGATCACGTCCGTCCGGGGGGCCGACGGAGCCGCGGCGGTGTTCATGAGCGATGGATCGCCCCAGCGCTCGGTCGTAGGTCAGTCCGGGAAGGAGAGTCGAGGTAGCGCTGCAGCCGCACCGGATGCCGGTCCGGTTCGATGAGCCAGACATCGCGGTCACGGTAGTACCGGAGCAGCCGAGAGTTGTCCGACTCGCCCATGTCTCGCGCCCAGATCACCCGGGCGCGATCGATGTCCGCTCGGTTGTAGACCCACTCCATCTGGAGGCCTGGGTCGTGCGTTGGCCCGTAGCGGACGAGCACCAGGTGCTGGCCCGGGATACGCTCCAGGCCCGCCAGGACATCGGCCCGCTCCAGGCCTCGCTCGCTCGGCTCAAGGCGCAGCCACCAGAAGCTCGTCTCGGTGACCGGCAGGCCGAGCCCAGGCGCGAGCAGCCGGATTGCGAGCGCCCCGGCGTAGGCCAAGGGCAAGGTCCGGACGAGGAAGAGACCCGCGGGGCGCCCGTTCCATCGCCACACGCGCAGGTGACGGAGGGCCTGGACGACCAGCGCCAGGATGATCGCGGTTAAGGGAGCCGCATAGTGCGGTATGAAGAACACCTCCACCGCCAGCCCGATGAGGCCCACCGCGACGGCCAGGACGAGGAACCGGATCCGCCGATCCCAGAGGGCCCGGGGGAAGAGGAGCAACGGCAGCAGGAGAGCGGGGCCGAGGTAGAAGCCAATGAGGGCGGCCGCGAAAGCGATCTTCGTGGTGATCAGGCCGCGGGCCGATCGGACCTCTCGCTCGTAGAAATCCTGCTCGTAGCGGCGGTAGAACTCCCCCATCGCGGCGTGGCGGTAGTGGGGTTCCGGGCGGGGCGTTTGCCAGAGAAATATCGGGGCGGTCGCGTGGGTCTCACGCGCGACTTGATATGGCATACGGAGCGCGCTACCGGTGACCCGCCAGAAGTAGTACCCCATCGCGGTACCGGCCAGTGTGAGGACGATCGCGATGGGCAGGACGCCCCGAAGGATCCAAGTCCGGGTGTGGGCTCGGGACCGGACCAGCCATCCCGCGAAGAGGGCCACCGCGACCGGGAGGCTGAGAACGAGCCCTTCGTAGGCCCGGCTATTGGCGAGCAGGACGAGCCCGGCTCCCATCAGCAGCGCGTGGCCCATGCGCGGGGTCCGGGTGAGCCGTGGCAGGGCGCCCAGGATCAGCGCCCCGCCGATGGCCGCCACCGCCCCTCCCATGTAGCTATTGATCCAGTACCCCGAGACGCCGAAGCGAAGGACCGCCAGCATGGCTCCCAGGAGCGCCCACCCGGGGGGGAACCATCCCTGGAGCATCCAACAGAGCGCGGCGCCCATGATCGCCACGGACAGCAGGACGCCGAGCCATGGGTGGCCGAGCCGCGTGCCCACACCGAGCACGAGGCCTTGCGCGGGCGGGTACATCGACATGTACGTCGGCCGCAGCATGATGTGGAAGCTCTCGAAGTGGGGCCACATCGGGGGCGAGGGATTGGTCAGCCGCCCGCTGGCAAACGTCTCGGCGGCCAACAGATGGCTGAATTCGTCATGGACGTTCGGCTCGGGGACCGGCGTGAGCGGGAGCAGGGTGAGCCGGAGGCCCAGGGCGGTCGCCCCGACGGCCAGCACCGCCAGTCTCCGGCGACGCGCCAGAGCGCCCAGCCGCTGTTCTGCCGCCGTCATCCATCTCGAGCCGAGCGCGGGCCGCGCGCGCGCTACCACCACGGCGAGCGCCAGCAGGACGACCTCGAGCACCCAGGCGGGCAAGGAGGGCTCTATTTCGGCAGCTCCTCCTCGGGTGCCTCCACGGCGGCTCTCCTGACCAGGCTCGTGAGCTCGCGCAGCGCGGTGAGCATGTGGCGCAGACGCTCGCAGACGACCACCAGCAGGAGGCCGATTCCCACGAGCATCACGAGGCTCAATTGATCCAGCGCGGGCCAGGACCGCCGTACCGCGTAGAGGAAACCGAAGATCACGAGGAACGTTCCGGCGGCGAACAGGAACTCGACGAGGAGATGATTACGCGCGCGCTTCTTGGTCAGACGTGTTGGCATTCGTAGCTCCGAGATCGACATCCTTTTCAGTTCGCCTGGCCGCCCTGACCCCGTCGGTAGAGAAGGAAGCCCACCGCGAGCAGGACGACCGCGCCCACCATCACCGTCCGGAAGTTGTCTCCCTGGCCGATGACGCCACCGAGGCCAAGGACGATGACCAGGATCCCCACGCCAATAGCCGTTATCCCGATGTTCTTCATCACAGTATCTCCTGAGGGGAATAGTTAATTGTCGCTGCGAGCCCCTTCTCGCGCGATTTGCTTCGGGCGGCGACCGCGTGCGATCATCGTTTTGCGATGACACGTCTCCTGACGGTGCTGATCGTAGTGGCCATGGCAGGTTGCGCCACGCAAAATCAACCAGTTGCGCCGTCGACGTCGGCTGCCGCCGAGACGCCTCCCACGCTGTCAGCGGTCAAGTCGCCTCCCAGTTGGCGTCCCGGAGACCGGTGGGTCTACGGGTGGACCAGTGGCGCCGAGAGCGGGGTGAAGGCGGTCGAAGCGATCGAGGTCAGAGAGATCAATCACGTCTCGTTCTACCTCGTGCGGGTCGGAGACGTGGAGACCTTCTACACCCTGGACCTCCACTGGGCAGGGACCATGGAGGACGGGCGAGTGGCGGCCCGGATGACACCGCCCCAGCCATGGTTCGCTTGGCCTCTCGAAGCCGGGCGCACGTGGTCGCATCGCGGAGTCTACGAGGACCGGGGCGGGAAGACGGAATTCAACGATGCGTTCTCGGTGGTCGCCACCGAGATGGTCGAGGTGCCGGCGGGGCGATTCACCGCGTTCAAGATCGTTCGCGAGGGGGCGCGGCGCGACTCCGACCAGTACTGGTACGCGCCCGACGTAGGGTTCTACGTCAAGTGGATCGGTCGCCGGGGAGAGAGTCAGTTCGAGGAGCAGCTGCGTGAGTATCATCGGGCGCCTCGCTTGACGCCCGGGCCGGCTTCCACGGGGCCCTCATCCACGAGGTAGGGCGTCGCCTCGCCGAGATCGGTCGGCCGATCTCTCTCGCTTGCAGTGCGGGGCTGACGCTCGGCTTCGCCTTGCTGGCCCTTCGGAAGGTCGGCTTTGCGCCCCGGTGGTGGCAGCTCCTGCCCCTGCTGGCCGCCCTGGCGCTGATCGTCGTGACCGACCTTCGGATGCGCTTGATCCCCGACGTCATCACGCTGCCCGCCTTGACCTACGCCTTGGGCCTCGCCGTGGTATCGGGGCGAAGTCCGACGCTCATCGAAGCGGTCGTCGGCGCGCTGGTGGGCGGCGGCGTGGTGCTGCTGGTCGCCATCGTGAGCCGAGGAGGCATGGGCGGAGGGGATGTCAAGTTGACCGCCATGCTGGGCGTCGCCCTCGGCTGGCGCGGCGCACTCGTCGCGCTGGCCTTGTCTCAGGTGGCCGGCGCGGTGATCGTGCTGGGTCTCCTCGTGATACGCCGCCGGCGCCCGGCGCGGCATCTGCCGATCGGAGCCCTCATCGCGCTGTTCGGCTCGACGCTTCTCATCTACAGTCGATAACGTCCGAGCTCTCGCTCCGGACCCGTACCGGACCTGTCCCGACAAGTCAGTGCCACCTGACGACTTCCAGCATGTTCGAGAAGTCGTCTGTCCACAGCCTGCGATCCGGCCGCGGTGAGAGCTCGCGCCAGCGCGGATCATTGGGGAGCGCGCCGAGATCATCTCGACGACGCGCGAGCACGACCCAGTGGGACGGAGCCCTCCCGGATCGCCCAGCCTCTTCCCGGGTCATTCCGACCTCCCGCTGAGCAAGGGCGACGAGCCTGGCATCGGCCGCGAGATTGGCGACGGTCGGCTCCAGATCCAGGTGTCGGTTGGAGATGTGGAAGGCCAGTAGCCCTGGGTTCGCGAGCTTGTCCAGGTAGAGGCGCAGGGCTTCACGGGTGAGGAGATGGCTCGGGATGGCGTCGGAGCTGAACGCGTCGAGAATGATGAGACCGTAGTGCCCGCCAGGAGCCGTCACGAGAGAGTGCCGCGCATCTCCCAGTACCACCCGGGTCACGGGTGGGCAGGTCTTCAGGAACGAGAAGTATCGAGGGTTGCTGGCGATGCGCAGGATGGCGGGGTCGATCTCGTAGAACGTGAACTCCTGCCCAGGGCGGCCATGACACGCCAGGGAGCCGGTCCCGAGCCCGATGACCGCCACCGGGGTGCCCGCGACGGACGGCGGCATGGCGCTGAACACCTGCCCGATCGGCCCGAGGCGGTGGAAATAGACCAGCGGCTCCCGCTCGCGCCCCGGCTCGAGGCTCTGGCGGCCATGCTCGGTGGTGCCATTCATGAGCGCGGTGAAGTTCCCGTTCGGGTAGTGGCGCACTTGCCAGACACCGAAGAAGCTGCGCTCCCGGTGCAGGGTGCGATACCGCGTATCCTCCGTGAGGAAGGTCGTGGTGAGCATCAGGACGCCGATTCCGAGCCCGAACGCTACCGGGCGATGACGCAGCGCGAAGCACAGGAGCGCCGGCACGCCGCTGATCAGCAGCAGGCCCGGCAAGCCGGTGATGGGAATCGCCCGGACGGCCCAGAACAGGCCGATGATGAGGGCCGCCAGCACCGGGGCGACGGCGAAGTCCCACCGTGCCAGCGCCTTCGGTTGGCCGAGCGATCGGGGCTGTCGAAGCAAGCATGCGGCCACCAGAATGAGCGGATATTCGATCGGGCGGCTGAAGAGCACCGGGGCCAGCAGCGCGTTGAAGGCCCCGCCCAGCACGCCGCCGACCGCCACCCACAGGAAGAACTCGGTGAGCCGCTCCGCTGGTGGCCGCCTCCTCGCCAGCTCTCCGTGACAGACCATCGCGAGCACGAAGAAGGCCAGGAGGTGCAGGAGCGCGAGAACCCACAAGGGTCCGACCGCTCCAAAGGCCATCGTCATGATCAACGGCAGCACCACGATCGGCAGCAAGCGATGCATGGGCTGATTGGAGGTGCGTGTCCTGGCTCCGAAGGAGAAGACGAAGGTCAGCAGGTAGATCGCCAGTGGTACCACCCAGAGCAAGGGCATCGGGGCCACGTCGGTGGTGAGGAACGTCGTGACTCCCAGCATCAGGCTCGAGGGAACGAAGGCGAGGAGAATCCAGCGCACCCTCAGCGAGAGGCGGATCCGCTCGATCGGCAGGGCCTCGCCGGAGCGCGTCTGGGCGGTCCTCGTGTGATCGTCCGTGATGGAGGGGCGGGAGCGCCACACCACGCCGGCGCAGCAGAGGAGGAGCCCCGCCAGCAACGAGTAGCCAAGAGTCCAGAGACGGCTTTGCTCGGCCAGTGGGAGGTTCGGCTCGATGAGGGTCGGGTAGGCGAGCAGCGCGGTGAGACTGCCGACGTTGGACGCGGCATACAGGAAGTACGGGTCGCGCGCCCACGGGTGATCGATGCCCGTGAACCACTTCTGCACCAGGGGAGCGGTCGTCGAGACGACCAGGAACGGCAAGCCGAGCACGACCAGGAGGAGCGCGAGAAGCCACAGGAACGGACTGTGCTGCGCGGCGGGGCTCCAGCCTTCGGGCACCGCCAGCGGCAGCGCGATGAAAGTCGTCAGGAAGAGCGCGAGATGGAGGATCGCCTGGCGCCGGAGGCCGAGGAGGGCGGGAGTGGCATGCGCGTAGCCATACCCGATGAGCAGGACGGCCTGGAAGAAGACCATGCACGTGTTCCAGACGGCCGGGGTGCCGCCGAGCAAGGGCAGCGCCATCTTGGCGAACATCGGCTGCACGATGAACAGGAGCGCGGCGGAAACGAAGACGGTCAGCGAGAACAGCGCGACCACGGCGACGTTCAGGATCGCGAGGGCCGGATCCCGCAAGGTCGGCACTGTGCCGGGGGCACGATCGTGGGCCTCGGGCTGACCTACCAGGAGACCGGCTTGCGGAGGTGGCTGGTTGCTCATCGCGGGCGGAGCAGCAGGACGCCCTTCTCGGGGTCCACCGTCACGGTGAAGCGGTTCAGGAAGGTGTTTCCGAGCAGTCCGTCGATTCCAGAGCCGATGGAATGGATGACTGCGTCGACATTTTCCGCTTCGGCGTCCCCGACGCGCAGCGAGGCGATGGTGACTCGCGTTCCGGCAATGACCCCGCCGACCACCTGCATCGGGACCGTCTGGGCCCGCGCGCCCGGATGGATCCGCAGGGCGCTGGCCAGCTCGGGAGAGACCACACAGGCACCCGCGCCGGTATCCACCACGAAGCGGGCACTGCGCGAGTCGTTCAGGCGGACCTCGGCGATCCAGTTACCCCCGGCGCGGCGAAGGGGAACGACGATGTCCTCGCTTCGGACTGGTCGGGGAGCCGGCTCACGCAGAAGGGCAGCCAATGATGTCAGGCCTCGCTGGGCGCTCGCCGCCAGCTCGGGGGGTGGATTCAGCTGAAGGGCGGCCTCGAACGCGGCGGAGGCTTCGTGCCATCTGGACAGGCGCATCAACGCCACGCCCCGGTGATAGTGGAGGAGCGGGTCTCCCGGCGCCTGAGCGACCGCTTGCGTAAACAAGCGCTCGGCCGCCGCGAAATCTCCCCGCCCGTAGGCCGCCTTGCCGGCTTCGTTCAGGTCGGAAGCCGGGGCATGCGTGATCGTGACGAGCGCCAGGCCCAGCAGCCCGGCGAGGAAGGAAATAGGAATCTTCATGGCAGCTCGTCCTTGCGCTCGACCCATGTGATCCCTTCGGGAATGCGGAACTTCGTGACGGTGTCCACGCTCTCGCTCATGCCGCTGAACCAGTCGTCCTGACTCCACAGGACCGCTTGAGGCATGAGGACCTTCGCCATCACCCGTCGTCCGCCCGCGTCCAGCGAGAGCGGCCGGAGCGCTCGAGGCGCGAGGTGGTCCTTGTCCGGAAGATAGAGGGTGGGGCGCACGTCCCCCATCGGGGTCAGACCGCGATAGCGGACGATCAGCGTGTAGACTCCGGGTTTCAGGCTCCGCAGGAAGAACATGTCTGGGGCGCCGCTGGCGGTCTCTCCGACCGGGGGCAGACTCATCGTCTGGACGATGGTGTCGAGACGCTCGGAGTGTGCGCGCCAGGTAGCGGTCACATCGACGGTGGACCGATCGATTCCCGCGGGCCACTGCATGACCAGTACGCCGGATCGGGCTCGGGCTCCGGCGGTTCGGATCGTGACCGTCCCGCTTCGATGCACCACGTCGCCGTCCGAGGCCTCGGCCCACACGTTGACCACGGGATCGGAAATCAGCACGGCTTGGCGGAATCGCCCGGCGTTCACCGCCACCGAGATGCGGCGGTCGTTGGCCACGATCCAAGCGGTGGTGAGGCGCTTGTTGTCCAGCTCTCCCTCGACCACGGTGACAGGCGGGTCGTCGGGCCCGAGGGTCAGGCCCTCGGAGGGACTGGTGAGGACGATGCCATTCGACGCGGTGCGCGGGTTGTACTGGACCATGATCGTGTCGTCGGCCTCGAGGCCGTCTGGCCCCGTTGCCACCGCCCGCAGCTCGTTCGCGCCAGGGTGAAGCATCACCGCGGCCTCGAAGGTGCGTCCGGAAAGGTTCACCTCCATCGGGCTCCCGTTCACGTACACGACGAGCCGGTCGGAAACGCCGCCCAGGACGGTGCCGGAGATGATGCGGCTGGGCTGATCGGTGACCCAGGTTCTCGGCCCCTCGAGTCGAACCAGCGCGCGCTCCCGATTGATTCCGAGGGGCGACCCTGCCTGGACGACCGGCGACGGTGATGTCGTCGGGGGACGGGGCGTCGGCATCGCGGCTTGCCGGGCGATCGTGGCTGGCTCATCGGGAACCAGGCGTGGCCGCGCTTGCGGCGCCGGCGGGAGGCTGGGACCGGGCCGGATTGGTTCGCGGACGGGAAGGCTCGGCGCGGCCGATGCGACCTGCTCCTGCGATCCCTCCCGAAGACGCGGGACCGGGGTCAGGGCCTCCACAAGACGCGTGGCACTAAGACGCGTGGCACTCGGACTCGGGAACACCACCGGGGAAGGTTCTGCCCAGCCGGGATCCGGGGTCGGATCGAGATCGGCTGTCCTGCTCGCGGCTGGCTCCGGAGCGTCGCTCGGACCCGGTACCGTGGACACCAGGGTCGTGCCAACCCCCAAGGGAGCGACGCGCTCGCCCGGTATCGGGCTCGGGGTCGGGGTGCTCACGGTCGGGCGGGAGGCGACCGACGGTTCAGCGGCGGTCGCGCGCTCCGAGGGCCGGCTCGGCGCGACCGGTGGTCGGATGCCCGTCGTCGTGGTCGCCCCGGCTGCCGGCCTCGAAGCGGGCTCGGATGTCGGGTCGCCAGCGGGTGCGGCGGCCGCGAGGTCCGCGAGGATGGCACTGACCTCGACGCTTTGCCTCTCGACGGGCGCATTCGTGAGGGAAACCAGGCCCGCGAGGAAGACCACATGCAAGGCCAGGGACGCAACGATGGGCAGACCGTACGACTCGTTCGGCAGGCGGCGGAGTCCGTGGGCGCGGTTGAGCGGCGAGTAGCGCCTCGGTTGAGACAACCGCGTGATCAGGGGTCTACTCGCGGACCGGTCTGATCTGTAGCGCCTCGACCGGCCTCAGAGCTTCGACTGTCTTCATGGGCGCCGCAACGACGCCATCCTCGCCTGTCTCCCGGGGCGGGATCACCCGGACCGGGGGCTGGGCGCCGACCTCGCTCCGGGCTGCAGATTGACCGGCCGCTGGCGCAGAGGTCGGTCGAGGAGTCGAGACCGTGGCCGCCGGGACGATGGCGACGCCCGCCGACGCGGGGACGACGATGATCGGTGTCGAGCTCATGGTCGCTGCGGGGCTGGCTTCCGGTCGGGGTGGCGCCGGTGGGATCTTGCGGGCCTGCTCGATCCGCGTGCCCAGCCGCTCGATCTGCCGCTGCAGTCCACGGAGCTCGTCGTTCACGGCGTTGGAGCCGGAGGCCGTGCCCTCATGCCGGCCCGAGCTCGCCAATCGCGTGAGCGATGCCGCGATCTGGTTGAGGATCTCCTCGCTGGTCTGCTTGTCCGCGAAGAGCCCACCCCCTTCGACTCGGACCGATACCTTGGTCATGCCGGCGGTGACGCGCTCGAGCGTGCTGTGGACGGTCGCCGCCTCACCGGTGCCGGTGAGGCGCCACTTGGCCTCGGACTTCTCCGTCTGATCGACCCGGATCGCCATCCGCGCGAGCGCATCGGCGGTGGCCCCCCACGTGGTGCCGAGGTCCGCGGGCATGGTACGGTCCACGCTCCGATCCGCGATGGCGGTGACGGAGCCGGCCAGAGGCCCCATCAGGGCCAGGCCCGCGGTGACGCATCCACCGGTCGTCAACCCTGCCGTCGCGAGCACGAGAAGCAGGAGGAGTCGTCGCACGGATCGCTCGCTTCCTACTTCACCAGCTTGAGCTTCGCGGTCGCGGTGATGGGGCCTGGGTTCGGGGCCGGAGGAGCCGGCTGATAGGTGCAATCGTAGTAACCGAAGATTCCTGTCTGACCCGATACGACCGTGCTCGTCGGTCCATGCGGGGACGTGCCGTTCTTGTCGTCGAAGCAGTGACTGTCCCAGGGGTTCCCCGCGCCGCCTCTCTGCCAGGCGTTGTTGACCGCGCACTCGCCATTCTTCCCCAATACCTGGGTAATGACGAGCCGCGTCCATCCGTTGATGGGCGGCGTGCCAGTGATGTTTCCCGCGGGCGGACATCCCGCTCCCGTGTCGATCACCGGCACGAACACCTCCCATCCCTTGCCACGATAGGCATCCGTGCCATCCTGTTTCAGGACCACGAGGTCCGAGGAGCTCGCATATTTCGCAGGGAAGGAATTAGGATCGGTCGTGTCGGTCAGCCAGTTGATGACGTTGTTGAGCTGACCCCCGTTGACGGGGATGTCGTCTCCCGTTTGCATTGCGGTGCCTGCGCAACTGCCGCCGGCCGCGGTCTTCACTTGCGCGAGGATATTGGCATCGTTGGGGTCCTGGCCTGGCACGATACTCGCCCACGCGGCGGTGTTGCCGCCCACGGTCGAGCTGGTGCTGCTGCTGATGAGGCTGATCGTGGCGCCGCAACCAGTCGACGTCGGCCCTCCAAAGAAGCATGAGCTGAGAGCTATCGGAAAGACGCAAGCGTTTGGCGGGGTAGTAGCCGGTTGGGCCGCCCACGCGATCGACATCGCTCCGGCATCGAGAGAGTTGACGCCGATCACCCTGAGGAAGGACGTCGGTACCGACGTCGCAAACCGGCACTGGACCGCGTTGACTCGGGTACCGTCAAGAGACGGCGTAAAGCTGCTGCCGTTCCAGATTCCGAGGACGATGTTCCCGTTAGCGGTATTTCCGGCGTTGAGACTGAGATTGATGCTGCCGGTGCGGTATGGGTTCGCCAGTGCGTAGTCGTGGGCCCACTGCCGCGCCGCCGGGAAGTACGTGTCGTTGAAGCCCAGCTTGCCCGCGCCCGCCAGAGCGGCCGCGTCCATGGAGCGCTGCAGCTGATCGTCCACCTCGCCGTAGTAGGCGAGATCCATCGCGAGGCCGCCGATGATGATCATCAGCGGAACGACGAGGATAGTGGTGAACAGCAGGATGCTTCCCCGTTGCTCTGTTGCCCAGCGACGCAGCTTGTCCATTGGGGGCTCCCGTGAGTGTGCCTAGCGGGTGAAGCGAAGGACCTCGATGTCCTGCCAGGGGATGTCCAGACGGCCATCGGGAGTGGCGCCACGGAGAATGGCGGTGCCGAGATTGACGTAGTCGGCCGCGATGCGCCGTCCGTCGGCCAGGTCGATGTCGGCCGCGTAGCGGACGTGGGTCGCCGCGACGTAAGGGGGCAGCGAGCTGTCCTGGACCGGCTGCCGTTTGAACGTGATGCTCGCGATGCTGGCCAGGGGGATCTGGGTGGAGACCCCTCCGCGATAGGCGGTGATCTCCTGGGCCTGCCGGTGTCCCTGGATGGTGTCCGGCGCCGACTTCCCGAAGAACCGATTCATGGTGACCAGCGAGGGGTCGGCGGCCTCGGTTCTGAGGCCCCCCAAGGTGAGGCTGGTGAAGTTGCTGACCCGGTCCATCGTGCCGGCGCCCCGGTCGGCCGTGCCTTCTTGAGACTTCGACACGATCGAATAGAAGAGCTCGAGGGACGGCTGCGAGAGGCTCCAGGTCTGCCCGCTCCACGTCTTCACGTCGGCGGTGACATCTTGGGCCGTAGCGGGAAGTGAGAGAGCGGCGATCCAGAGGGCGGTGAGGGAGGCGATCAGCGTGAATCGATTCATGTGGGCAGTCTCCATTCTCAGTGTCGACCGAGGGCCTTGAGCAACAGCAGCAGGCCGAGCAGCGAAGGGGCCATAGTGACCAGGAAGAAGGACGGCATCAGGAAGAAGACGGTCGGGAAGAGCATCTTCAGCGGGGCGAGATGCGCCCGCTCCTCGGCCCGGTGACGACGCTGCACGCGAGCAGAATCCGCGTGGACCCGGAGGGTCTTCCCCAGGGGGGTGCCGAGCTTTTCGGTCTGGACGAAGGCGGTGACCATCGCCCGGATCTCGTCGGCCCCGGTCCGTTCTCCGAACGCGCGGAGGGCCTCGGTCCGGGGCCGTCCGGCGCGTACCTCGAGGTGCATCCGCTGCATCTCCTGGTGCAAGGGGTTGTGCCGGCCCTCGGGTTGCTCCGCCACCCGGGCCACCGCCGCGTCGAATCCCATCCCGGCCTCGACGCAGACCATCAGCATGTCGAGGACGTCCGGGAGGGTGTGGACGATCGCCCGCTTCCGGCCCTTGATGCGGTTGTGGAGCCAGAAGTCGGGGAGGAAGAAGCCCACGACCGCGAGGACGAGCGAGATCGCGAGGAGACGCGACCCGGGTACCGCCCTGAGCACGACCGTCGTATACAGGAAGTAGCCGGCGCCGCCGAGGGCGGCGAGACCTACCTTGGCGCCCAAAAGCAACAGCACGGCTCGCGGCTCGTGATATCCCGCCCAGATCAGGCGCTGGCGGTACTTCGACGGCGCGGCCTCGGGAGAGCCGGCGACCGCGCGGCCGATGCGCTCGGCGGTGCGCTCCCAGGTGCTCTCCGGGGCGCCCGTCCACCGCAGGATCGAGGCCGGACCGCCGGAAGCGGGAGCGGCTCGGAGGCGCTCCCGCTGCACGGCGGGCCACCAGCGCAGGAGGGCCATTCCGGCCAGGAACGTGATGCCGGCCACCATGAGGAACGAGAGGATACCGACGGTGATGGGATTCATGGGCGCCTCACACCTTGATCTGGGCGATGCGCCAGACCAGGAAGAAGCCGATGGCTTCCAGGACCAGGCCCGCACCCACGAGCCAGGGGCCGATCGGATTGCTCTTCAGGGCGTCGAAATACCCCGGGTGGATCAGCTCGAATGCGACCGCGAACAGGACCGGGCTCAGCCCCACGCACACGGCCGACCAGCGGTGCTGCGCCGACAGCACGCGGGCGTAGCTCAGAATCTTGAACCGCTCGCGGATCACTTCGGCGAGCCGGTCGAGCACCTCGGCCAGGTTCCCGCCGACCCCGCGCTGGATGCGGATGGCGGTGCAGAAGAAGCTCATGTCCTCTACCGGGACACGATTCTGGAGCCGGTACAGTGCCTCACCTGGATCCATCCCGAGCCGGATTTCCTCGTCGACTCGGCGGAACTCTTCCCCCACCGGGTCGGGCATGTCTTCCGCGACGACGCGGATGGCGCCCGAGAGGGCGTTCCCCGCCCGGATCGCTCGGGTGACCGTGTCGAGCGCATCCGGAAACTGCTTTTGGAACGCATTCAGCCGCTGCCTCCGGCGGTACAGCAGGTACACGATCGGGAGGGAGCCGAGCACGATCGCGGCGCCGAGCCCCCAGAGAAATGAGCCAGTCCGAAGCCAGGCGGCCGCCCCACCCACGATGGCAAAGGCCGCGATGATCAGGACCAGGTCGCTCGGCGTGCCCTTGTAGGCGGACTGCGCGACCAGGGCGGCCAGGCGCTCCATCATGCCGGTGCCGCCCAGCACACTGCCGAGCACGCCGGCGTCGCGCTCGACGCCGGCTCGGAGGACGCCTTCCGGGCCTTCGGCGAGAGTGGGCCTCTTCAGTCGGGCTCTCACGGCTCGGTCGGCCTGCGCGACCCACCAGAGGCCGACGATCAGCACCACGACGGCGAGGAAGATGAGAAAGGCGATTGCCAGCGGCATCATCGCACCGCCTGCCGCCGACTCGGGTCGAAGACCTCGGGCCCGAGGTGGATCCCGGACCGCTCGAGACGTTCGGAGAACTTCGGCCGGATGCCGGTGGGTCGGAAGAAGCCGATCACGCGCCCGTCGGCGTCGATGCCCTGCTGCTCGAACACGAAGATGTCCTGGGTGGTAACCACGTCCTCCTCCATGCCGACGATCTCGGTCACTCGGGTGACCTTGCGCGTGCCGTCCGACAGCCGCGCCAGGTGGACCATCAGATCGAGCGCCGAAGCGATGTAGTCTCGCATCGCGCGCACGGGCAGCGAGACCCCGGCCATCAACACCATGGTCTCGATCCTGGAGAGCGCGTCGCGAGTGGAGTTGGCGTGGACCGTGGACAGAGAGCCGTCGTGGCCCGTGTTCATGGCCTGGAGCATATCCAGCACTTCGCCTCCGCGGACCTCGCCGACCACGATACGGTCGGGTCTCATCCGGAGTGCGTTCCGGACCAGATCGCGCTGGGTCACCGCACCCTGCCCCTCGATGTTGGGCGGCCGCGTCTCGAGCCGGACCACGTGCTCCTGCTGAAGCTGCAGCTCCGCCGAGTCCTCGATGGTCACGATCCGCTCGGTGTTGGGGATCGCGTTCGAGAGCACATTCAGCATGGTCGTCTTGCCGGCCCCGGTTCCGCCGGACACGAGGATGTTCAGCCGGGCTTGCACCGCGGCCCGGATGATCTCGGTCAGGCCGGCGGTGAGCGTCCCGAACTCGACGAGGTCGGCCATGCGGTACGGATCGGCCGCGAAGCGACGGATGGACAGGACCGGGCCGTCGAGCGCCAGGGGCGGGATGATCGCGTTCACGCGCGACCCGTCCGGCAGCCGGGCGTCGACCATGGGAGAGGACTCGTCCACGCGCCGGCCGACCCCCGAGACGATGCGCTCGATGACCTGGAGGAGATGCGAGTTGTCCCGGAAGATCACTCGGGTGCGCTCGAGCTTGCCACGGCGCTCGACGAAGACCTCCTTGCATCCATTTACCAGGATGTCCGAGACGGTGGGGTCTTGCATGAGCGGCTCGAGGGGACCGAGCCCGAACGTCTCATGCTCCACCTCGAGCACGAGCTGCTCGCGTTCCTGTCGGCTGAGAGGCGTGTCGTCGCTTGCGAGCATGTCCTCGACGATGCGCCGGATCTGCTGCTGGACGGTCTCGAGCGGGAGGAGGTCGACCTTGGTGAGGTCCAGGCGCTCGATGAGCTGACGATGGATGCGAGTCTTGAGGTCGTAGTACGCCTCACGGCCACGGCCCGGACTCTCGACGCTCCCGTGCCCGTTCGATGAGGCGGCCGGGAGCGGCGCCGGATCGGGACGGTGAGCAGGGGGCCTGCGTTGGAAGAGTGGCATCTATCCATCTCCTGAGATGCTTTTCGGGTTCCAGGCGAGGCGCATGAAGGAGGGAGACCGCACCGAGCCCGATCGAGAGGGTGCGGCGGGCCGGTAAAGCCCGCCGGCCAGGTCGCGCAGATTCTTGGCGATACGGGAACGGGGCGCAGCGCTGACGACTGGCTGCCCGTTGTTGATCGACGAGACGACGGTCGGGTACTCGCTGGGGGTGCGCCAGTAGACGGGCACCCCGAGGGCCTCCTGGGCGTGCTTGAGAGTGACGTCCTCTCCGGTGCCGTCCCGCATGACCACGAGTTTGACGCGCTGCATGTTGATGCCCAGGTGGCGAAGGGCCGCGAGACCCGCGGAGCCGGAGCGGAGGGCGGACACCGTGAGGCTGGTGAGATACAGGATGGTGTCGGAGGCCTCCAGCGCCGCGATCGTGCCAGGATCGAAATCGTGCCGAAGGTCGAGGATCACGTGACCAAAGTGCGCGCGGATGATCTCGAGAACCGTCTGGACCCGCTCCGCGGAGAGGTGCGTCCGTTCGACCCGGTTCGGCCCCGGGAGCACAAACAGGCCGCTGGCATGCTTCACGAGGAGCCCTTGCAGCAGGGAGTCGTCGAGCCGCTCCAGGCTCTCGAGCGCGTCGAGCACCGAGTAGGTGTAGCGGAGATTGAGAAAGGTCGCGACGTCGGATTGACGGGTGTCGAGATCGATCAGCACCGTGCCGTCGGAGGAGCGCTCCGCGAGGCACACCGCCAGATTCGTGGCAAGGGTGGTCACGCCGAGGCCGCCCTTGGTGGAGAAGACCGACGTGATTCGCCCGGCCCTCCGCGGCGGCTGGCTGCCCCGGCGGAGCCGGAGGAGCTTTTCGAGAGCGGCCGCGAGGTCGGCCCGCTGGACCGGGCGGCGCAAGAACTCGACGGCCCCGGCCCGGATCGCCTCGATAACGAAGTCGGCCGAGACGTCGGCGCCGGTGGCGAAGACCGCGGCCTCGGGGAAGGCGCGAGTGAGGGCACCGACGACCTGCGCCGGCGGGCCTTCGGCGGTCTCGCTGGCAGAGAGCTCGACGATGACCAGGTCGGGCCTCCGGGCCGGCCCTTCATGGAGGGCCGGGGAGAGGCGCGCGAACTCGCCGACGACCTGCACCGCGGCCGGCGCCTCGAGCAGGCTCTTCAAGAGCCCGGTGGACTCGGGATCGCCGCCGACGATGAGGGTCCGAAGCGTCGTAGTCATTCGGTCCAGGTGCTCATTTGGCGGGCAGATTGCTCTGACCGAACGGCCTGGTCACGACGTCGCCCACGCCCGGGATCCCCGGCACGAGGGTGAAGTCCTTCCTTTCCTCGTCGCGGAGGTCCATCAGGCGTCGGGCATCGACGCCGGCTCCCGGCGCGTCCGGCTTGACGAGCTTGGCGGTGATGAGGAAGAGGAGCTCGGTCTCGTTGTTCTGGAAACGAGTGCTCCTGAAGAGGGCGCCCAGGATCGGGATGTCCCCGAGGATCGGGATCTTGGCCACCGCCTGACGCACCTCGTTATTGATCATTCCGGCGATGGCAAAAGATTCCCCATCTTTCACGTTGATCGTGGTGGCGGCCTCGTTCTTCCGGATGACCGGGATGTTGAATCCGGCCGACACGAGACCCTGGCTGAAGTCGAGGCTGGACACTTCCGGCCGGATCTTGAGGTTGATGTTCTCCCCGTCCTGCACGGTGGGCAGGAAGACCAGGCCGACCCCGAACTCCTTGAACTGGATGGTGATCGTGTTGTTCTCCTGCGCCACCGGGAACGGGAACTCACCACCCGAGATGAACTTGGCTTCCTTCCCGCTCTGGGTCACGAGGTTGGGCTTGGCCAGCGTTCGCAGCACGTTGCGGTCGGCCAGCGCCCGCACCACACCCGCGTAGTCGCGACTGCCCGAGGACAGGAAGAAGCTACTGCCCCCGAGCCCGAAGTCGGGGCTGGTCTGGCCGAAGAGGCCGTTTGCCACCACCGGGCCGACCGCGCCGAGAGCCAGGCTGAACGGGTTGCCGGGAGTGGCGGCCCCCTGGAACGTGTGGCCGAGCGCGCGGGCGGAGAAGCCGAGCTCTTTCAGGGCGGCACGGGCTACTTCGGCCACATGGACCTGGAGCATCACCTGCTGCGGCTTGACGTCGGTCAGACTGAGCAGGCTGACCACCTTGCCCTTCGGGGCGAAGACCGATGCCACCTCGACCACTCCGGCAATCGTGCGCTCGCTGGAGACGTTGCCGTCCAGGATGATGGCGTCCTGGGCGGGATGGATCTGAATGTCATCGCGGGGGGCCACTTGCTTCAGGCGTTCCTTCAGGAGCGCGAGATCATTCTGTACCACGACGTCGAAGAAGACGGTCTTGTTGGGGAAGAACGCCACCAGGGAGGTCGTACCGACCGCCTTGCCGTTGATGAGGATCTGGTTCGGGGTCACCACGAAGACGTCGGCGATGGCCGGGTTGGTGACCGACACCCGGGTGAACGCTTCCTGAAGGTTCAGCACCTGCGACTTGCCGATGGTGACGTCCAGCCGGATGAGCGCGGGCTCCGCCGCGTGCGCCGGAACCGGGGCTGCGGCGAAGAAAAACAAGGTGGCGGCCAGGAGCGGGCCAAGCATACGGGCGGCCCGGCGATCTCGTCGTGGCATTGCGGTGGTGTCCCCCATGTCAGTTGAGTCTCACTTCTTGCCCGGCTCAGCGATGTCCGGCTTGATCTGGCCCAGCTCCTGCCAGCGCTGGTCCTTGTCCCGCGTGAAGAGCTGCTCGGTCAGGGCGGGTCCGCGCTGCACCAGCACCGAGTGGGGCGGCTCCAAGCCGCTCGCGGGCGCGACGTTCCCGAGCGGCGACGGGTGCACCACCAGGTCGAAATGCCGCGGCGCCTTGCCCGAGAAGATCACCAGGGACGTGACGCCCGGCCCCTTGCCGATGACCAGGAGCTGTGTCGGACTGATCACCTGCACGTCGGCGATGGCCGGATTCGCCACCGCGATCTTCCGGGCCGGATCGGTGATGTTGAGCACGTGCGACCGGTCCACGCCCACGTACAGCGTGGTGGTCGACTGAGCCTCGGCGGATGCGGGCAGGACCGTCGCCGCGAGGACGCCCAGGAGAGCCCAGCCGGCGAGACGAGCGAGGTGCGAGCGCATCTCAGCGTTCCCCTTTCGTTGCCATTTGTTCGCTCCAGCCTTCACCGCGCTCCCGCACGAAGATCTGCTCGCTGACCTTGGCGCCGCGGATCACCGAAACCGGGTACTTCTCGATGGACGGCAGCGGGAGAGGGGCGCTCCGGGCCACCACGGCCTTCGCGGTGGGCTGGGGGGCGGCCGATGCGATGTCGGAGAGCAGGGACGACGGGGTGGCGCCCGGCGTGCGCACGACGTCGGTGTCCCGGAGGTTCCGCTGGACCAGCATGAGCTTGCCTTCCGCCTGGGCCACCGCGAGGCGCTCCACCTGCTGGGGAGTCAGCGCGAGGGTCACCGTGGTGTTGGTCACCGGCTTGTTGTCCTTCATCTCGACGGTCTGGCCGGCGGCGAGGACGGTAACGTCCTGGAGGATCACCTTGGCGATCTTCTCGCTGGAGCCGGGGGCCCTGGGCATGCTCACCAGGACGTCCACGCGGCTGTTGGGCAGGACGAAGCCGCTTTCCCGCATGGCGTCGTCGAGCTTGATGGTGACCCCGCGCTGGCCCTCGGGCACCAGCATGGGCATGATCCCACCCTTGCCGGCGAGCTGCGGCGCGAGCTTGGCCTCCATCAGCGGCTCACCGGCCACGATGGATCCGCGCACCACTCGCCCTTCGGCGTCTTCCAGCGTCCGGATGGCTCCCGGAGGAACCGCGGCCGTGGGCCAGGGAACCAGCTTCACGTGCTGTCGCGTGATGGTCTCGGCGAGGCCGATGTTCGCCGCCGCGACCACGATGCGCGCGGACTGCGTGTCAGTGGTGCGAGCCATTTGGCTCACCACGCGATAGACGAGAAAGCTGGCCAGGAGGCCGATGAGGGAGGCGCACAGCACAATCAGGAGCAATCGCCGACGCATAGTCGTGTCCCGCCTTCCTATTCGCGCCGCATCTTGACCGTCTCCTGGAGCACGAGAGGGCTGCTCGGCGTACCCAGGATCGGGAGGAAAAGCGGCACGACAGTCTGGAAATTGATGGTGACGCTAGCCTGCACCTGCGAATCGGGCGGACAGGCGGCCGCGGAGCACGTGACCGACACGCTCGCCGCCGTAAGGTTGGCCGCGCTGAGCACCTCGCTGATGCGCGCCAGAGCGGGGGCATTGTTGAACGAGGGACTGGCTGGATCCGGAGGTGGCGTCACGACGCCCACCCGAGCGCCTTCCCGGGCCGCATTGGTCGCGACGTTGGCGGTGAGCCAGGCCCGGCTCAGCTCGAGCGACGAGAGGAAGATGAGCAGCAGCGTGGGCAGGACGACGAGGAACTCCAGCGTTGACGTGCCTCGCTGATCGCGTAGTCGCCGTATCATTGTCATTGGCTCATGGTGTGTGGGCTCCCGGGGCTCGGAGCGAACCCCGGGAGCCGGTGTGTAACTCGCGCCTAGGTGATGACGCCCTTCAGCGCGGTGACGATGTCAGTGATGACATCGTCGATGCCGGCCTTCAGCGTGCCGGGGTAGACCGCCATCGCCAGCGCCACGATGAGGGCGCCGACCGCGATCCACTCGAGCGTCTCGACTCCCCGCTCGTCCCTCAGATACCCGAGAATCCGCTTCATGCTGCGTCTCTCCTGTGCTCACCGCCGCGAGGAGGTGAGGCCGAAGGTTAACTGCACCGACTACTGCTGCCCTACGCCCACTGTTAGCTCGGCCGTCCCCGCTTCACTCGACCCTGTCGTGACTGGCCTCCACCTCGTACGCCCTCACGTCTGCGAAGCCGCTGCATTCCAGGGCCAGAACCACCGCGGCCATCCGGTCGCGCGGGATCCGGAACCCGACCGCTCCCGGCTCCACCAGGTCGAGCTCGTTCTCGGACACCTCGCCGAGAAGCCCGGCCTGCTCCAGCACCTCGAACACCAACGGAGCCTGTCCGCCGTTGTGGCCGAGTTTTACGACCACCAGCGACTCCGTGTGACTCACGTCCGGTCCCTTTCATCCTTCCGCGCCTGGCGGAGGCTTGTAGCTGCGACACGTCGACGCCGCTGTAGTCGGCGCGGCGGTGAGTGCAGACGACGTGCCAGGGATGTGAATGGAAGACGCGAAAGATGGAGAAGCGTGAGTTGACGCAGATTTGGATTTCGGCCGCACGGCGGATCGCAGGAGGAGCCGTCGGCGGCGGCAATGTAGGACTGCATACAGGGCGCGAGTGGTCGAGGCCTGGGCTGTTGGCCTCGGGCAGATTCATTCAGCAAGTCGTGGATGTCCGCCGCACTCAAGGAGGCAATGCAAGACGGAATACCAGACATCCACGGATGATTGACCGCGCGAAGAACGACCAGATTTGCGTGGGTACGGAAGGGATCAAGGCGCTGCTGGGCTATCCACATTGGGAGGCACGTTACCCACCAGCGAATACGGTGCCGGCGCCGGTGAACGAGAGGGGTGCGGCCCAAGTGGGCGTCTGGGCGAAGCGTTTGAGGCGAAATCCGCGGCTGGCATTGCTCGTGCTGTGCGTGCCATAAGGACCGCGCCCCCAATCAAATTTGGAGGAGAACGGTGTCGACTCACGGTAAGCACACGATCGCAGGCCTGGAGCCCGGCGCCGACTTGGCGCGGGGCGTGGGTGGGCCAGGGCCTCGGCAGGAGATGTTCGAGGCCATGGTCGATGGGGCCCGCGAGGGACTGTGCTTGCTCAATCCCGGGTCCGTCATGCTTCGGAGCAATCAGGTCGCCGGCGAGATCCTTGGCTTTGATCCGAAGCGCGCGACCGGTGTCCCGGTTCGCGAACTCGGCGTGGAGCGAGACTTCGACTGGTCCATCGTCGGGGAAGTAGCGGCGGGTGGAGTCTCGGTATCGACGGTCCAGACGCTTCAGACGGGCCAGAAGCTGCTGGTCTCCGGGGTGCCGATTCCGGGGGCGGAGGGCAAGCTCGCGTATATCGTGATCACGATCCGCGACATCACCGGGATGGGGCAGGTGATGACCAAGCTGCGGGACGCCGTGGAGGTTGCCGAGCAGTCCCGGGCAACGCTCAGCATCTCCACGCACCGAGAGGTGCAGATCGACGATATCGTGGCCCAGAGTCCCGCTCTGGTGGAGGTGCGGGAGACCGCGTTGCGGTATGCCGCCGTGGACTCCACCGTGCTGTTGCTGGGCGAGACCGGAGCGGGGAAGGGATTGTTCGCTCGCTTGGTACATCAGGCGTCAGCGCGGAGCGGCGGACCGTTCCTCGAGGTCAACTGCGGGGCGATACCCGAAGGGTTGATGGAGGCGGAGCTGTTCGGGTACGCCAAAGGCGCCTTCACGGGGGCCGACTCCAAGGGCAAGGTGGGCCTGGTGGAGCTGGCCCACCGGGGCACGCTGTTGCTCAACGAGATCGGCGATCTGCCGCTCGGGCTGCAGGTGAAGCTGCTACGATTCCTCGAGGATGGCGAGGTCTGGGCGGTCGGGGCGGTCAAGCCGAAGCGGCCGGACGTGCGCATCGTCGCCTCGACCAATCGAGATCTACCCGCGATGATTGCGGCCGGAACGTTCCGGGGCGATCTGTTCTATCGGCTCAACGTGCTGACCCTGGAGATTCCTCCGCTCCGGGCGCACGCGGAGGACATTCCTCTCCTGGTGGAGGTGACGTTGGCGCGGCTGGAGCGGAAGGTCAAGCGCCGCCGAGCTATTTCCGCGGGCGCCCTGGATGCGCTCTCGCGGTATCCGTTTCCGGGCAATGTGCGAGAGTTGCTGAACCTGGTTGAGCGGCTGATGGTGACGAGCGCGACCGAGACGATTGACGTCGCGGACCTACCGCGCGCGCTGGCCAGCCTGGCCAATGAGCAGTCGCCCCCGGCGACGGCCGGCCCTGCGACGCTACGAAAGGCGCTGCAGAAGGTGGAGAGCCAGATGCTCCGGGACGCCCTGACGCGATTCAAGACGCAGGCTCTCGCCGCCAGGCATCTGGGTATTACCCAATCCACGGTGGCGCGGAAGGCTAAACAATACGGAATCGACGCCGGCGGCCGTCCACCCTCCACGTGAAGGGAAATCAGCCGGACGGCGCCGGCCCTCCGCGGAGGCCGGCGCGGTATTAGTAGTGCTTCGTCTCTTTGATGTCCTCACCCGTTAGCACCCATTTGCCCCCGCAGGCGCCCTTCACGAAATCGTTGGATTCCTGGTAGAGAGTCCCGAACGTGATCGCCATGGCGCCGATCCAGAGGACGCCGCTGACGCCGCACACGATGGCCTTGCCCGGCACGTAGAAGACGTCGCTCACCGCGGCGGCGGCGTCTTTACCCGGGGTGACGGGCTCCGTGTCGGCCCAGCTCGCCGGCGCGGTTGTGGCGATCAACAGCGAGATCAGCAGGGCGGCGATGCAACGCTTCATGGTCATCACGTCCTCCTTATGCAGGACTGCATAGTGGCGACTTCCGCGCGTGCGCTCGCGGCGGTCGTGGGCGCGGAATGTAAGCACACGCTGCGGCAGTGTCAAGTGAAAACTCGGGTCGACATGAAATGGAGCGCGCAGAGTGGCGACCGCTCTTCCCAAATCTGCCGCGCGATTTCCGTGGCGGGCGGACGCGCAGCGAGCGGGGCCTGGCGGAGAGTCGTGTTTCTACGAGGCTGTCGTTCGGATCGACGCGACGGCACGGAGCGTGCGTGCAACCCGAACGATCAGGGGGGACTATGAGGCTGAGACCGGTCGCAGTCGCATTCATGACGCTCCTGCTAGCCGGTGTGCCGCTGGTGACGGAGGCGGCGCCAGTGGCCCTCGCACCGGATGCCGGTGTCTTCCAGCAGACCCAGAACAACCCGAGCGTGATCGGCAATCCCTCGTGCAACAACCCGGCGGGGTTCGACTTCACGCTCCTGCCGGTTAATCCCACGTCCCCGCAGATTACGATCTCCCCCACGTAATCGGTGGGCCAGATTCGGACCCTGTTGCAGGGGAGCAATACGTTCTTCATCGGGGTCGACGTCAGCCAGGCCCAGGGGCAGCCGGCATACACCCTGAACAGCTTCACGGTCAGCGTGGCGGGCACGGACGCGTTCCAGTTCACGGGGCCGCAGGACTTCACCAGCTCCGGCAACGGGTTCTCCGACTTCGTGCTCGAGACGATCGACCTGACGACGTTCGCAGGGAATGCGCCGGTGATCTTCACGGCGAACTTCGCCAACGACAACGGGGCGCGGGAGCAGTTCTTCGTGGTCTCGAGCGCGGAGCCGCCGGCGACGGTGCCGGAGCCGGCGACCCTGCTGCTGGTCGGCAGCACCCTGGCCGCGACCGGCCTGCTACGCCGCCGGGCTACGCGGGACCGTTAGAGGGCCCGGCCGGCCGACATTCGCCGGGGCGGGCGGGGCCGGCTACTTCCCGGCGCTTTGAGAGGCGACCGCCTCCGGCAAGGGGCGTCCGCTCTCGTCCGGAGCCCGCAGGCACGCGAGCACGCGATCCCGCTCGTTGCCCGCCACGTAGGTGAACCGGATCCGCCCGTCCGTGTCGACGCGGTCGAGCTTCACGTCACGGAGCTCCGCGGCGCACTCCTTCCAGCGCCCGTTCGCGAGCGTCTGCTCCGGGCTATCCCGGAAGTACTCGCAGCCCGCGACGATCCCCGCGATGAGCGCCCCGGCCAGCAGCGCCCCGTAGAGGATTCGCCGCGGGCCGGCGATCACCGCCGCTTCAGCAGGTCGCGGATCTCGCCCAGCAGCCGCACCTCCTCGGGGG
>DATJGL010000124.1:0-2254 GCA_035495075.1 Gemmatimonadales bacterium
AGCGTGACGGTGCGCGCGATGCGCAGGAAGTCGGCGTGTCCCTTCCAGGGAGTCAGGTGGGCCACCATGCCGACGAGCGGCGTGTCCTCGGGGACCTTCAGCTCGGCGCGCACCGTGCGGCCGGAGCGCCTGGGGGTGAAGCGGTCCAGGTCGACCGGGTTGTAGAGCGTCACGACCGGCGCCCGCGGGGCGGCGCGGCTGCGCACGGCGGCGGCGACGGCGTCGGAGTTCGTGAACACGAGCTTCGGCAGCGCGCGGGCGGCGGCACGGAGCCCCATGCCGTTCATCCCTTCGGGCGGGAAATCGCGCACGTGCCACACCACCGGCTTCCACAGGAGCCGGCCGGCGAGCCCGCCCAGCAGGTGGGCCTTGATGCCGTTGGTGTGGATCAGCTCGCTCTTGTGGCTGCGCGCGATCCGGGCCAGCTCCCACACCGCGGGGACCGAGCGGGCGGCGAGTGTCATCGATTCCAGCCGGCCCTCGGGGTGGTGGTAGCGCGACTTCTCGCGCACCGCATCCGGGATGCTCACGTAGGCGACGGGGATGTGGCGCTCGAGCAGCGCGGCCGAGAAGGGCCCGTCGCCGAAGGTGGCGACCATGGGGTCGACGCCCGAGCGGCGCAGCGCGTCGAGGAGCAGGAGGAGGCTCTGCTCCGCGCCGCCCAAATCGCGGCCGGGGTTGACGAAGAGGACTTTCATGGGAGAGAGAGAATCTAAGGCGTGAGCGGTGAGAGGTGACATGCCGGTCTCCTGTTCACTCCCTCCTGCTCACTGCTTAGCAATCAAAAAACATTGTCATCCCGAGCGTCCCCGAGCGTTAGCGAGGGGCGCGAGGGACCTCAAGGGTCGTTGGTCTGGGACTCCATTACGCGGCGCCTTGCACGAATACGCGGCGCCTTGCACAAAGGCGGCCTCCCTGCCCATGAGAACTTGAGGTCCCTCGCGCCCCTCGCTGACGCTCGGGTCGCTCGGGATGACAGGCGCGTTTTTTCTATGCAGAAAGGAAATGGAGGATCCGTTACGGGTCGATTATCGCTCGCCGCGCTCTGCGGCGAGGAGCGCGAGCACATCGCTCGTGAGGTGGAGCGGCGGGGGGAGTAGGACGGCGCCCGGTTTGGGCGCGCCCGGCACGGGTAGGCGAACAGTAAGCTTCATAAGCATATGATAGTCATTGATGGTCATCTGTTCCATTGCCACGACGCTTCAGGTCTTTGAGGACAGCCTCGAACGCCGCGACGGGCTCGTGGGCGCGTGCATTGAATGCCGCGATATCGACGGCATCCTCGCCGAGGAGGGCGTATTCCTCGGCGCGGCTGAAGGCGCACACGCGCTGCAACAGTCGAGAGAAGTGAGTCTTAACCACGTTGAAGTTCACGATGTTGAACATAGCGTCGCCTCAGCCAGACACGAAGCGTTCCGGGGAAGTTCAGGCCGAAACTTTGCGCTAGCGCTCCCGCGCGAGGCGGTCGGCGAGGTACTTCTACGAGCGCGAGAATGCTGAATGCAGAACAATTCAGCGTTCTGCATTCAGCATCCTGCATTCCGCTACGCCGCATGCTTCACCTCACCGACCGGCGGCGTCGGCTGCGGCGCGGGCGGGACTGCCCCGTTGCGCGGCTGGCCCAACAGCACCCGGGCCATCTTCCACTCGCTCATCACGTCGCTATCGAAACCAAAGCGATAGCGGGTGATCCCATCGAGCAGATTCACCTGCTCCGTCAGCTCGGTGGTGATCGAGTCGAGCTCGATGCGGGCCTCGATGTGGTCGCGGCGGGCATCGCGTGCCGCCACGGTCGCGGCCTCGAAATCCGAGACCATCCTGGCCAGCTCGTCGAGCAGGGTGGCCGACAAGCCGGCCTTCACCAGCACATCGCGCTGCGCCTCCCCCAATGCCAGCAAGGACGAGACAGCCACGATGAAGGCAGCGTTGGTGGTATTGGGGGACGGCAGCTTGAAGCGGTTGGCCACTTCCTGGCCCTTGGTGGCAATCGATCCTATCGCCACCAGGTAGTGGGTCAACTCCAGCTGCAGCGCGCGGCGCAGCTTGACGCGGTGGGCGCGGGCCGCGCGCGCGGCGGCCCGGCCGTCGTGCTGACGCGTGAGGATCCCGCGGGCACGCGTGAGCTGCTCCTGGAGCCGGGCGAGCGCGGGACCGTACGCCGGCTCGATGGCCGTCCGGGCGCCGATGAATCCGAGCACACGGTCGACCATCTCGAGTTTCCTGCGAACCTCGGAGTTCATAACTCCTCCTTCTC
>DATJGL010000125.1:0-2587 GCA_035495075.1 Gemmatimonadales bacterium
CCTGGAGCTGCTGGACCTGGATGGCCAGATCAACATTGCTCAGACGCAGGTCAGGATCCGGCGGGAGTCGCTGGAGCTGGCCCGCGCACGCTGGCAGGGTGGCCTTACCTCCGAGCTGGATGTACAACAGGGAGAGAACGCACTGGCCGTCGCCGAAGGCACGCTATCCCGCACGCTCCGGCAGCAGACCCAGAAGGAAAACGAGCTCAGTGTGCTGTTGGGTCGTTTGCCGGGAAACCTGCCGCGCGGCTTGCCGCTGACCCAGCAGCAGTTTCCCAACGTCATCCCTGCCGGCCTGCCCTCGCAGTTGTTGGAGCGGCGCCCCGACGTGAAGCAGGCTGAAGACCAGCTCAAGGCGTCGAATGCGAAGATCGGCGCCGCGATTGCGGCGCTCTTCCCGACCATCTCGCTCACCGCTGCCGGCGGGACCGCCAGTGGCGATCTGGGGGACCTCTTCAAGAGCGGGACCGGGTTCTGGAACATCGCAGCGAACCTCTTCGCGCCAATTCTCAACCACAGCCGGAACAAGAAGCAGGTTCAGGCCGAGCGAGCCCGCACCGAGGCCGCCGTTGGTCAGTATGAGAAGACCGTTCTGAACGCCTTTCAGGAGGTCGAAGACGGATTAGTGGCGGTGAAGCGATTGCGCGAGGAGGCCGCTGCCGCCGGGCGCGCCGCGACGGCTGCACGACGCGCTGTTGACCTGGCGGGCCTGCGCTATGAGGGTGGGGTGGACAACTATCTCAACCTGCTCGATGCCCAACGGGCGCAGCTCGACGCCGAGCTGAACGAGTCGGAGCTGCAGCGGCAGCAGCGGGTGGCCGTGGTGCAGCTCTACAAGGCGCTGGGCGGCGGATGGGACCCGATCACTGATACGCTGGCCCTGCCGCCGCCCAAACCTCACGCTGCATCGAAGTAGCGCTCGACTTCCCCCACTACGAGCGAGCCGCGGGCGCCGACGGCTCCTCCAGCAGGATCGGAAGAACCTGCTTCAGCGTAATCGTCAGTGGAATAGCCAGCAGCGCTCCCATCGGCCCCAGCACCGCGCCCCAGGCAAGCAGCCCCAGAACGATGACCAGGGGCGAGAGCCCCAGTCCGCCGCCCATGATCTTGGGCTTGATCACGTTGTCGCCGATGAAGTTGACGACGAAGAAAAGAACGAAGAGCAGCAGGGCGCGCCCGACACCGAATTCCAGCAAGGTCACCACGAAAGGGGGAATCAGCGAGAGCATGAATCCGAAGGGAACGAATGCGAACAAAAACGTGATCACGGTCCAGAGCACGGCCCCGTCGGTCCCCACAGCCAGCATGATCACCAGATTTATCGTTGCGATGACGGCGCCGATCAACCCGTTCAGCCCCACAAAGCGTCTCACCAATCGCATGGACTCGTCCAGCCGGTGGCGGAGCGAACCCACCCCGGAGTCTTCCGTCTTCAGCAACGGGAGCTCGATCAGGAAAAGCACCAGCAGCACGAGGGTGAGGAGCCCGTACCCGATCCCGCTGAGCGCTCCTCCCACAAGGCGTCCCACGGCCCCCATGATCCGGGCCGGGTCGGGCTTTAAGGCCTGATCCAAGGGGACTCCCCGCGCGGCCAGCTTCTGTGACACCCCATCCACCAACCCCGCGAGCGAAGCCTGGTACGTAGGAAGATTGACGGAAAGTCGGCTCATCGAACGAGCGAGCAGGACGATGAGAACTATCCCTCCCACCAGCGTGAGCAGGGCGGTAAGTCCGATGGCGGCGCCACGACCGATTCCCCATTTCGACAGCAGAACCGGTACGGGAGAAAGGGTGGCCGCGAGCAGAACGGAGAGCAGCACCAGGTTGACTACCGTCGCGGTTGCTTTCATCCCCGCGGCGATAATGACGATGCCGGCTCCAATGACGACGACCCGAAGCAGCGGCGACCCTTGATTGGTGGACAGCATAGGCCCTCGCAGTAAAGGAGAGGCGGTCAAATCGCTGAATGCCTACGAAAGAACCTCTGAGTCCGGTGGCGGAAATCTACTGCGCGATGGCAATACATCGTGCCTGTCACAATTGACAGTTTCGGCGCCCTGTCCTTCCGCCTATGATGGCCATTGATGCCGACCCAGGAGGCGTCATGTCGCGCTCATTGATAGCTACGTCCGTCCTGCTGCTCGCCGCTGCGTGTGCCAGAGGAGAGCGGAAGGACGTCGGAGTGGCCGAAACTTCACAGCAGGCCGTCGCACCAGATACCACCGCGATGAACGCCGCGCCCGCGCCACCGCCCGCGGTCGACACCGCGGCGACTCAGCCGAGTGCGCCGGCGCCCAATCCCCAGGCCCCACCCAAGCCGGCGCCGAAGCCAAAGCCGACTCTGCCGGAGGTTCCCGCCGGAGCCCCGACCCCTGACCAGCTGAGTGCCACGATGTCGAAGATGTCCCTCTTCGTGTACCCGGCGAAAGCTCAGAGTAAGGAGCTCGAGACTCGGGAAGAGCAGATCTGTTACATGTGGGCCAAGGACCAGACCGGGATCGATCCCACCAAGATCAGCGTCAACGCGGACTCCGCCGGCCAGGCCGGCAAGGATTCGGCCGCCTCAGCTGCCCAAGGGGCGACGGTC
>DATJGL010000126.1:0-3801 GCA_035495075.1 Gemmatimonadales bacterium
GAGTGCTGCCAAGGCCCCAGGCGTAGTTCCACACGGTGAGCGAGCCCATGCGGGTGGGCGACGGCTCAGGAGCGCGTGATTCGACCGAGACTCTGACGCAGGCGATTGCCAGCAACACGGCGCCAACGCCCGCCGACCGCCGTAGGAGCGAGCTGCCGAAGGGTTGCACGTTTTTCGCTGAGCCGCTTCGCAGGGAGGCCCACGATATTACACGCGGCTGGGGCTGTCAATCACAGGCGATTGCAGACTTTAGCGCCTCGCTGGCATTGCAGAGGCTGTGGTCAATTCGGCTCTATTCGCTATGTTTGCCGAGCAACCCCATTGTCTTCCATGGTTCAACGCTGCTGGCTTCTTCTGGCGCTCGTCTTGGCCGGGTGCACTGCGCCCGAGCGGTATCCCATCATCCCGAATCCGGAATACCTCGAGCGCAGGTCAGGCGAGCTGGTACTCGACCAGGCGACTCGAATCACGTTGTCGAACCCCACAAATCCGGAGCTCCGCGAACTGGCTGAGCTCTGGGTCAGTCCGCTGCGCGCGGCTTCCGGGCTCCCGCTTCCGGTCTCTCTCGAGCCGCACAAAGAAGACCCGCCCGGCTCGATCAAGATTCGGCTGACACCGGACTCGGGTTCAGAGAGCCCTGAGAGTTACCGGCTGGTCGTGAGCAAGCACGGCGCCATGCTTTCAGCATCGACCCCAGCCGGACTGTTCCACGGACTCCAGACGCTACGCCAGCTGCTTCCGCCGCAGTTCGAGGAAGAGGACCGCGCACCGACGACCGCATCCGCAGTACGGTGGGCCATCCCCGCCCTGGAGATCCGAGACGCGCCACGCTTTCCCTATCGCGGGCTCCTGGTGGACGTCGCGCGCCACTACTACCCGCCGGAGTTCATCAAGACGGTCATCGACTTGCTCGCGCTCTACAAGCTCAACACGCTCCATCTGCATCTGACCGACGATCAAGGATGGCGGCTCGAGATCAAGAAGTATCCCCGCCTCACAGAGATCGGCGCCTGGCGCAAGGAGACCATCGTCGGACAACACTTCGATCCATACGTAGGCGACAGCACGCCACACGGGGGCTTCTACACCCAGGATCAGATCCGGGATCTCGTCGCATACGCGGCGGCGCGCCAGATCACGATCCTCCCCGAAATCGAGATGCCGGGCCACGCGCAGGCTGCCCTCGCGGCGTACCCGGAGCTCTCGTGCACCGGCGGGCCGTTCGAGGTCTCGACGAAGTGGGGCACTCACGAGAACATCTACTGTCCGAGTGAGCGGACCTTTGCATTCTTGGAAGACGTCCTGGTCGAGGTGATGCAACTCCTTCCCAGCCGCTACATCCACATCGGCGGCGATGAAGTGCCCAAGAAGCAGTGGAAGGAGAGCCCGGTCGCGCAAGAGGTAATCCGCCGCGAGGGGCTGGCCGACGAAGAAGGCTTGCAGAGTTACTTCATTCGACGGATCGAGCGCTTTCTGATCGCCCACCAACGCAAGCTGATCGGATGGGACGAGATCCTCGAGGGCGGGCTTGCGCCCGAGGCCACCGTAATGTCCTGGCGCGGCGTCGCCGGAGGGATCGAGGCGGTCCGCCAGGGGCATGACGTCATCATGACGCCGGCCAATCGGACCTACTTCGACTACTACCAGGGAGACTCGACTGTCGAGCCCCTGGCCATCGGCGGGTTCCTGCCTATCGACAGCGTGTACGCGTTCGAGCCCGCCCCCCTCGAACTGACCCCGGAACAGGCCCGTCACGTGGTCGGCGCCCAGGGAAACGTCTGGACCGAGTACATCGCGACCCCGGATCACCTGGAGTACATGCTCCTGCCCCGTATGCTTGCCCTGTCCGAGGTTCTCTGGTCACCGAAACAGGCGCGAAGCTGGCACAGATTCGCCGCGCGGCTTCCCGCTCACTTCGAGCGACTCGATGCGATGGGCGTCGAGTACCGAAAGATGGATCAGAGCTCACACTGACTTCGGCATCAGGACCACGACGCGCCCATCCTGGTCGGTGGCGGCGGTCCGGCCGAGATCCGTCAACTCGACCACCGCTCCGACGAGCGGTGCCGAGGTTTCCTCGTCACTCGAGCGCACGCAGAAGGACCGAGCCCATGCGTATCTCCTAGGGGCTCCTACGTCTCCTTGCAGATAAGGAGAGCCACGAAGGGTGAGTCCGCAAGCGCAAATCTGGCCTACCTTATTGGGGCGCCGTATCTTGGCGGCGGGCCCGCGATCCGCCTTCCGGGTGGTTGACGTTCCCGGTTGAGCGTGAGACCATGTGGATTCGAGCGATCCTGAGGACGAGCTAAGCAATGCGCGCCGATCTTCTGCTTCTCGCTGCCGATCTGGTCCGGCGGGGCGAGCCGTTCGCTCTCGCCACCGTTGTGCGGCGGCAGGCGCCCAGCTCCGCGCGCGAAGGAGACACCGCGCTCATCACCCGTGGCGGAGCCTGTCACGGTTGGGTGGGCGGGACCTGCACGCAGTCCGGCGTGGTCCATCAGGCATTGAGTGCGCTGCGCGACGGAATGCCCCGCCTGGTCGTCTTCTCTGCGGATCCCGACGTCATTGCCCGCACCGACGCCATTGTCGTCCCGATGACCTGTGAGAGTGGAGGCGCCGTGGAGATCCACATCGAGCCCGTGGTCCCTCCCGCTCGACTGGCGGTGTTCGGCACCTCGCCGGTGGCGCAGGCAGTCGCGCGCGTCGGCAAGGCCGCGGGCTATTCGGTGGACGCTGTGGATCCCAACGCCGACCGCGTGACGTTCCCCGATGCGGATCGAGTGATCACGGACGCGGCTGCTCTCGAGCCGAGCCTGCCCAACCCACAGCGCGGCGACCGCACCGTCGCGATCGTCGCGACCATGGGTCGCTGGGATGTGGAAGCCACGTTCGCAGCGTTGGCACTCGAGCCGGCCTACCTCGGTCTGGTGGCGAGCCAGCGGCGCTTCAAGGAGATCCGGGAAGGCCTGCGGGCGAAGGGCGTCGCCCCGCAGGCGCTGGCGCGGATCAAGAGTCCCGCGGGCCTGGACATCGGGGCCCGCACGCCGGAAGAGATCGCCCTCAGCATTCTGGCGGAGATTGTGCAGCTCGGCCGCGCCGCCGAGCGGGCGCCGGTATCGACGCTCGATCTCGGGCAAGCGGGCGAGCGCGATCCGGTCTGCGGCATGACGGTGGTCGCGGCGACGGCGACGCACCGAGCCGAGTATCGCGGGCGCACGTACTACTTCTGCTGCGGCAGCTGTCGCGAGCGGTTCCTTGCTGCACCCGAGCGCTATGCGACCGCTGAAACCGGGGGTGCACGGTGAAGACCGCCGCTGTCAGGGTCGGAGGATTGTCGTGAGGCCCGAGATCCGCGCCCTGCAGGAGGCGTTGGCCGGTGAGGGCTACATCGCCGAACCGGCGATTGCAACGGCGCTGTTCCTGGCGCAGGAGATGAACAAGCCGCTTCTGATCGAGGGCGATGCCGGAGTAGGAAAGACCGAGGTCGCCAAGGTGCTCGCCCGTGTGCTCGGCACCGAGCTCATCCGGCTCCAATGCTATGAAGGCCTCGACGTCAACACGGCACTGTACGAGTGGAACTATCAGCGCCAACTGTTGCGGCTCCGGATCGCCGAGCGGGATGGGCAGGATCCGAGCCAGCTCGAGGACCTGATCTTCGGGCGGGAGTACCTGCTCGAGCGCCCGTTGCTCCGTGCAATCACTCGACGCGAAGGCCCTGCGGTGCTGCTGGTAGACGAGATCGATCGGGCGGACGACGGATTCGAGGCATTTCTGCTCGAGGTGTTGTCGGATTTTCAGGTC
>DATJGL010000127.1:0-3967 GCA_035495075.1 Gemmatimonadales bacterium
AGCGCGTCGTCGGCACCGAATCCGATAGCGCGGGTCGGTCCCTCGCGATCGGGGGAGCCGAGCACGGCGATCAGCGGCACCTGTCCGGCCCACGCCGCTTGAAGAGCCTGGACCAGCATGGCGAGCGACCCGTCGGCCTCACCGGCGGTGATAACCGCGACGTCCGGCTTCCCCGTTTCGGGCGGCCCTTGCGCCGGGGCTGCAGCCTCGATCACATGGAAGCCGGCGCGGCTCAGCGCGCGCTCCATCCCATACGGGCGCGCCGAGACGTCCCCGACCAGGAGAACTCGGGGCCGATCCCCACCATTATTCGGCTGGGTCTCGGTCACGGTCGCGAGGAGTTGCAATGCATCGGTCTGTCCAACCGGAACGGCTGGGCGCTCACGTCTCGATCCAGGGTGGCGTGGACACAGCCCCGGCTCGCGGCCTCGCCATCGGCGCAACCGCGATCCAGGTTTTCACGAAGACGCCGAACCAATGGCGCGAGCCGGCCCTCTCGGCCGGGACCTGCGCCGCGTTTCGGCGTGCGGTATCGAAATCGGGTTTACGGGGTGTGGTCGCGCACGATTCGTACCTCATCAACCTGGCCTCGCCGGATCCGCTGGTAAGTCTGCGCTCCATCGGGGCTTTCAAGGCTGAGTTGGAGCGCTGCACGGCGCTGGGAATTCGATACCTGGTGTCGCACCCCGGCAACTACATTGATGACCGTGACTTAGGGCTGAAGCGCAACGCCGAGGCTTACGCCCTTTGCCTCCAGGCGGTCCCCGGCCGGGTCATGGTCCTGCTCGAGACCACCGCTGGAACCGGAACCGCCCTGGGCAGCACGTTCGAGGAGTTGGCCGAGCTGCGCGAGCGCATCCCCGCCCCGCTCCGTCGCCGGATCGGGTTCTGCGCGGATACGTGTCACCTCTATGCGAGCGGCTACGATCTGGTGCGCGATTTTGACGGCGTGTGGGACCGCTGGGAGCGGGTCATCGGACTTCGCCGCCTGCACTGCCTACATCTGAATGACTCGAAAACCGCCTTCGGTGCCCGGCGCGACCGTCACGAGCTGATCGGCGAGGGTACGCTGGGCCGGGAGCCTTTCCGTCGCTTGATGACCGATTCCCGGTTCGGCCGGGTGATCAAAATTCTCGAAACCCCCAAAGGCAAGGACGGCAACAGGATGGATCGCAAGATGCTGCGGCGCTTGAGGGCGTATGCCCGAACCCCCGGCAGGGTTCGGTCGGTTGCCTAGGCGGCGTTGCGAGTCGATCTTTCCTGACTCTGCGGCCCACGCGCCGCCCCCGAGACCTCGATCGCGCCCCAACGCGCAGTGGGAGATATGACGGTTCAGGCGAGATTCGTCCAGCGGGAAACGCTTACCCTCGAAGAACACGGGCTCAACCCCGAGCGCATCCTCCCGAATCTCACCGTCCCGCGACTTATCGAATACGCCCTGCGGCGGGAAGAAGGCGTCGTCACCGATCACGGCGCCTTTGCCGCAGTGACGACACCCAAGACCGGTCGCTCGGCCAAAGACAAGTTCGTGGTGGCAGAACCGGACTCGGAGGGGGAAATCTGGTGGGACAAGAATGCCCGGATGGACGTGCGCGCCTTCGACCGGCTGCACGCCGACGTTCGGGCCTTTCTCGACACCCGCGAGCTATTCGTCCAGGACCTGTTTGGCGGGGCCGACGTCGCTTATCGGCTTTCGGTCCGCTTCATCACACCGAGCGCGTGGCACGCGCTGTTCGTGCGGCACATGTTCATCCGTCCCCAGCCGGCCGACCTCGCTCAGTTCCAGCCCGGCTTCACCGTCCTCCATGCGCCCGAGTTCCAGGCCGAGCCCGCACGCCACGGCACCCGCACCGGCACCTTCGTCGCGATCAGCCTGGCCAAGCGCCTGGTCCTGATCGGAGGCACCCGATACGCCGGCGAGATGAAGAAGTCGATCTTCACGGTACTCAACTATCTGCTCCCGCAGCAGGGCGTGCTGCCCATGCACTGCTCTGCGAATGTGGGACCGGATCACGACACCGCGATCTTCTTCGGGCTCTCCGGCACGGGGAAAACCACTCTCTCGGCGGATCCGTCCCGCAGCCTGATCGGCGACGACGAGCACGGCTGGAGCGACACTGGTGTTTTCAACTTCGAGGGTGGGTGTTACGCCAAGGTCATCAAGCTCCGGCCCGACACCGAGCCCGAGATCTTCGCCGCCACCCGGACTTTCGGCACGGTACTCGAAAATGTCGTGCTCGATCCCGCGACCCGTGCGGTCGATTACGACTGCGACCGCATCACCGAGAACACCCGCGCCTGCTATCCCATCCACTACATCAGCAATCACCTTCCCGGCGGCTGCGGCGGCCATCCGGTGAACGTCGTGTTCCTCACGGCCGATGCGTTCGGCGTCATGCCGCCAGTTGCCCGGCTCACGGCCGACCAGGCGATGTATCACTTCCTGTCGGGCTACACGGCGAAGGTGGCCGGCACCGAGGCCGGCGTGACCGAGCCAACCGCGACATTCAGCGCCTGCTTCGGCGCGCCGTTCCTCCCGCTGCATCCGGGAGTGTACGCCAAGATGCTGGGCGAGCGGATCGCCGGACACGGCGCTCGCGTGTGGCTGGTCAACACCGGCTGGAGCGGCGGCGCGTTCGGGACCGGGTCGCGGATGAAGCTCTCGTACACCCGCGCGATGGTGCGCGCCGCGCTGTCCGGCGCGCTCGACCGGGCTCGGTATCAGCAGGATCCGGTGTTCGGGCTCGAAGTACCGGTCGCGGTTCCCGACGTCCCGGCCAATCTGCTCGACCCGCGGCGCACTTGGAGCGATCCGGCAGCCTACGACGCGCAGGCGCGCAAGCTCGCGACCATGTTCCGGGAAAACTTCGAGCAGTTCCGCGCCCAGGTCCCGGCATCTGTCGCTGGAGCTGGCCCTCGGATCTAGACCGCTCAGCCTGTGGGCGCTCATGAGGGGGCGGAGCCCCTCCCCTCGTTCGCTCCCTTCGACATTCGGGCGTCTGCACGAACAAGCGCTGTCGGCTCGGCGGAGGGCCGGAGCGAAACGGGTGGGGGTCCGCAGGGCGCGTTGGTGAGCGGCGGCGCGGTTAGATGCATGGGTGACTGAGCGAACCACAGCGCCCGTAAGACCCCTTCCCGATCGCCCCGGCCCACTGCAAAGACAAGACCGATGGCCCTTTCGCCCGAATTCGAAGTCATCCGCGATCCTCTCTGGGACAACATCCGGCTGGATCGCGCGGCGCTTTTGGCGCTCGATACTCCAACCGTTCAGCGCCTCCGCTATGTCCGTCAGCTCGGCCACGCCTTCCTGGTCTACCCCGGCGCGACCCACACTCGCTTCGAGCACGCGCTCGGCGCCTATCACCTGACCCGGAAGGCGCTCGCGTCGCTGGAGGAGCGGGGCGAGCTGGCCTGCGTGCAGGAGGAAGATCGGATGGCCGTGCGGATGGCGGCGCTGCTGCACGACATCGGCCACTATCCCTTCTCACACACGCTCGAGGAAGCCGGCTTTCCGAATCATGAGCAGCTCGGCGTCGCCAAGCTCGAGCGTGGCGAGCTGGGCGAGCGCCTGAACGAAATGGGGGCCGGGTTCCCCGAGCGGGTCGGCAACCTGATTACACAGCGAAGCGCGAGCCCACTCCAGGGCTTGATCTCGGGCTCGCTCGACCTGGACAAGATCGACTATCTGAGTCGCGACGCGTTCATGTGCGGGGTGCCGTACGGCACCGTTGACGTGGATCGGCTGCTTGCGTCGTTGACCCTGGTCGAGAGCAGCGGCCGACTGGAAGTGGGCGTGCACGAGAAGGGGGTGAGCGCGCTCGAGTCGCTCTTGTTCGCCAAGTACCAGATGTACCGCAACGTCTACTGGCATCACGCGGTACGCTCGGCGACCTGCATGTTCAAGCGCGCAGTCCGCGCCGCAGTGTCCCGGAAAGCGATCGACGTTGGGGCGATCGCAGAGGCAACC
>DATJGL010000128.1:0-8812 GCA_035495075.1 Gemmatimonadales bacterium
AACATCCTCCTGTCGGGGTTCATGTTCCCTCGCGAGGCAATGCCGGCCGCGGCGCAGTGGCTGGGTGCGGTCTTGCCGCTCACGTATTATCTGCGGATACTGCGAGGTATCTTGCTTCGGGGGGTGGGCCCGACCCAACTCTGGGCGGAGAGCCTCCTGCTCCTGGGCTTCGCTCTTGTCCTCGTTCTTCTGAGCGTCCGGCGGTTCTCCAAGACCATCGAGTGACCACACCCTTGCCTGCATGATCCGCGTTCGGCCCGGTTCCTCTGCGATGTTGGGGGCTCATTGGGACGGCGAAGGGACCAACTTCGCCCTTTCCTCCGAGCACGCCACAGCGGTCGAGCTATGTCTCTTCCAGGGCCCCGACGACACCCGTGAGTCGCTGCGGGTCCCGATCCGGGAGCGTACCGGCGTGGTCTGGCACGCTTACCTGCCCGACGTGCAACCCGGTCAGTTGTACGGGTACCGAGTGCACGGACCCTGGGCTCCGCAGGCAGGCCACCGGTTCAATCCGGCGAAGCTGCTGCTCGACCCGTATGCCCGCGCCATCGCCGGATCGATTCGCTGGAGCGATTCGCTCTCGGGCCACGTCGTTGGCCATCCCGAGCAGGATCTCGTCCCCGATCCCCGCGACAGTGCCGCGGGCCTGCCCAAATGCATGGTGGTGGAGTCTGCGTTCACCTGGGCTGACGATCGGCCGCCACGGACGCCGTGGTCCGACACTGTGATCTACGAGTGCCACGTGAAGGGGATGACCATGCGTCATCCCGAGGTTCCCGCGGCCATTCGGGGGACCTACCTCGGGCTGGCGGCCGATGCTGTGCTCAGTCATCTGCTGAGCCTGGGCGTTACGGCCGTGGAGCTTCTGCCCGTGTGCCATTTTGTGACCGAGCGCACGCTCACTGATCGAGGGCTGGTCAATTATTGGGGATACAATCCGATCGGGTACTTCGCGCCCGACGTGCGCTACGCGTCGGGCCGGCTCGGGCAGCAGGTGACGGAGTTCAAGACCATGGTGAAGCGGTTCCACCGCTTCGGGTTCGAGGTGATCCTGGACATGGTCTTTAACCATACGGCGGAGGGGAATCACCTGGGCCCCACCCTGTGCCTTCGGGGCGTAGACAACGCGGGCTACTACCGCCTGGATCCCACCAACCCGCGGCACTACCTGGACTACACCGGCTGCGGCAACACCATCGACATCCGGCGCCCGCAGGCCCTTCGGCTGGTGCTGGACAGTCTGCGCTACTGGGTGCAGGAGATGCACGTCGATGGCTTCCGCTTCGATCTCGCCCCCGCTTTGGGGCGCGACCCGGAGGACTTCAACGTGCAGGCTCGTTTTTTCGAAATCGCCCGACAGGACCCGGTGCTTGCCGACGTGAAGCTCATCGCGGAGGCTTGGGACCTGGGTCCGAATGGATATCAGCTGGGCGGCTTTCCGCCCGGGTGGGGAGAGTGGAACGGGAAGTATCGCGATGTCGTGCGCAGGTTCTGGCGGGGAGACACGGGGCTCTTGCCGGAGCTTGCGACACGGCTCGCGGGAAGCGCCGATCTGTACGGCCCAGCGGGACGGGGCCCGGAGGCTAGTGTCAACTACGTCACCTGTCACGACGGATTCACGCTCAACGACCTGGTGAGCTACGAGCGCAAGCACAACGAGTCCAACGGCGAGGAAAACCGGGACGGCAACGACCACAATCTCAGTCGGAACTGGGGAGTCGAGGGCCCCACCGAGGCACCTCACATCGCCCGGGTTCGCGAGCGGATGCAACGCAATTTCATCACGACGCTGGCCTGCTCGCTCGGCGTCCCGATGCTGTCCCACGGTGACGAGCTGGGACGGACCCAGCACGGCAACAACAATGCATACTGCCAGGACAATCCCATCAGCTGGGTTGACTGGCATCTTACGCCGGCACGTCGAGAGTTGCTCGAGTTCACCCGCTCGGTGTTTGCGCTGCGCGCGACGACTCCGCTGCTTCGGGCCCGGAGCTTTCCGGGGGCGGACCCCGACGAGGCACCGTCGCAGCTGACCTGGCACCGACCCGATGGGCAACCGATGACTTCCGAAGACTGGGGTCACAGTCATGCGCACGCCATGGCAATGCTGCTTCGCGATGGGCCGAACGCGATTCTGCTCGCGCTCAACGCCGGTGGTCGATCGCGCCCGTTCGTGCTGCCGGCGCTCGAGATCGCAGGGCACTGGCGGGAATTGCTGCATTCGGCGCAGACGGAGGGTGATGTGAGTCGCGGCAGCGTTGCGGTCGGTCCCCGTTCGCTGGTGCTGCTCCTATTCGAGGCCGCGGGATGACGCTGGCGGCCGGGTCGGGGCCGATTCTCGCAACGTATCGCCTGCAGGTCCACGCCGGTTTTCCGTTGTCCCGCGCCAGGGAGCTGGTGCCCTACCTCGCTCGTCTCGGCGTCACCCACTTGCACCTGTCACCCGTGCTTCGCGCGCGCAGCGGCAGCACGCACGGCTACGACGTCGTCGACCCCGGGCAACTCAATCCCGCGCTCGGGGACGATGCGGCGTTCGAACGGCTGGTCGCCACGCTTCGGAGCAACGGCCTCGGGCTCATCCTCGACATTGTTCCCAATCATATGGCGACCGCGCCGGAGAACTGGCGCTGGGAAGACGTTCTCACCCACGGCCCGGCGTCGCCCTATGCGCGCTGGTTCGACATCGAATGGAGAGTGGGTGAGCCGGAGCTGCACAGTCGCGTGCTGCTTCCCGTCCTGGGCGATCCTCGGCCGCTGGTGCTCGCTCGCGGCGAAATCTGCGTCGTCCTGGTGGCCGGAGAGGTGCGGGTCCGGTATCACGAGCACGCCTTTCCCCTCGACCCCTCGACCTGGCCGTTCGTGCTGGACGATGCGCTGGCCGAATGCGCCGGCGAGCTGGGCCCCGACCATCCCGGCACCCGCGAGCTGCGCGACGTGGTGGACCTGCTGCGGCGGCTCCCCCGGCGCACCGCACGGAAGGCAAAGACTGTAGAGCGGCGCCGCCGTCAGGCCGCCGAGGGCGTGCGCCGGCTGCGTGAGCTGTGTGTCGTGGCGCCCGAGGTACGGCGCAGGATCGAACGCACGGCGGCCCGCTTCGCTGTCGGTCCGGACGGCATCGAGCGCATGCGCCGTCTGCTCGACTCGCAGGCCTATCGCCTCGGGTTCTGGCAGCGCGCCGTGCGACAAGTGAACTACCGGCGCTTCTTCGACGTGAACGACCTGGTGTCCCTCCACATGGAAGATCCGGAAGTGTTCGGACGAAGCCACGCGCTGGTGCTCGACTGGATCAGGGAAGGCCTGGTGGACGGCCTCAGGGTCGACCACGTCGATGGGCTCCTCGACCCGCTCGGTTATTTGCAGCGCCTTGCGGAAAGTGCGTTCCCCGGTCGGCAGGGCAGCGCGACTCCGGTGTTCGTCGAAAAAATCCTCTCTCGTGGCGAGCGTCTGCGCGACGAATGGCCCGTGGCGGGGACGACGGGCTACGACTTCCTGAACGACGTGGAGAGTGTCTTTATCGATCCGGAGGGCGCCGCGCAGCTGGAGCGTGACTATCGCCGCATCGTGCGCCGGCACGCCGGATTCATGATGGCCGCGTTCGAGGGCAAGCGGCAGGTGCTTGAGACCGCGCTGTTCGCGGGCGTACGGCGCCTCACTGATCGCCTGCTCCGCCTGACTGGTCTGACCCGCCCGTCTCCCACACTCCCTCGTCACGACCTAGGCCGTGCAATCGCGGAGACCATCGTCTATCTGCCGGTATATCGCACGTACGTGGACGATCGCCGGGGCGAAATTGCCCCAGTCGATCGAGCGTTGTTGGAGGATGCCGTGGCCGCGGCTCGGCCGGGCGGCCGGGCGTCGATGGCTGCCTTCGATGAGCTGGCTGCGGCGCTGTTCGGGGGAGGCGCCGAATCCGCTCCCCCGGATCAGGACCGGAACCGGCGACGCTTCGTCCAGCGGTTCCAGCAAGTCAGCGGACCCGCCACGGCAAAGGGCGTCGAAGACACGGCGAGCTATGTCCACGTCCCCCTCCTGTCGCGAAACGAGGTCGGCGGCGCGCCGGGTTCCCCGCTCACGATTGCGCGTGCCGGCCTGCACGAGGGGAACGCGCATCGAGCGGCCTGCTGGCCCGGAACGCTCCTGGCCCTGACCACCCACGACACCAAGCGCTCAGCCGATCTGCGGGCGCGGCTGGACGTGCTTTCGGAGCTGCCCGACGAGTGGGAAGCTCGAGTGTACCGGTGGCGCCGGTGGAATCGATCGCACCGGGCGATGACTCGTGGCCGGCGGCTGCCCGATGCCAACACTGAATATCTGCTTTATCAAACCATCGTCGGGGCGTGGCCGCTCGAATTTCTTGCCCAGGAGCCGCGGGCCATCCCGACCGATCTACTGTCCGCCTTCCACGACCGCATTGCAGCCTATGCGCTCAAGGCGACCCGGGAGGCAAAGGTCGAGACCAGCTGGGTCGAGCCCAACGCGGAGTTCGAGACTGCGCTCGAACGCTTCGTTCGATCCATTCTGGATCCATCCGTCGCTCCTGCCTTTCTCGGCGATCTCAACGAGTTCGTGGGCCGGATTGCGCGACCTGGCCTGTGGAATGCGCTCGGCAAGCTGTTGCTCCAGCTCACGGCTCCCGGCGTGCCGGATCTCTATCAGGGCGACGAGCTGTGGAACTTCCTCCTGGTAGACCCGGACAACCGCCGTCCAGTCGACTTCGACCGGCGCTCGGCTTTTCTCGACGAGCTGCTCAGCGACTTCGAGGACGCCGCGGAGCGGCCGGCCCTGTTGCGAGGGTTGGTGGAGCGTCCGGAAGATGGCCGGCTCAAGCTCCACGTCGTCCAGCGCACTCTGGCGATTCGCCGCCGGATGCCCGGCCTGTTTCTCGAAGGCAGCTACGAACCGCTCTTGGCCGATGGGCCCGCTGCGGACCGGCTGTTCGGGTTTCTTCGAAGGAGCGGGGACGCCACTGCGCTGGTTGTGATTCCAATTCGCATTGCCGGCGCGCTGATGCCCGGGCAATTGCCGCCGGCTCGCTGGAGCTGGGCCGGCACGCGGCTTCGGTTGCCGGAGGTGCTTGCGAGGGCGTCCTGGACCAATCCGCTTTCCCTCGAGCGAGTGGGTGCGGCGGAGGGCGGGCTGGACGCCGCCGACCTCTTCAGCACCTTGCCCGTCGCTCTTCTGATCACAGAGTCGGCTGCCTGACGCAGCCGTTTCTCCGACCCGGACGGTCTATGCATCTTCGACCACTTCAACTCGGCGCCGTGCCGGCGCTCACCGATGCCGCCGCGAAGCCGCCGAGCGATCTCCCCGACAAGGAGGAGCTGGGCGACCAACTGGATGACTTGGCACGCCGGATGGCAAAGCTGCAGACGGCGCTCTACGCCGAGGGCACCAGGGCGTTGCTGGTCGTCCTGCAGGGGCGGGACACGGCGGGCAAGGACGGGGTCGTGCGTCACGTCTTTGGGGAGCTCCATCCGCTCGGCCTCGACCTCACCAGCTTCAAGGTCCCCACACCGGAGGAGGCGAGCCACGACTTCCTGTGGCGCATTCACAAGGCGGTGCCGGCAAAGGGGAGAATCGGGATCTTCAACCGATCGCACTACGAGGACGTGCTGGTCGTGCGAGTGCACGGCCTCGTGCCCGAGCCGGTCTGGCGGGCGCGCTACGAGCAGATCAACGGATTCGAGCGGTTCCTGACCGACAACGGCATCGTCGTGCTGAAGTTCTGCCTGCACATTTCACGGGAGGAGCAGCGCGAGCGTTTGCTGGCGCGGTTGGACGCGCCGGAGAAAAACTGGAAGTTCAACGCTGCAGACCTGAAAGAGCGGCAACTGTGGGACGACTACACCAAGGCCTACGAGGAGGCGCTGGCGTCCACCAGCACGGCCTGGGCGCCCTGGTACGTGGTGCCGTCCGATCGAAAGCCGGTTCGCGATCTACTGATTGCGGAGGTCGTGCTGGAAACGCTGGCCAAGATGAATCCGGTGTATCCGCCGGTACCCAAAGAGGTCGCCGACCTGCGGAAGCTCCTCAAAAGGTAACGGTCAGGTCTGGCCGTCCGGGCCCACGAGAATCACCGCGATGTCGTTCCCCAGGACTATGTATGGTGAGCGGTGCCCCACCACCTGGATCATGGTGTTGACCAGGTTCTGATTGGAAGACGTGAACCGGATTGCCACCTGGTAGGTCGGCGTAGAGCCCCCTCCCACCGGGACGAAGTTCTCGAACTCGAGCTTGTAGTCGGGGCGGTTGAACGAGAAGCCCGCACCCAGATAAGGCACCAGCTCCGGTGGAACCACGCCCGGCCCCTGGGGGCTGGGCCATTGGCCGGTGTCGTAGAACTTGGTGAACGCCGCCATCCGCACGTTTTCCATGTCGGCCGTGGCCTGCGCCGTGAGCGCGCGATGCTTGAGCTCGATGTACCGCATGACCATCATGCCGGCGAGGATCGCGATCACCAGCATCACGATCATCAGCTCGATGAGGGTGAATCCGCGGCGGCTGCGGCGAATCATCGGTGAGACCTCAGCGCGAGTACCTGGAAGCTGTTGCCGACGAATAGCGCCAGCGAGTCGCCGGAGTTGAGGATGACCCGGACCGGACCATTGCTGCCGCGCAGCACGTACCGGTCTCCCTCTCGCATCTCGTACTGGATGCCGTTGGGGCTCGACCCGGCCTCGCTCAGCGAACGGGGCAGGCGGCCCTGAGCTGTCCGGAACCGCTCGATCCGTTGGGCTGTGGTGGCCATGCCGATGCGGAGACTCGCTTCCTGGACTTCCTTGGATTCGACAACTGGTGGGGTGGGGAAAAGCCAGCTGGGCTGCTCCACGGCCACATAGACGCCGACGGCGAGAATGATGGTGAGCCCCGCCGCGATGATCGGAGAGATCCGGCTGTGCTCCCGCCGCCGTGCGGCCTCAGCCTCGCGTTCGGCCGCCCGATCTTCGGCCTGCCGCCGCATCACCTCGACCGCCGCATCGAACAAGGCTTGCTTGTTCCCACGCGATGCCGCCACGCCTGCCGGGGGTGCGGCAGCAGCTGCGGACTTTCGAGGGGCGCTCCGTTCAGGCATCGTGGGGTCGGGCATTCGGGCTCAGTAAAGAATCGACTTCGCCGGCCATGAGACACCGGTTGGGTCGGATGAGCAAGAACTGAACCATGGAAAGGGCAAGACTCAGGCCAGTGAGCAGAGCGTCGCAAGTCTCAGCCTGCTGCCCGCTTGAGACCGGGCCATGAGAGGGCTACGATTCCCGCCTGCTCCAGGCAGTCACGGCCGCCTCGCTTCCCGCTTCCAGGTCAATCTCATGGTTGCTGAGGATTCCTGACGTGGGTCTCGACGCCCTGGCCGTCGTGGGTCTCGGTGCCATCGGAGGTTCGGTGGCCTGGCAGGCACGCGCTGCCGGCGTGGCGCGGGTCGTAGGCTTTTCGCCGGACCCCGAGGAAGCGGCCGCCGCCGCTCGAGCCGGGGCGATTACCGAGATCGCCGACTCGCCTGCGGCCGCCGTCCGGGGAGCCCGTCTGGCAATTCTCGCCACACCCCCGCCTGTCGCCCTCCAGCTCATTGGCCGGCTGGCTCCTCACCTTGAGGCCGACACCATCCTGACCGATGTTGCCAGCGTGAAGGTGCCGGTCATCCAGCAAGCCATCGCCGCAGGTCTGGAGACCCGGTTTGCGGGCGCACACCCGCTCGCGGGGACCCATGGTTCCGGATTCGCATTTGCCCGCCCTGACATGCTGAGTGGGTGCGTCGTTTACGTCTGCGCCACCGGCCGAGCGGGAGACCGAGCCGCCGGTATGGTGAGGGAGTTCTGGGACGACACGATGAAGGCCTCGTCGGTGCTCATCGACGCGGCTGCGCACGACCGACAGCTTGCCTGGACCAGCCATCTGCCGCAGGCGATGGCGTACGCGCTCGCGAACACGTTGGGCGGGCTGGGTCTCGAGACTCGGGCTTTCGGGCCGGGAGCGCGCGACACCATGCGCCTGGCGGCCAGCAATCCAGATTTGTGGCTCGAGATTTTTCTTCAGAATCGCGAGGCCGTCCTCGGTGCGCTGGACGGTGCCGGCGCCTCGTTGGCCAGATTGCGCGCCCTGGTAGCGAACGGAAACGAGAGCGAACTCCGCGCCTACCTCGAGCAGGCCGCGGAGTTCCGGAGCAGCCTCGACCGATGATCGTCGGCGGCACCGTCCGTGTGCCCGGTGACAAGAGCCTCACGCACCGGGCCTTGCTGCTCGGGGGGCTCGCCCCCGGTACCAGCCATGTAGGTGGAGCCCTTACTTCGCTCGATGCCGGCTCCACGGCGCGGGTGCTCCGACAGTTGGGGGCAAGGGTGAGCCCGCTTCGGCCCGACGCTGTGGTCACCATCGCGGGGCGCCGCCGATTTCAGGCGCCCCGCGCTCGACTCGACTGCGGGAACTCTGGTACGACCACCCGCCTCTTGCTCGGCCTCCTCGCCGCTCATCGGTTCACTGCGACGCTCACGGGGGACGCATCCCTTCGGCGGAGGCCGATGCGTCGGGTGACGGGACCGCTGAGCCAGATGGGTGCGCGCTTCACCGAGTGGAGCGAGGGGGACGGGTTGCCGCTCAGCATTCGCGGCGCCCGGCTGGCGCCGCTGCGCTACGAGCTGCCGGTCTCGAGCGCTCAGATCAAGAGCGCACTTCTTCTGGCAGGATTGGCCGGCGGGGTCGAGGTTGCATTGCGTGAGCCGTACGGCCGCTCCCGTGATCACACGGAGCGGCTGCTCCGAGCCTTCGGCTATCGGGTAGAGGAGCGGGACGGATGGATCGAGTTCGCACCGACCGGCCGGCT
>DATJGL010000129.1:0-3881 GCA_035495075.1 Gemmatimonadales bacterium
TACCTGGCGGGACCGAGTCACGTGTTGCCCACCGCCGGCACGGCGCGCTACGCCTCCCCGCTCGGCGTTTACGATTTCGTCAAGCGAACCAGCCTGATCCGTTACAGCGCCGAACGCCTGGCGGCCGACGCACCCCACATCATCGCGTTGGCGGAAGCCGAGGGCCTGATCGGACATGCGGACGCAATTCGCGTCCGGCTCGCGAACGCTCCCGAGGCGGGCTCGCCGGCACCAGCAAGCCGCCTTGGCGAGGGTTAGAATCCGATCATGGCCGAAACCCGCGCCGATTGCCGCGGCTCGCTGAGCGAGTCGATCGACCCCGCCCTCATTCGGCGGTTGTGGTGGGTCCTCGGCCTCACCGCGACGTTCCTGGTCGTCGAGGCCGTCGGTGGTTGGATGGCAGGCTCGCTGGCCCTGTTGGCGGACGCGGGGCACATGCTCACGGACGTCGGCGCGCTGGGCCTGTCGCTGCTGACCGCCTGGATCGCCCGGCGACCCGCCAGTGACGAGAAGACCTACGGTTATCAGCGTTGGGAAATACTCGCGGCGCTGGTGAATGGCACGGCGCTGTTTGGAATCGCGGGCTGGGTGGTCGTCGAGGCCGTCCGCCGGATCGGAGAGCCGCCACCGGTCCGGGTCGGGCTCTTTCTGGGGGTTGCCGTGGCCGGGCTGGCCGTGAACCTCATCAGCCTGCGAATTCTGCATGGCACCCACCGGCACAACCTGAACACCCGTGGCGCTTACCTCCATATCCTGGGCGATGTACTCGGCTCGGTGGGCGCGATCGCGGCCGCAGTCGTCATCGGCCTGACCGGCTGGCGCCTGGCCGACCCGCTGATTTCGATCGCGATTGCCTTGCTGATCCTGATCGGCGCCTTCCGGCTCGTCCGGGAGAGCACCGAAATCCTCCTGGAAGCCGTCCCCAAGAACGTCTCCATGTCGGAGGTGCAACGCCGGATGCTCGGCGTCGCCGGCGTGACCGCCGTGCATGATCTGCACGTCTGGACCGTCACCAGCGGGTTGGTGGCGATGAGCGGCCACGCGGTCGTGCCCGAGCTGACCACGCATCCGGACGTTCTGGAGGGAATTCGGTCGGAGATGGCCGGGCTTGGCATCCGGCACGTAACGATTCAGCTCGAAGTAGAGGACGAGTGCGCCGAGCCGGTGGCGGCCGGGCCGGTAGTGCATCGGCACGGCCCTGGCCACTCCCATCCACACCCGCATTAGGAAGGCCCGCCGCCCTCGGTAAAACGCAGTCTTGCGGCCCGGACTGCCCCCGTCTATATATGGCCCGCTGTGGCCCGGATGCCCGGGCAGTTACTGACGTTACGCCCGAATACCGGAAGCCCGACGTTTCGTGATTCGTAATCTTGCCATCATAGCCCACGTCGACCACGGGAAGACCACGCTAGTCGACAAGATGCTCCGCCAGGCTGGCGCCTTTCGGGCCAACCAGCAGGTGGAAGAGCGGGTCATGGATTCGAACCCGCTCGAGCGCGAGCGCGGCATAACCATCCTGGCCAAGAACACGGCGGTCCGCTGGCAGGGTACCAAGATCAACATCGTGGACACGCCGGGGCACGCCGACTTCGGTGGCGAAGTCGAGCGGATCCTCCGGATGGTGGACGGCGTCCTGATTCTGGTGGATGCGGCGGAAGGGCCGATGCCGCAGACCCGGTTCGTGACCCGCAAGGCGCTGGCGCTGGGGCTCAAGCCGATCGTGGCCATTAACAAGATCGATCGCGCCGACGCGGAGCCACTGCGGGTGCACGACGAAGTGCTCGGGCTGTTCATCGACCTGGAAGCGACTCACGAGCAGCTCGATGCGCCCTTCCTCTACACCTCGAGTCGGGCAGGTACCGCAACGACCGATCTGGAACGGCCGGGCACCGATCTGCGGCCCCTGTTCCAGGCCATTCTGGAGCACGTGCCACCACCCAAGGGAGACCCCGAAGGACCCTTCCAGATGCTGGTGTCGACGCTCGACCACTCTACCTTCCTCGGCCGCATTGCGATCGGCCGGATTGAGCGGGGGCAGGTCCACGTAGGCGACCAGGTGACGCTCCTGCCGCTGGGCGAGCCCGGCCTGGTCACCGACGAGAGCTTCGAGCGGAACCGGGTGACCAAGCTCTTCACCTTCGACGGGCTTCACCGGGTGGACGTGCAGGAGGCTACCGCGGGCGACATCGTGGCGTTGTCGGGCTTCGAGACCATCGAGATCGGGAAAACCTTCGCCGCGGTGGATCACCCGGAGCGGCTGGCGGGCATCGCGGTCGAGGAGCCCACCATCTCCGTCGACTTCATCGTGAACAACAGCCCGTTCGCGGGACGGGACGGGAAGTTCGTCACCAGCCGCCAGCTACACGACCGGCTGTTCCGCGAGCTGGAACGGAATGTCGCGCTCAGGGTCGAGCCCACCGAGAGCCCCGACACGCACACCGTTTCCGGTCGCGGCGAGCTGCATCTGGGCATCCTGATGGAGACGATGCGCCGCGAGGGCTACGAATTTCAGGTGTCGCGCCCCCGCGTGATTACCAAGCTCGGGCCCGACGGCGAGCGACTCGAGCCGTATGAGGAGCTCACGGTGGACGTGCCCGAGGAGTACATGGGCGGCATTATGGAGAAGCTGGGTCCGCGGCGGGCCGAGCTGATCGAGATGAGGAATCCGGGGCAGGGGACGGTCCGTATGGCGTTCCGGATTCCGGCGCGCGGCCTGTTCGGCTACCGCTCGGAGTTTTTGACCGACACCCGCGGCAACGGAATCATGCACCATCGCTTTCTGGACTACGGGTCGTGGGCGGGACCACTGGCCGGCCGCAAGCGGGGCGTCCTGGTGGCAGATCGGGAGGGCACCGTGGTCGCCTATGCGCTGGGCAACCTGCAGGAGCGCGCCCAGATGTTCGTCGCGCCAGGCGACCTGGTGTACGAGGGCATGGTGGCGGGCGAGAACTCGCGGCCCGGCGACATGGATGTGAACGTCACGAAGGAAAAGAAGCTGACCAACATGCGGGCGTCCGGCTCGGACGAAAACATTCTGCTGGAGCCCCCCCGAGAGATCACGCTCGAGTATGCCCTTGAGTACATCGAGGAAGACGAGCTGATCGAGGTCACGCCCAAGAGCATCCGGCTTCGCAAGCGCATGCTCCAGGCCAATGACCGCAAGAAAGCCGCCCGGGCCGCCCGGGTGGCGGACGCGTCGTAGGACGCTCTGGTTCCCACTCTCTCGTTTGGCGGAGGATACAATGTTGGCCTGGGAGACGTCGTTGGAGGCCCTGGAAATGCGCCGTCGCTTCGACGAAGATGACGAGGATCTCGATGACGACGGCTTCGCCTTCGACGACGACGACGATGAGGACGAGGATCTCGACGACGACGAGGATCTCGACGACGAGGAGTTGGAGGACGAGGACTTGGAGGATTTTGAGGAATTGGACGACGACGAGGAGCGTTGAGCCGTTCGCGGTGAACGTTTGATGTCGCGCCCCCGCCCGCTTTCCCTCGGGCGGGGATGCGTATTTTCGGGGCGGCGGTTTACTTTCTGTCGGCCAGGGCCCGTAGCTCAGGTGGTTAGAGCGCACGCCTGATAAGCGTGAGGTCGGTAGTTCAACTCTACCCGGGCCCATGTCGCTATCTCATCACCCCGCGAGAAGTTCGAGGCTCGCGGGGTGATCATGTTTGTGATCTTTTCCTCCATGTTGTCCGTTGTGTTGTCCGTTCGTGGTCAAACTTCGAGGCGGTGACGGGTGGCGAGCGCCTGTCGCATCGTCACCGGATCCGGCTGCTGGTAGCAGGCCAGGACTGTTTGCCCGCTCTTCCAGCCTCCAAGCGCACACAGATCTTTCAGGGGGACATGCTTCAGCTCGGTCGCGAACTGCCGCCGG
>DATJGL010000130.1:0-19830 GCA_035495075.1 Gemmatimonadales bacterium
CCGGGTTTACGCCTCACCAGTTCACCTCTGAAGCGGAGGTCCTAGCGGCTGCCGCCGGACCAAATCCGGAAATCGCTCTCGTCGTGACGAACGAAGTCTATCGTTGTTCGGTTGTTGGCGGGAAATAAAGAAACAATGGACCTCCCCGCCACAAGCGGGGAGGTATCCGCTATTTCCTCGAACAGTGTCAGTTGATTGACCGTGTGCTGGCTTCTACTGGTCGTACTCGTCGCGGATGGCCTTGTTCCCAGGTTTGCGAGCGAAGTGGTAGGGGCTACCTGAATCGGGCCGGGCTCGTGAGTCCGGCCCGATCCGTGTCGCTAACTCACCCCCTGGCTTCCTCATGTGGATAGCATAGGCCCGACAATGATTGACTCGTTGTCGCCCTGGTCGGCGCTGCTCAGATGGGACGCATCGAGGTTCCGCCGTGACGGCGATCGGAGCCGCCGGGTAGCCCAACTGAGGACCTCCACCCAATCATTAAACTTGCGACGGGGCGCTTCTGGGAGTTGTCGAATTCGCTTCGCCATCTCGTTGCCCCCAATTGTGACAGTTATTGTGACAGTCGGTTTGGGCCGAGGCCAGAAAACTCACAGCCCCACAGCTTAACGGGCTGCGGGGCTGGTGGTTGGCTCTATGGGCCCGGCGGGATTCGAACCCACGACCTCTTGCTCCGGAGGCAAGCGCTCTATCCAACTGAGCTACGGACCCAGATCGTTGCAATTTCCTGCTTTGGAGCGAACTCTTCAAGGCCGGCATACCATGAGTGAGTCAACTTCTGTGTAAAGACTCACGGATTATGCCTGCTTTTCCCTGAGTTGACCGGCGCCGAGTACGACGGCCAACATAGTTGCGTCGTCTGCCTGCTGGTAGCACCGCACCAACGTCTCTGTTCCGGCCCAGCCGCCGGCCGCGGCAATCGGTCTTGCACGTGACCAGGGTGCCGGAGGTAGTCCCGCAGATGATGACCCGGGTGCCCGGTGCCGGGCTCGGCAGCGGAGCCGGCGTCGTGCCCGCGTACGTGACTTCGAAGTCGGCCCGACATCCCTTGTTCGCCCAGATGAACGAGTCGGTGTACCCCCAGCTCGAGCCCTGGCGGCATCGGCCGTAGCTCAACTCCCTTGTTAGTTGGACGCTAGTGGCGTAGCCACTGGGCTTGCACTGGATCTGCTGGTCCGTGTCAGCAGTTCCGCACTCAATAACGCGGCTCTTGGGATATTGCGCGGAAAGCGTGAGCGTCCCACCAGCCCATCAAGACTGACACGAGGGTCGTCGTTGCGACCCACCGGAAACATCTGGACATATCCGACGCCCCGTGAAGGCAGGATAAGTTACCGATTCCGCCGCCCGCTGGTCGTAGCAGACAGCTCAGGGGTTCTGATACCTTTCTGAGACGTTCCAGAAGGAAGCTTCGAGCGTTGCCACACGACCCACCGTCCCCAACCGACACTGGGCGGCCTCGCCCTCACGCGATGCTGCTGCCCGCCCTCGAGCAGCTTCCAGTAGCTGTTCTCCAGCGTCGGCTTCGACTTCGAGGGCCTCGCAGGTCGCGCCCGGCCCGACGCGCTCGACGTCCGTAGCGAGCTGATGCAGCAACCCCGTGCGCACGTCCGACCGGACGGCACCTTTCGCAACCCTTGGCCGGGCAGTGAGCCACACGCCCTGAGTGCGCTAATCCGATGGGCGCTTCAGCGACGTTTCCAACCACTGGCGGCAACACCGCGGAGAGGCAGCTTCGCTGCTGCATCGCCCGCAATCGTGTATCCTCGAGGGAGCGTTCCCGATTTCACCGCCACTTGGATCGGGCATTCCACCGTACTCCTACAAATTGGACGGCTGAACGTGCTGACCGATCCGGTGTTCAGTGAGCGCGCCTTTCCAGTTCAGTGGATCGGGCCGCGGCGCGTCATGAGTCCAGGACTCGCAATCGAGGGGCTGCCACCAATCGACATCATCCTGCTGTCACACAATCACTACGATCACCTCGACAGGCCGGCTGTGAAGCGGATTGCGAGAGCACATCCTCAGGCGACCTGGATTGTGCCGCTGGGGCTTGGCGCGTACATCCGAGGTTGGGGCGCGCGCCAGATCATTGAGCTGGATTGGTGGCAGGAAGCTTCGGTCCAGGGCTGTCGGGCGACCGCTACTCCGGCGCGGCATTTCAGCAATCGGCGGCTCGGCGACCGAAACCGGTCGCTCTGGTGCGGATTCGGGCTCGAGCTGGATGGGAAGCGCGCATTCTTCGCCGGCGATACCGGTTATCACCCCGAGTTCAGTGTGATTGGAGCTCGATGCGGGCCATTCGACTTTGTCATGATTCCAATTGGGGCATACGATCCGCGCTGGTTCATGGAACGCCTCCACGTGGATCCGGAGGAGGCTGTGCGCATCTACGAGGATCTGATCGCTCGCCATCCAGAAGCGCCACGCCCTCTCATGCTCGGGATCCACTGGGGCACGTTTCGACTAACGGATGAGCCAATGGAGGAACCGCCGCGACGAACGTTGACGCGCTGGCGTGAGGCCAGGCTGGAAGAAGACCGGCTCTGGATCGCGCGCTTTGGTGAAACGCGGCCGGTTGGCGGAACGGGAACCTAGCCGCGGGCGCTGCCATTCTGGCGAGGTCGACGGCAGCGTTCTGACCACCGAACCGGCCCGGTAGCGTATTAGGAGGCTCACCAGGTACACTATGAGCGAACAGACGACTGGAACCCCCGCATCAAGTAAGTGGTCCTTCCAGTCGATAGAGGCGGGGAAGCCCCATGCGAGCATCAGCTCCTCGCTCTCACGGAGCACGTAGTAGGATGCCGCAGTCCACGGCCCCACGCCGAACGGGGCGCCGAACGCCTTGGCGATGACACCGATGACGAGCCCGAAGCTCGCCGCGATGAGACCGTGCGCGGCCCAGTTGTGCCACGGCTCAGCCTGGTCGAGCGACCACGCCCACGAGTCGCGGAATAGATGAGCCAGATCGATCATCCGAACCTCACCGGGTCGCACTCTTTTCGATTACCGACGAGGACCCCTCCGACTAAGCTCCCCGTCACCCAATCTTGCGCCGATCGTCATTAGTGAAAGTCAGCGACAATCAAGCAGCAAAGCCCGATGCCTTCGCTGCCAGCAATCGACATCAAGGCGCACGCGAATTCCTCGCCGCCCCGTCTTCTGGCCTGGGCGTCCGAAACGAATCTGACCTCGAGTCTTTCGACGCGCTCCTCAAGCTCGCTGGCCTCTAGGGCGCTCGTTGGACGTTTACGAGCTGAGTGATCGAGTGCGCCACCCTTACATCGAATAGCAAGTCTCCGAGCTTCCGCAGCGCGCTGGTCGCATGTGGTACGGAGCGCGGCGGGCGATCACGATGCATGCGAGCCGTTCTAGGCCCTTTGGCATGAGCGTGGGCGCCCTCCAGTTCTCTTGACGCCTCCGGTACGGGACCGTAGGGTGGCCGCGAGCGCCTTCTACTTGCGGCGCCAAACGAAGCGAGCGAAGGAGGCGTTTATGGCCAGAGACTGGTTGAACGTCTTTATCGATCAGAGTGGGGTGGGGCTTCACCGGCTTCGGAGTGGGTAAAGCCTTCGGATATAGCTCAGCTAAACGGCCAAAGCATCCGAATATTTGAGTCAGACCGTAGCGGCGCGATGCGATGGACCACCGTTGCCCCAAAGCTGGGCGAGTGGATCAAGCGGTCCGATTCGACGCCGATCCCCTGCGAGCTCTCGCCGTCATGCGATCACCCCGCCGCAGAACGCGATCATGAAGAGGTTGGGGAGCTTAATAGCCGATCTTCCTGAGGCCTGGGCCGCCTAAGGTGGGTTCGAAACGTCGTCAGGGACCGGTGCCCGCCGGACTCCGGGATTGCTCGTCGCATCGCGAGCGTAAATATCCACCGGGGGGTTCACGAACTCCAAGTATGGACCACCTCGGTGCAAAAACTCGAAGTGCTTCACGATGCGGTAGGACGCCTGGAGCTCCTCCCGGGTGAGGTCTTTCACCCACGCATTCGCCACGACTACCACATAATCGGGATCCGGGTGGCCGGTCTGCGGCGCCCCGCACTGCTCAACATACCAATCGAACCACGCGTGATACGGCGGCTTCCGTCGAACGGGAGTGCCGACGTGCGCTCCGAGCCAGTGCTCGAGCCTGAGGAGCGACTGTCGGAATGCCCGGTAGCGTGGGCTTCGCTCCAAGCGTTCTCTGGGCTCAACCGCTTTGGCGCAGAGCTCCATCCGAGTCGGCTGGCGGACCTGGTAACGCCCGAGCGGAAGGGCCGGCCCCTGGCCCGCCACGAGGACGGAGGCGCCGGGCGGTACATGGTCAACGATCCAGCGGCCCGCGGCGTCGCGGGCGTCATTCGCGAACTGTGCCACCACCACCACTGAGTGGTACAGCGACAACACGAGTACGCCTGCAACGCCGGCCCAGCCGGCCCCGGCGAACGCTGGGGTCAGCCGGCGGAGCCCTTCCGTACAACCGAACGCCCCGAGGAGGAGCAACGGTGGAAAGAGCATCGGCATGTACCACGGCTTGTTGTTGCTCGTGCCGAGGAGCAGTGCGTATGGCAGGAAAGCCATTGCGAACCATAGTACTTTCGGCCGCTCGCCCGTGCGCCAGAGTTGGATAACTCCATAGCCGCCGCCCACCACGACGAGGGCGATGACTGGCCATCCGAGGCCTTGCTGCAGGTGGCGGAGAAGGGCCAGGTATGCGTACTGCTGAGGGCTTCTCAGAGCGTTGAACCAGAGGTCCCGGGTGTAGCCATCGAGGTATCCGAAAGGCGCGGTGATGATCGACGGATTGGCGAGGACGAAGCCGACCGGAATGAGAAGCCCCGCCAGAATGACATCCCGGACAGGCGCCCGCGGCCGCGCAAGCGCGAAGGCGGTGAGAAGTGGCGCGACTACGACCAGCCGGTCCGCCTTGAGACCTATTGCGAGCCCGCCGAGCAAGGCCGCCACGAGGAGCCACGAGGGCCGACCGCCCTTCATGTGTTGGAAGCCGGCGGCGCACGCCGCCCAATACCAGAAGTCAGCTCCCGCATCCACTGTCGCGAAGTGGCCGATCGTTACCAGGTACGGATTGACTGCGAGGAGCGCGGCGGCGAGCAAACCTGTTCCGAGCCCGAACGCAAGCATCCCAAGCCAACAGGTCAGTCCGACCAGGAGCGTGGCGTAGATGCCGGAAACCGCACGGGCTGCCTGCATGATCCGAACCTGGTTCCGCCGCGCCCAAACGCTGTCGGCCATGGTTCCCTTCTCGGCTGGGCGCGGATCGAAGCTCCCTGAGTAGAGCCTGACCGGAGCCACCGCGACCAGCGCGATGGTGTAATAGTGCAGTTCGCCGTAGTGGTAGCGGTGGGGATCGATGCTGCGCGCTTGCACCATGCGCTGGGCGTCTCGATACATCTCGTCGCCGTGCCACCGGGCCGGCGCCCCCCACCGGTTGCCCCAGAGGTCTAGGCCGAGGCTCAGCAGAAGAATGGCCGCGAGCAGGAGGGTGGTGCGTCCGCGGTTGCTCACGCGGTGAAGGGAAAGAAGATGGTTGCCTGGTGCCCAAAGAGGTGGGGCGCGATGAGCTCGGCTTGGTCTTTGACCACCGGGCACGGCACCCACCGCATCGTCGGGTCGCTCAATAGGGGAAAAGGAGAGTACGAGCGCATGATCGAAGGCAGGAACCGGGTCCTAAGCGCCGCCTGTAAGCCGCGCAAGGGACCGGACCACGCATAGTCAATACCAGCCCAACCAATTGTGGTGCCGGTACATACGAATGGCCGCGCTCACAAAGCCGGGGCCATTTATTAGCCACGGTCCGGAGCGCGCTTAAGTGTCGGTTTTGGCCGTTCCTTCGTTGGCTACCTCTTGGGCAAGCAGCATGAAGTTGAACGGGTTCAACCATACGGGCCCGAAACGACCGCGCCCCGTCAGGTTCGCAACCGCTTCCCGCAAGAACGGGTACAGCATTGGTGGCCCCTGGTGGTCGCGTACTCTCGAATGCTCAGATTCGGCGCGTCAGGGTCGGCCTCAACAATCCCTGTCTCTCAACGTGGAACCTATATAGCGAGTCCTTACCCTCAACGGTCTTGACTCCAACGGTGACCAATCGGCGCTTTTCGTCCGCCGTGCCAGCAGCGGTTGCCGTAAGCTCGATCTCAAAATGACGGTGACGCCAGTCAGCTTGGCGCACTGCCTAGAGGTCCGCGGCGAACGCAATCGGTCGTCAGCAGCGTATTCTCCCCTTTGCCTCGAGTCGAGCCGCGTGTGTTGTACGACGATCGGCACGTCCGCCTCGATCACTCGCGCATAGGCTGTCGCCTTCGGAATCGGCTCGGGGTCCATCAGGTCGTTGAAGCGGAGGTACTTGGTGGCGCTGCGCAGTCACTCTCACTCGGTACGGGGCAGCTGCCCCATCAATAGCCCCTATGATCTAATGACTGAGAAGGGTTTGCTTGAGGGGACAGCCCCATTGCACGCCCAACGCATGCAAGAAGGTTTGCTCTTGACGTTCGGGCTTTTAAATCCGAGAGACACGCTTCCGCCCCGGGCACCTGACGGGGTGCCTTAGCGCCCGAACCGCTCCGCCCCGCGAGCGCTGGAGCCTGCCACGTATTCTCCCTCGCGATTGCATGGACATCCCACAGAGTCGCACGGATCTGCCCTGAGTTGTCAAACGCTCTCCAACCCACGGCTTGGCCGGCATTATTGACTGCCAATGCCACTCCCGCGTTCGGGTTAGAGGGGTCCAAGTCGATGACGCGGTCCGGTGTGGGCCAGGCCACGGGATGAATAGCAGACTCCGTCGCAGTGGCGGGGGCTGTCCCGACGACCATACCAGAGTCACTGAGATCGTAGGTCGCGATACCGACGCCGTCATTGCCGAGAGTTGAAAGCAGTGTAAACCCATGCTGGCGAGTCCAGGTAAAGGCTGCTGTTCTCACCTGCTCGACAAAATCTTGAGCCCAGCCCGCCACTGTGCCACCCTCGTTTATGGCAGCGCCGAATACATCCGATCGATCCGGTTCGAAGGTCTCAGGAACTCCGATGTCAATAAGCCCAGACGGACTCTGTAAGAAGGCCCTCGCGTTGCCGGCTCCGCTGCCTAGCGTACCGACTATAGAGCCGACAGCGTTAATCTGGCTCGCATAGTTCTCAAACGGGCGCGAGAACAACTTAATGCCCACGTCAACAAGGCCTGTCTCTGCGCTCCACAACCAAGCCCGGTTGGTGAAGTCTGCTCCTCCGACCGCGTTGCCTACGACTTCTCCTTGATTATTCAAGTCAGCAGGACGCATGGCGGCATTGTCTAGCGGCGGAATATTAAGTGTTGCGATGCCTTTGTCCTTCTGCCAAACCACGATGTGGACGGGCCCGCTGCTCGAAGTGCTCTCGCCAAGCACATCTCCCTGGTTGTTGATAGCGACAGCCATACTGCTCTCGTCGCCGGCAAGTGTTCCCAGGTCGACCATGCCGTCCGCTTGTGTCCACCGAAATGCGTGTGATGCTCCAGCAGCCGTTTGGGAGGTTCCCACAACTGTGCCGTGATCATTTATATCAGAGGCGAGGCTGGTCTGTCCTCCAAGAGTTCCTAGGTCGATAAGGGTGCGACCTTCTTGATGGGGCTGGCCATGCGGGTCTGCCTCGGTGATCCCTGGCTGCGTGGCGTCTTGGCAGGCGATAAGCGTGCACGCGACGAAGGCGAGCGTTATTGCGGAGCGCATGGGGCCGGCCTGGGTGGAAGCTGGGAAACCTTGGGCTCAGTACAGCGGCGTTGGAGTGTCAATGCCTCAGCACACCATTGAACACCGTGACTCCGACGGCGGTGAGAGCCGTCACCCCGGGCTCTACAAGGTCAAGAATCCACGATATAGCCAAGTCCAAGGGCGCGGCGGCCTGTTTAACCGACCGAGGCGAGGGTAGCGCCAGATTCGCCTGACGATTTGTGTACCGGACCGTAGCGTCACTTTCCAAGCAAATCCCACGACAAAGGCACACCCGGCGGAAGCCGGGGGGCGGGTGTCGCTTCCGATCGCGGGCGGGGCACTGTCCGGAAGCGGGCGAGCCTGAGCGGGCGAGGGGTGGCTTGCAGGGGCCGGTCCTTGCCGTAGCTTTGCCAGCACTCCCACATGCCAACAGAGGTTCTTATGCGTACACGCACCCTGTTGTGCGCCCTGGCGCTCGCAGCGTGTAGCGGGCAAGACGCGACTGGGCCAGCGAATGGCCCGGCCTTCGCCACCGCCAATCCCGGGCAACAGATCTGCTCGTGGGGTCTCGGCGACTTCACCAACAACGACCCGGAGGGCTTGGGGTACCTCAACAGCGGCATGGCGGCTGATGGCCGGTACAGCATCCTCCAGTGGACAGCCTATGCGCCTGACGGCACACCCCTCGGCTACATCGTTAGCGATCCGACAGCAGGGCTTACGACGGTCTACGGCCTCGACAGCGCGACCGTGAGAGGCCAGCTGCCGATTACAGTCTACTCCAGCGCCCCGGGGGGAGAACCGGCACCTGCGGAGACCACGTTCACCATAGTGCCGGTCGATCTGAAACTCACCATTGATCGCACCAGAGACCGCGTCGTGGGAATCACGCCCCATTTCTGGGTGATGATTCTGAACGGTACGATCAACGGTCTTGCGGTCAATTCCGGCAGCGGCATTAGCAACAAGGAATCCCACCGCTTCGGCGGGGGAGGCTTCAAGGCGCACCCGAAGGAGTGGATCGGCGGGAACGGGAATCTTGAGGTTTGCAGCAAACCGTAGTGGGAGAGCCGGGCAGGAGGCATCTCCACATCTGCTTCCCATCACGCCGCGCCCTCCAACTGAATGGCCCTCCGTTCGTCGGGGTCGTCCGGCGAGCCTTGCGTGGGTCGGGTAGTTGTCCCCGAGAGTCCCCTAGGACCCGGGCCAACCCACGTTGTCCTAACGTTTGCCCCGATGTTGACCAGCGCTGACTCACAGCAGTTGGCTCCTTTGCAGGATAGGTTGTCCCGTTTGGCGGAGGGCGAAGCTGTCTGGACAGCAAGGCACCTGTGATCACGTCGGGATAGGCGCAGGCCAGAGAGGCATTTGGCACCCGGCTCTGGGATTTCAGGGGGAGCTTGAATGGAATCCCGGTCCACTCCGGTAGCAGCATCAGCAACAAGGAGTCCCGGCGCTTCAACGGGGGAAACCAATTTCCCGCCCATCCAAAGGAGTGGATTGGCGTGAACGGAAGCGTGGAGTTCTGCGCAGGGCCCTAGACCAAAATCCACGGCTGCGACCCGGAGTCTATCCGCTAGCGCCAATCGAGCGAGCAATGCATCTTCGTCGGTAGCCATGAACGACGATACCGCCGCAGCATCAAGTAAGCCTCAGTTGCCGACGTCTGAGCATCCTGCCGGACCATCTGCAGCGCGACGACCATCAATAGCGACTCGCGTTGAGACGTTTCTGAGGCAAGAAAGTCAGCAGCGCGGCACGAGCTGGATGGTGGTTGCAACGGTGTTAGCCATTTTCTTGGCTGCGCTGGTGATCTACGGGGCAGGGTTCAGGTAAGAAGGACCCTACCCGGCGGATATGTCGCGATCACCTAGCGCCTCGATCGGGCCTAACCCACCTCCACCGCTTCCCAAACCGCCGCCACGAACGCAAGCAGGGCATCACGACAGGTCGTTGAAGTTGTAGCTGGCCATCGCCGATGCGAGGAATTAGCGGCGACGCGGCCCCCTCCCGTTCTGGCGCAGGGTCGCCGTGCCGTCAGAGCGTCGTGTAATCGTCCGGATCGGACGGCACGATCAACCAGCGACATTCGCCGACGTCCTCGTTCGCTTCGTGCTGCATCAGACGATCGGCGAGTGCCAGCACCCGCTTGGCCTCCGGACCGGCCAAGCCAGAGCGCCCTCCTTGGCGTCTTGGAACACCTCGCCGCCTGCTGGTAGCACCGCACCAACGTGTCGGCCCCCGCCCAGCCGCGGGCTGCGGCCACCACCTGAGACCGCACATGCCGATCGGCATCCGCGAACTCGCTCCCGACGGCTAGTTGTTGGGTCGCGCGGATCGGAGGTGTGGCCCGACGGGCGCCGCGAAAGGGCCGGCACGGTGTTGAGGAATTGGTAAATCCGATCGGCCACCCAAGCGTTGCCACGCTCGGTGTAGTGTCCGCCCGCGTCCGGGCTCGCAGCCCTGAACTCCGCACTGGGCGGCAGGAACATCGGGTCGATCGAGTCGGGCGGGGGCTGCTTGAGCTCCTGGACGAGATCCAGATAGAGAAATCGCCTTCCTGCTGCGGCGCGTAGCCATCGACGCGATCGGTCGGTAAAGGCGCTCAGGTAGTCCGGCCTGGCCGGCAAGACAATCCACGCGAACGTGGCGTGGCTGGACTGGGCCATCGTGCCAAGGCTGTCTGTGCCATCGTCGGGTTCCCTGAATTGGAAGAGCCAAGCCGCTACGCCCTCTTTGAAAGGGCTATCTCGACTTGGCTCAGAGCGAACCCTTTCGGGAACGCGCTTAATCATGGGGTGGCTGGTCGAAGCTGACTATGAGCCAGGTCACAAGACCGGCGGTATGCGGCGCGCCTCGCGGTTGATGCCTTAAACGCAGGTGCTTTCGATCAGCTCCGTACTCTGTCCCGAACGGCTCAGTGCTACTCCAGGGAATCCCGACCAGGCAACGAGGGAGGCGGGGGCAAGATCCCCATAGTCGACAGTGTGAATCGGAGCGCGTTGAAGCTGTCCCAGCCGGTGTTCCTGCCGGCTCCTGAGAGCACGGCCCACCAGGTCAGGCCATCCGCGGAGAGCCATCCCGGCTTGTTGATGAAGTTGAGGTCGAACTTCCGCATCGTGTCGCCACCCAGTGCTTCGATTCGGGTGACGAGGGTGAACGGCCCCCACGGTTTCGGCGCGTCGTAGAATTCCGCGGTCGAAGTCGAGTCGACAAACTCGACCAACAGGAATCGTTGGAGCACCGGATTGTAGCTCAGTGAGTTGCCCCAGTTGGTCCGGGGCAGGGTCAACACCGGCTTGCACTGTGTGGGGTCACGGGTCCAGGTCGGAGCGCCGGCATCGTCGAGACCGGCGAAGTATTCGTGGGTCGATCGCACGTCCACTGACACTGCGGGGGCTCGGGCGAGTCCCACATTGCCCGGCGCACCCGTGCCGCCGGTGTAGAGGTACACATACTCGTCCATCGCGCCCGAGTTCGCCTGGCCAAACTGTACGAAGCGGCCGCCGGCCAGATTGCAGGGTCGTGTGGTCGAGTCGTAGTCCCATCCGCCGCCGGCGGGGTAGACCCAGGTCAGGCCATGGTCGTCCGAGTGCCCAAACCGGCCGCGCTCCCCGCTGGGTACGGCTTCGACGATGTAGAGCCTCGAGCCGATGCTCGTGATCCCGACCCCCAACACGACAGGCTTGGTGTTGATCAGTACCCCTTGGGTTCGGAGATCGCCGGTCGGGAGGCCGCTCAAGCGATTCAAGGTCCAGCCAGCGAGGTAGGTTGTGCCCCAGCCCATTCCGTCGTTGCCGAACGTGTAGAGATTGCCGTCATCAGCCCAGGTCACCGGCCACATGTCAGCCTGGTTTGCCAGCCGACGCAAGGTCGTGTAGTCGGTGGTTATTCCGGTGAGTGCCGACGAGGGATCGGTGCCGGGTTGGGTCCGATTGCACCGCGGGCATGCAGACCACGGCGCCGCGCTGAGAGCCGAGTCCGGCGCCCATTTAAACGACGTCGCATTTGCCTTAGAGGCTCCGACACCGCACCAGACGCCAAGCCAGACACCGGTCAGTACGAAACGGGCCCGCAGCATCATCGCCGAAGGATCAACGCAGAACTTCGTCTGTCAAGGATGCCTCGGGCGGTTATGTGAAGGTGCAGGAACGCGTTACGGGCTCGCTCCCTGGGACGGTCCGGATTGGTGACGGCGACCTCTGTCCGATTGCGGGTTCGGATGCAGATTCGATCTGTGCAGCAAGGACGTTCAAGACTCATGGCAGCACCCAAGCAGGTTGCATCCTCCAGACAACCAACCCAGCAACCGGGAGCAGTACACATGGCACGCACGGCAACTGCCCGCCCAGCCCACGGGACCGCGACCCGAACTTCGCGAGAATCGGCTCGGCCGCAAACGACACGGATTTATTCCACCAAGAACGACTTGCCCGAGACCAGCCGAGTCGAGGCGATCGAGCTGCTGAACCAGCGCCTGGCCGACTGCATCGACCTCCAGACCCAGTGTAAGCAGGCCCATTGGAACGTGAAGGGTCCCAACTTCATCGCGCTGCACAAGTTGTTCGACGAAGTCAACGAGGCGGTCGAAGAGTACGTCGACCTCATCGCGGAGCGTGTAGTGCAGCTAGGCGGTATCGCGGAGGGAACTGCCCGACTCGTGGCTCAACGCAGCGCGCTGATCGACTACCCCCCCGCCATTTCCTCCGGAGAGGAGCATGTTGCCGCCCTTTCCGACGCGCTGTCAGAGTTCGGCCGAACGGCCCGGCTCGGGATCAATGAGATGAACGAACTGGACGACGCGGACAGTGCGGACATCCTGACCGAGATCTCGCGCGGCGTGGACAAGTGGCTCTGGTTCGTGGAAGCGCACCAGCAGGGAAAGACTGTGGCCGTCGAAAGCGGCCAGGGCAACGGGCGGAACTAGCCGACCACTACGGGGCGTCTTCCGGCCGCAGGTCCGGGGGTGGGCAGCCAGGGAGCCGCCCCGTCTACCGCCGGCGGCAGTTCGACACCGAGCCAGCGGAGCATCGCCGGAAAAAGATCGACGGTGCGGATCGGTCCGTCGGGGAGGGGTACGTTGGACCATACGGGCGTTTGCATGTGGTCCCGGATCAGGCTGCCGTGACCCGCGCGATGCTCGGGAATCTCCCAGCGATCACGAAAATCGAAACCGGGACGGGCCACGACGACAAGATCGCCAGTCCGGGATGAGCGAAACTGGTCCATCAACTGGTACGCCGCGTCGGGGTACTCCGCGTCCCAGGTTGCCTCGAGCCAGGCGCGTTCCGTCGCCAGCCAGGGTCGACCGATCCCGAGTGGATCACCGGTCACCGGCCGATAGGAGATTCCGGGCCCCAGCCGCTGCAGCACGGCCTCACCGGCCTCCGACGCGATCCGCACCCCTCGATCCTCGTCTTCCGCCGCAATCAACCCCACCGCTCGCTCCGAGAGGAGCGCCGCGACGATATCCTCCCGCGTTCCGAACGCCTCCGGGCGGCGGAGCCGCTCCAGTGGCCAGCGCCGCTCACGTGACTCGTCCGGTCGGGCATACACCATTGCGGACCCGTTGCCCGCCACCATCACGGCGGCCCTGGGCTTGCGTCGCCAGATCACCGGATGCGCCAGCACCGGAACGCCATGGTCGCGAAACCAGTCGGCCAGATCCAGGTGGGTCTGCACCGAGGACGCACCGTGGTCGCTCACCAGCAGGATCAGCGAGTGTTCCAACTCGCCGCTTGCGCGGAGCGCTTCAATCAGGCGGCCGACGGCCGCGTCCAGTTTCCGGAGCGCTCGCCGTACCGATGGCGCCTTCGGCCCGTCCTGATGCGCATAGCCATCCACGGCGGGGAACTGGGCAAAGACGAAACGCGCCAGACCGCCCGCTGCAGCGATGAGATGGCGCGCGACCGCGTCGTCCGCCGGCTGATGCCACTCCGCGAAGTGCGCGACCATTCCCCAGAGCTTGCGTGACAGCTTGGTCGGGTCCCGATCGGGCGATAGGCCACGCGCGACCGGCGTGAACAGCCCCAGACTCTGAGGCACGAGCTCGAACATCGTGCGCACGTTGGGGGCGAGATCATCGTCGAGCAGGACCGCCTGATAGCCGCAGTAACTCCGGACCGCTGCTCGATCGCGCCACCAGCGCCCGTGGTATCGCTGGCGATCAAGCCATCGGATCGACGGGATGTCGCAGCGGCCGGGCATGCAGCCGGTGAGAAACGGGAGGTACGCCACGCTGGTGGTCGACGGAAACGCCGTGATCGCGCAGGAACGGCCGCCCTCTTCCACCATCGCGGCGAGGTTCGGCAGGGTTCCGGCGTCGAGCTCAGACTCGGCGACGTCGCGACGCAGGCCGTCTACCAGCAACAAGAAGCAACGGGTCATGTACCCTCGAATGTATATCGCGATCGCGCGGCGGTCAGCCGGTTGCGCCGTTGACGCTGCCGGTCCGCTTGGCTTAGGCTTGGGCGTCGGACCTCACGGGTGATGGGGCTCACCCCGAACCGCCGCCAACGGCTGATAGCTCCTGCGATGATTCACTCACCGTAGGAGAGCCTGCATGCAGCCCGCTCCGCGCCTCGACTTCCCCTCATGCGCATAGTCTGGTACGTGGCCCTGGGCAGCGGCGTTGGCGGCGTTGCGCGACTGCTCCTCGGGGGGTGGATTCAGAACCGATTCGGCCCCTCGTTTCCGATTGGCACTCTCCTCATCAACATCACCGGCTCGCTGCTCCTGGGCTTCCTGCTTCGCTACGCCCTCGAGACGCCTGCCATTGGCAGCGATGCCCGGGCACTGCTTACGACCGGGCTCTGCGGTGGTTACACGACGTTCTCGAGCTTCGGCTACGAGACGGTGCGCCTGCTGGAAGACGGTGAATATCGTCGTGCGGCGATCTACATCGCGCTGAGCGTCGGACTGGTACTCATCGCAGTGGCTAGCGGGATGGTGCTGGCCCGTGAAGTCGTGACGCTCCGGCGCCGCTGGTAGTCGGAACCGGCCGCCCTCCGGGAGGAGTCATGCACGGTTTCAAAGGCGAGCGCACCTTGATGCGCATTCACATCGGCGAGCGCGACCGCTATCACGGGAAGCCCTTGTACGAAGCGATCGTCGAGCTGCTGCGGGCGCGCCAGTACGCCGGCGCCACGGTCTTCCGCGCCATCATGGGCTTCGGCGCCAGCTCGACGATCAGGACGGACCGGCTCGAGCTGTTGTCGCTCGACTTGCCCATCGTGGTCGAATGCGTGGACACCGAAGAGCGGATCGAGGCCATTCTGCCGGAGCTAGACGAGATGATCGGCGGTGGTCTCATTACGCTCGAGCGTGCCCGGGTGATCATGTATCGGCCGGGCTAGCTCAGGGCTCGACCCAACGCGCGGCCACGAGCAGAGACAACCCACCGACGGCGGCCCACAGCAAGACCCCTTGCAAGAACGGGCGGGGCCCGAGTCTTCCCAGCGTACTTCGAGTCAAAGTCGCGCCGATCAAGAAGAGCGTCAACACCAGCGCGATCCGGGCTGCGTGAGCGATTCCGTCGAGCGCGGGAGCGGCCGAGGCCGGCAGAACCGAGCGGGCAATCGCTGCCAGCGCGAACAAGCCGATGAACCAGGGCAGCGGCACCCGCGCCCCCGTCACGCCTCCGATCCGGCGGGCTACGACGGCGGCGCCGACCGTGAGGGGCACGATCCAAAGCGCGCGCGCAAGCTTGAGCACCGTGGCCTGCTCCAACGCCATCGGCCCGTAGCTCGCCGCGGCGCCTACGACCGAGCTGGTGTCGTGAATGGCCACAGCGGCCCAGATCGCGAACTGATGCTGGCTCAGGTGGAGAAGATGCCCTACCGGCGGAAAGAGATAGAGCGCGACTGCGTTCAGCAGAAAGACCGTTCCCAGCGCGACGCTCATCGCTTCCGGTCGCGCGCCGATAGCGGGACCGACCGCCGCGATGGCGCTGCCGCCACAGATGCTGGTTCCCGCAGTAATGAGGAATGACGTTTTCTGCTCGACGTGCAGCCAGTAGCCGAAGAGAGAGCCAAGCACCAGCGCCGTGGCGATTCCCGCGACCGTGTAGCCCACGCCCATCCGCCCGGCCGCCAGGACCGCCCCGAACGGCATGCCGAAACCGAGCCCCACGACGGCGGTTTGAAGCAACCAGCGCGCGATCCGGCCGGTCAGTCGGGGTGCCGGATTGCCGACGGTCAGCGCCAGCGCGGCGCCCAGCGCAAGCCCAATGGCAGGCGTCGCCCAGGGTGTGAGCGTAAAAACCGCGGCCAGGCCGAATAGGATGATTGTGAGGGGAGCAGCGACGGTTGCGGGTCGGGTCACGGCAGTCCTGGTGTGAAGTGGCCGCGCGATACCAGAGAGCTTGTCCCGGAGCGGAGCGTTCTCGACCTAGTCAACCGCACGAACGGCAGTACATTAGTAATGAAACGCGTTGGGATCCGGCGTTTCTCTCACCCATACGTTTGGACCAGCGGCCGCGCCTAGTCAGGCCCCTTCACCGCACGCAGGCGGCAATAACCGCGGCTGCGGCGGCAATCCGGGTTTCGAGTTGATCATGAACCTCTCACAACCAGGAGAGATCAAGCGCAAAAAGTTGCGCGTCTATCTGGCGGCGTTGGCGGCTGCCGGAATCGTCCCTATCACAGTGGTCGGTATACTAGCTCAGTTCAATTTCGCGGATAACCACCCGGCGGTTCTAGCGGTGGCGGTATCCGCACTGTTAGCCCTCGCATTCGGTTTCAGGTGGCCGAACCGCGGCTGGCGGTGGGGGGTCTGGGTAGCCGGCGGGTTCGCTCTGTTGTTGATCTTGGCCTTCGTCGGACTTTACAACCTCGGCCGCTACGAAGCCGGCCCTCTTCTGGAGGCGTTGGCCGTGACCGTTGCTGCCTGCGCCGCCGCCGAAGTCGGAAGTCGGCTCGCACTCCTGTGGACTTCCCGGGGTAGTTCCCGGATCGCCCGGAGCTGACGCCTGTTCATCGACGCGCGCACTCTCCCGCCACATACCGATCTGAGCGCCGATGTCTGCATCGTGGGAGGGGGCCCCGCGGGCATCACCCTGGCGCGCGAATTCATCGGCTCAGCGAGAAAGGTGTGCGTGCTCGAAAGCGGCGGCTTCGACCTGGACCTGGCTACCCAGGCGTTGACAAAGGGTCAAAACGTCGGCTTTCAATACTACGATCTTGGGCTTATTCGCCCGCGCATTTTCGGCGGCTCCTCGAGCCACTGGGGCGGTGTGTGTCGGCCGCTGGATGCTACCGACTTCGAGCACAGGGCCTGGGTGGCACACAGCGGCTGGCCGCTGTCGCGAGCGCAGCTCGACCCCTACTACGCCCGAGCCCAGCCGCTCTGCCAGCTGGGGCCGTATGACTATGACCTGCGGAATTGGGTGACACCCACAACCCAGGCCCTGCCACTCGCCAGCCGTCGGCTGCTCACTGCGTTTTCCCAGTTCAGCCCGTTGACCCGTTTCGGTCAACTCTATCGGGAGGAGATCGGGGGTGCCTCGAACATCAGTGTTCTCCTTTGCGGCAATCTCGTCGAGATCGAGACGACACCCAATGCCCGGGAAGTGCTCCGGTTGCACGCGGCTTACATCGGCGGCGGGCGGTTCACCATCCGTGCGCGGGCCTACATCCTGGCGGCAGGAGCCATCGAGAACGCCCGTCTGCTGCTGGCCTCCGATCGGCATCGGCCGGCCGGCATAGGGAACGAACACGACGTCGTGGGAAGGTACTTCGGAGAACACCTGACGGTGTCAGGTGCGTTTTTTCTCGCATCACGCGACGACCTCGTCACCGATCTGTATAACAGCCTGCGGCAGTTTGGTGTGAAACGCTGCGCTTACCTGGTCCCTTCGCCGGACACCCAGCAAACCGAACGGCTGCTCAACATGAGGACCTGGCTGGATGATGTAGCGCAACTCACGGCATTGCGCTGGTCCGGCCCTGGCATTCAAGCAGCCGACGACCTGGTGGAAGCCCTGCGTCGTGGTGAGGTGCCGGACGACCTGCCGGAGCATCTTTGGCGGGCGATTACCGACCTCGACAACATCTCCATGTACGCCTACTTCACGTTTCTGGAACCGAAGAAAAAGATCCCGGCATTCCTTCTTACGAGCCACATCGAGCAGGCGCCCAACCCTGAGAGCCGGGTGACTCTCTCTGATGAGAGAGACGAGCTCGGCATGCGCCGGGTCAAGCTGGACTGGAGATTCGGCGAGCTCGAGAAGCACACTTTTCGGCGGGGAATGGAGATTCTGGGAGAAGAGGTAGGTCGTGCCGGGCTGGGACGCGTCCGGGTCATCCCGGAAGGCGCCCACCTGGAGGGACCGGAGTTCCAGGACGGTAAAGGCAGGCTCGACCGCTCCCAGGTGCCCGACTATAGCGGCTGGCCCCCGCCCGGCGTCCGCGGCTCCTACCACCATCTCGGCACCACCAGAATGGCAAGTGATCCTCGCAACGGGGTCGTCGACGCAGACTGTCGGGTGCATGGAATCGCCAATCTCTACGTTGCCGGGAGCTCGGTATTTCCAACGGTTGGCTACACCAATCCGACATTGACCATCGTCGCGTTGTCGCTCCGCTTGGCTGACCACGTGAAGGCATTGTTGACGTGACCATGACATGGCTCTGAGCCGTCGCCACTTCGTCCTGGCCCTTCTCGCCGCCCCTGCGAGCCGGATCGACCCGTGGTTCCGGATTGCCGCGGGGTGGGCCTCGAGCCCGGTAGGGAGAGCACTGTGGGCCGCGCATCGTCTCGCGGGTTGCTTGCGCGAGACCGAAGCGGCCCGGGTGATAGGCCGCGCCTACCTTGCCACTGCCCCGGCCGAGGCGGGGGTAGAGGCGCTCGTGACGGAGCTGACACTGCCGCGCCAGAATCAGGGAGAAGGGCCGGCGGGAACCGCGGGGCTCAAAGAATGGCTGGCCCAGCGATCTCGCGACGATTTTGCCGCGGGCCGCGTTGTTTCGGTGGATGGCTGGCTGCTGTCGGAGTCGGAGGCGCGACTATACGCGCTGGTGGCGTTGCTTCCTCCATCCGCGACGCATGCGTCGCACGACGGTGCCTGATGTGAACAAGCCCCGCACCGAAAGCCGGTGTGGGGCTTGTGTGGCTCAGTCGGGGCGCCCGGATTTGAACCGGGGACCTCCTGCTCCCGAAGCAGGCACCGGCGGGCGCCTCGCACGCCTGGCCGCCAGAATCACGGACTTACGCGTGCCCCTGCATGCGACCTGAACGTATTGCACGGGCATGCTGTGACAGCCAGCGTGACAGTAGTATATCGTTTCTGTTCACGACCCGCTCGGAGGATCTGTAACTGCTGTCCTCATCCTACGCGCCTCGCGGCCCGGCTCTCACCAGCCGGGCCTTTTCATGTGCGGCAGCGCCGACGCCTCACCGCTGGTCCTGCATTCTGATGTCTTCGCTGCCGTGCCGCCAGGCATGGCGGTGTTGGCCCGTCAAACGGCGGCCGACACGCAGCGTGGCGAACCACCTGGGAAGCGCGGGTAGCGGCTACCGGGGCAGAAGGCTGGGTGGCTAGGCAATGGCCAATGGTTCTGGCTCCAAGCGCTTTCTCGCGCTTCCGGGAGTCTTCAACATAGCCATGGCCGTCATCTACTTCGTCCAAGGATGGGGTGGTCTTCACGCTCAACGGGTAGGCCACATTAGAGAGGAGACTCAGGTAGCTGGGCCGGTATTCCCGGGAATTTTTGCCGGCATTCGACGGGTCTACCAAGACGAGGCGCCAAACCAGACGCCCAAGATACCGCTCGACCGGGAGACGGAACACCAACATCTGAGGAGAGATAAATGGACATCGGATGGAAATCGGCGCGTGCATTCATCGCTCTTGTATCGGTCTCGATTTTCGCGAGCGCATGTCAGCAAGATGGCGGGCTCAGTACGACTGCGCCTTCCACGAGCCCTTCTATGGCGAAGCCCGCGGGGCTGCTCGCCACTGCAGGAAGCACGAATGGCGCCGCAAGTCAGATGCTCGCTTTCTACGAGGGTCAGTTGTTCACTGTCAATATGAAACAGCAGCCGGACAACGCCGGGGCCTCGCTGATCGGGAAGAACGCGAGCATCAACGAGATCTACGCATCGAACGACTTGGATGAGGAACAGGATTTCATTCC
>DATJGL010000131.1:0-7908 GCA_035495075.1 Gemmatimonadales bacterium
GAGTCGACATCTCATGTGGGGGGCTTCGACATGCGTGGTATGAGACGGCTGGGGTACAGAGCACTGGTAACGGCTCTGCTCCTGGGCTGCGGTGGATCGATGGCGACCGCTCCTGGAGGTGGCCCGCCCAACGGCGGCCCAGGGGGTGGCACCGGAGGGGGCGGGGGCGGAGGCACGGGTGGCGGCCCGACTCCCCAAACCGTGACGGTCACCTTGGGGAACAACTTCTTCCGAAGCGACCGGAATGGGTCGGCGAATCCTGCCGTGGATACCATCTTGGCCGGCGGCAATGTGACCTGGAAGTGGGCGGCTACCGGTTCAGTGCCGCACAACGTGCAGTCCGTGGGTATGCCGAGCTTCACCAGCGGCCGTATCGAGACGGGGGACGGAAGCACCTACCAGCTGACCTTCCCCACGCCCGGTACCTACCAGTACAACTGCGCCATCCACGGCGATCTGATGACCGGCGTGGTCGTGGTGGTGGCGGCCCCATGAACACGCGGGAATGGGCGCCCATCGCGGCTTGCGCCGACGGTACCACTCCGGTGGCCCGCGCGTGGTCGGAAGAGCCCCTCTCGGGTGCCCCGTCAGTCTGGGGCTCGGGCGACTCTCTTTCCATCGCTCGCAGCTTCGTGGCCGGCGCCAGAGCGTTCATCGCCCGGCTGGCGCTACAGCCGGGTGAGTCCGTGCTCGACGTCGGTTGCGGCACCGGTAACCTTGCGACCCTGGCGGCTCGGGCCGGCGCTCGCGCCTACGGGATCGACAGCGCCCCCAACCTGATCGCGCAAGCTCGGCTGGCAGCCCGCAGAGCCGGCTGCATCGTAGCCTTCGACGTTGCTCAGGCAGAGATGCTTCCCTATCACGATGGCCACTTCGACACCACCGTGACGATGTTCGGCGCGATGTTCGCCCATCCGCCGGACCGAGCCGCGACTGAGCTGCTTCGAGTGACCCGTCCGGGGGGCCGCGTGGCTATGGCGAACTGGACTCCTGAGGGCTTCATCGGGCAGCTGTTGCGCGCCCAGGCGTCGTTGGTGCCGTTGTCCTCGGGAGTACCGAGCCCGCTGGAGTGGGGCAATGAGGAAGTCGTTCGATGGCGTTTTCGCGGCGGGCTCACGTCGTTGACCTGCACCACGCGAACCCTGGAACTTCGCTTCCCATTTCCCCCCGCGGCCGTGACCGAACTGTTCGCCGCGGCTTACGCGCCCACGGTCGCAGCGCTCCGCACGGCAGGTCCCGATGGCGCGAGCCAGCTCCGGGACGAGCTCACCCGGCTGTTCCAGCACTACAACCTCGCCACCAACGGTACCACCACGGTGGTGGGCGAATACCTCGACGTCCAGGCACGAGTCTCGTGACGATCGGGTGTACATCGAGCGGCCGTGAGAAAACATGTGGCGCTGTCGGCCGGCCGACTCCGCCCGCTGCGTCAGACACTTGATAGCCGGGGGCCTGGCTCGCCGACAACGGTAGACGGGTGCGCTTCATAACGTTGGCTCGACCTCAGAGGAGGCAAGGTTGAACATCATGCATGGACATGGCAGCGCCACCAGCGGCGCGTGCTGGACTATCACGGTGCGCTGATGCGACTCCAGCTCGCAATCACGCTTCTGGCCGCGGTTGCCGCGGCCCCACCGCTTGCAGCACAGCGCGAGTGCCTGCCCGGCAGTGCTTCGAACGAGGCGAGGACGATGGCATTGCTCTCACTGCCACTGGTCTTCAGTCGCGCGGGAGCGCCCGAGTTACTTCCCGGAATTCGGGTGGGATTGGAGGGTGCCTACATCCCCCACGTCGACGCTGCCACGGCCACGCCGACGATTTGCCGGCCGGGAAAGGGGCCCGAGGCCGTCAATCTCCTTCCCGCGCTACCCCGTCCCCGGCTCGCGCTGCCGCTGCCGTTCGGCCTCGCATTCGAGGCAAGCTGGGTTCCGCCGATCCGGGTGAACGGCGTCCGCGCAAACCTGCTTGGGCTCTCGATCGACAAGACATTCGGCACGCTCGACGGGTTCGTCGTGGGACTCCGAGGCTACGCCACCTTCGGCTCGATCCAAGCCCCAGTAACGTGCCCCGACCGCGCGCTGAGGGACCCAACCAGCGAGTGCTTCGGCGGCACGCGCTCGGATGACGGGTTCCGGCCAAACATCCTTGGAGTCGATGTCGCAGCCTCGTGGCCGATGGTCGGCGGCCGGCTGCTCCCTTACGTGGGCACGGGGTACAACCGGATGCGCCCCCGATTCCAGGTCAATTTTACCAATCGGTTCAACCAGCTCGACAACCAGCTTGTGTTGGCGGATCTGGACCGCATGGCACTCTTCGGCGGGCTTACCTGGCGCGCGACCCCAGTCCTGGGTTTCTCCGGGGAGATCTACGCAGTGCCGTCCGATGCGGTGACGGCGCGGGTCGTCGTGCGCCGCGCTCTGATTTTCTGAGACCCGAATGAGGATCCTGATATGAACAAAGGCCGAGGCGCAAGCCGAGGTCGCAGGGCCCATCGTGGGGTGAACGTTTGCCGGCAAAGTCGCTGATGACTTCTCAATCAAGGAGTTGGATTATGGAAAGTTCACTTAAAGGCAAGAGCGTGCTCGTTGCCGGAGGTTCCTCTGGCATGGGTATGGCAGTGGCGGCCAAAGCTGCTGCACTCGGGGCGACGGTACATATCGTGGGACGCTCCCTCGAACGGCTGGCAGAGGCCAAGACGGCCATCGATGGTGATGTGGTGACGCACCACGCGGACATCAGCGTCGAGTCCGACATCGCGACACTCGCAGAAAAAATCCAGCAGGTCGACCACATTGTGACGACGGCTGCGGATCTGACTTTCAAGCCTTTCGCCCAGATCAGCGATGCCGAGATCGAGTCGACGTTCGCTGCCAAGTTCTGGGGGGCGGTCTATCTGGTTAGGCACTTTGCCTCGCGCATCCCATCGAACGGGTCTGTGACGTTCTTCGGTGGCTCGGCGGCCTACAAGGCATTAGCGGGTGCCAGCATCGTTGCTGCTGTCAACGCTGCGCTAGATGGCTTCGCCCGGACGCTGGCGCTCGACCTCGCACCCGTTCGAGTGAATGTCCTGTCGCCGGGCGTCGTCGAAACACCTGCCTGGAGCTTTGTGCCAGAGAAAGAACGTGCCGAACTTCTGAAATCCATCGGGGCTGGCCTGCCTGTCGGTCGCGTTGGGCGACCCGAAGAGCTCGCAGATGCGGCCATCTTCCTGATGGGCAATGGCTATGCGACCGGCACCGTGCTACAGATTGACGGTGGTACGAACGCATAGGCCTGTTCCGACCGGCAGCGCTCTATGCCCCCTCGGATCGACTCTACGTGCCGCGACTCCGGCCGATCACCTACCCGGAGCACTTCGAGATCCGGCGCGTGTCGACCAATGGCGGCATTCGCTGGAACCACTGCTGAGTCAACGTCTCCCACATCCTGGCGCCACCTGTCACCCATCAGGTGATAACACCTGTTACCCATCAGCTGAAACGTTCACATGAGAGCCATAACACAGCACAGTTTCGGCGACCCCGATGTGCTCCAGGTCGTCGAGATCGACCCGCCCCAGCCCGTTCCCACCGAAGTACTGGTTCGAGTCCGCGCGATCGGACTCAATCCGATCGAAGCGAGCATCCGGCGTGGCTCCCGCCCGATGCTCGGCCAACCGCCCTTCGTCCTCGGTTGGGATATCTCGGGCGTGGTGGAAGACGTGGTCCCGGGCGTGAATCGATTTCAGCCGGGCGACGAGGTCTACGGTATGCCGATGTTCCCGCGGGCGGCGCGTGCCTACGCTGAACTGGTCGCCGCGCCGTCGCGGCAGCTGGCCCGCAAGCCGCGTTCGCTGGATCACGTGCACGCGGCCGCGCTGCCCCTGGCGGGCCTCACCGCCTGGCAGAGCCTGGTGGACGTTGCCCAGGTCCGGCCCGGTCAGCGAGTCCTGATCCACGGCGCGTCGGGTGGTGTCGGCCATCTGGCGGTGCAGATCGCCAAGGGGCTGGGGGCCCAGGTGATCGCAACGGCGAGCCGCGCCAAGGCCGACTTCGTGAGAGAGCTCGGTGCCGACGAGGTGATCGACTACGAGGCTGAGGATTTCGCAGCGGTGGCGCGCGACGTCGATGCGGTGCTCGAGTCCGTCGGCGGCGACTACGCCGACCGGTCGCTTCGGACGCTGCGGCCCGGCGGCCTGCTCGTCACGATCGTCGAGCGCACCAACGCCCAGCTCGCCGCGAGGGTGAAGGCTGCCGGCCGGCGATTCGCCGGGATCATCGTCGAGCCCGACTCACCGGGGTTGGAGAAGTTGGCCGAGTGGGTGGACAGCGGGCGGCTTCGAGTCCACGTGGACGAGGCGTTCCCGATGACTGCCGTGGCGCGGGCCCACCGGCGGCTCGAGGGCAGCGTAAAAGGGAAGCTGGTGCTCACGACCTAGGCGAGGTGTCAGTGCAGGTTCTCTAGTCGAGTCTACGGTTTGAGTGAACGACGCGCACCCGGACTACCGTCGTGGTGCGGCATCACGTTCGGAGGGCTACCATCTGGCGTTGACGGCTCGACCTAGACGAAGAAGAAGGCCCACCGCCGCATAACGATTCTGCCAGCGGCCGTCAGGATACTGCAGAGGAAGGCGCTGATCGACTTCGGCAAACTCCGACATTTGAATGAGTAAAGTACGGCAAGTGCGACGGATTGCGGACACTAAACCTCATGCCGCTCTTCTGGACAGGGCTAATGCCGCCGGACCCGCACGCCGCAGTTGTCCTAGCGGCTGGCTGGAGGACTGGCTAACGCCCAGATGCCCGTCCTGCTTCCTGTAGCGTGGTTCGCATGGTCTGACATCTCCTATTCGAGCAAGATGCCCGAGCCCCGCGGCAGAGCGGGGTGATCCGCTCACGTAGGGTCAGCCCTCCGCGAGCGGCGACTGCTCCCCTGATCCGGTTCGGCCAGACCGACTGAACGACGAATACACCGCGACGCCGGCCACCACCAGATTGGCCACGACCACCGGCATCGCGTGGATGACGAGGCCATAGACGACGACCCACAGATACGCCGCGGCGGCTTGCACCCGGCGGAGCGCGACCTGGTCCTTGCACAGCTACGAGGCCGCGAACGCGGCGGTGGCGACCCACCCAAGCCACTCGGGCATCGGTGAGCTCATGCCCTACGCCACGGCCGGCGGGGCGATGCCGGGATCCCGGATCACCAGCGAGTCGGTACGCGTCTTGGCCCACTCCTGTACCACTAGCCCATGCGATTCGAACAAGGCGCGAATCCTGGCGGCGTCCCACGCGGCGATCTCCTCCAGGATGGGCACGACCATGCTGAGCGCGTCGTCGCCCAGGACCGTGCGCCTGGCGATCGGCGTGAGAAACTTGTGCTGTGACACTGCGATGGTCAGTCCATCGAGCCGGTTGACGTGCAGCATGACGTGGATGTCGGAGCTGCCGTCACCGACGTAGACGACACGATCGGGGCTCACGCCGAGTTTGGCCCTGAGCTCCTCCAGCACGGCCACCTTGCCGTAGCCGGCGGGTACCCGCGTGATAGACTGGATCTCGCCCAGGCTCGGGTCGTAGCGGAACCTCGTCCCGTAGATGTGGCCGGCGGGAACCAGGCCCTCCAACGCCGACTGGATGACTTCTTCCGGCGCAGCCGAGATCACGTAGAAAGTGAAGCGATGTCCCTGGAGATCGTCGAGCAGCGGCTGGAGCAGCCGCAGGTTCTGCTTCACGCGGATCCGCTTGCCTACTTCCCAGAGGTGCTCCCGTCGAACTCGGCGATACTCCGGGTCGTGCAGCAGCAGGTAGGCGAGCTCGGCCCCCTGCTGCACCAGGTGGATGCGCGCGAGCCCCGAGCTCCGCTCCTCGAAACCCGAGATGCCGAGCAGCTCGCTCAGTACCAGGCCCGAATCGTTGAAGCTCAGGGTTTGATCGAAGTCGCTCGCCAGCAAATAGTGTTTTATCAGATTCCCGTCCTCGGGTCGGTGTTGCTGCCCCAACGCCAGCGCCCCCGCCGGCATCCAGCTCCGGGGGGGGCGCGGGCACGAAGGCGTGCCACCCAACGGGCTGACTGTCTACGGACCCGTGCAGCAGCAACTGCCGGACCACAGTGCACGCGCGCCCGACCGCACGGGGGAAATCGCGACGGAACGCATTGCCGATGGGCGTGCGCGCTTGGTTATCGAGTGCCGGCTCACGATTGCACCCTAGACCTGGCGCGATGCCGTGTCAAGCAACCCGCATTCCTGTACCTGCCGATCATACAGGATTGTGACTGTTCCGCTGGCTTGGGGTTGCCTTCAAGGCTAAAGCCTATCTTGACTGTCACCTGCCAAGTGCGCGACCCGGCCGCCCTCGATGTGCCCCCGCGTCTCCACCACCTCGAACCAGCGCAATTCCGCAGCGTTTGCGATGCCTTGATGACTGCGTTCCGCACGCCGTCCTCCATGCCGTCCGCGGATGAGCCGACCAGCTCGATAGTCTTGTACACGTGTTCCAGCTTGATGGATCTCCTTGCGAGAGCGAGCAGGCCGAGAAGAGGAGGGGGACCAAGTTCGAGTTTGGTATGCTCTTGAGTATGTCTCCACCATCGATCTGATGGGCCATCCAAGCCGCTCCGCGCTCAATCAGATGGGCGGCCTCGACGTAATCCTGGCGACCGTGGACGCGACGCACTCCCACCTCCCCGCGCGCCGGACCCACACGTCCATCCACCGGAACCTGCCGCTCGTGTCCTTCCCTCGGTAGCTGCTCTGCTCGTCACTGGTGCCGGAGACTACCGCCGCATTGTCATAGATGTGGACTGCAATGTCGGACAGTCGCAGCGAGGTTGCGTGGTACCCGCCAACCAGCTCATCGAGATCCTCGGCCCGGGTGAGAACCGATCCGTCACTGGTGATTTCGGTCCACTCCTCGGCCATAAAAGCGGCAGCCGCGGTACGGTCGTTGCGGAGAATGGCGTCGTTCCACTGCTGCTCGAGCGCTATCAGGTGCTGAGCGATTGTGTCCGGGGGTCCCTGCGCCACGAGTGACGCCGGAACGGCGGCCATGGCCGCCCAGGCTACGACGGTGGTGACGGTTCGCGCAACACAGTTGTGCATTGTTCGATTGTCTCCGCAGTCGCGCCACGTTTCCCCAAACGGGTCGTTGTGGTAGAGTCTCGCAGAAACTACCTCAGGGGCTGACCCTCGCCAGCCTCCTTTTGTTTCTCGGTTGATGGTGGCTGTCTACTCGGCTGGCATGTGCTTCGACTGGTCCCCGCTCTCGGTTGCCGACCGGCTTGCGAATGCTGGCCTTTGACGCCGAGCTGCGCCGGTGCCGCGCTGGCGCTCAAGGCGCTCACCGGGAGAATCCTTCGGTTCCAAACCGGGATGGGGTGGATTGCCCCGGAGTCCGGGGGTTGACAAGGGCCGGGTCGATCCCACCACGGTCATATAGCGTGACCTTGTCCCAATATGTGGGACACAATGACGCAACCGTTTCGCGCCGAGAAGTATCTCACCCGGAAGACCTAATTTCTCGGATGACGGCGCGGTAGTTGACGCCTTGGACCTAACGTCGAGGAGCGATTCGTGGTCAAGCCGCCACGGCCCAACTCGGTCAACGACGCTTACGATCGAAGGTCGACGTGAGTTGCACATTCATGACGTAGTCGTGATGGATGGATCAGACCACGGAGGAAACGGTGTTCGAGAAATACAAAGCCCTGAACTGGAAGCCGAGCTTGGGGGCGAAACGATGATGACGATTAGTGCCAGTGAGCTGCTCCTATACCAGAGAGCGATCCGTCACCTGATGCGAGTGACCGCGAGCGCGGCTCTACTGACAAGCCTGCCCTTCAACGAGGCCAAGGCTTACCAGGTCGGAGGTTCATGGGAGAAGGTCGCCTGCGCATTCGATTCGAGTAAGGCACTGCAGCCGGTCA
>DATJGL010000132.1:0-20237 GCA_035495075.1 Gemmatimonadales bacterium
CTGTCCGCCCTGCTGGAAAGTCTGCTGGGGGATCTCTTCGCGAACCGGACCAGCGTCGACCTGATGCGCCATGCGGCGAAGCTCGACCTCGAGCAGTTCGAAGACGCGGACCTCTACGACAAGCTGGAGCGTGCCCGTCGCCAGACCGTCAATCGTATCGGGCTGTTCACGCTGGTGCTTGCGACCATCCAGGATCTGATCACGCTGGTCACGTTGTCGGCCGCCTTGATCGCGTATGTACCGTGGCTCCTCGTCCTCCTCGCGGTGGCCGTGGTCCCCTCGCTGCTCGGCGAGACCCACTTTGCCTCGCTGGGCTATTCGCTGCTCTACTCCTGGACTCCCGAGCGACGCCTGCTCGACTACCTGCGGTACATCGGAGCGAGCGATGTGTCCGCCAAGGAAGTAAAGCTGTTCGGGCTGTCGGACTTCCTGGTTGGCCGCTACGACGGACTGAGCCGGGAGTTCTACGAGGCCAACAAGGCGTTGGCGGTCCGGCGGAGTCTGGTCTCTACGGTGCTCGGCACCGTTGGCACGCTGGGCTATTACGCCGCCTATGTCGTGATCATTTATCTCACCGTCGTCGGCCATCGCGGTCCGGCCGGCGTGTTCACGATTGGCGTGCTCACCTTTCTCACCGGCTCTTTCCGCCAGAGCCGTGATCTGATTCAACGCGTGCTGCTGTCGCTCACGCAGGTATTCGAGCAGAGCCTGTATCTCGATGACCTGTTCAGCTTCCTCGCGCTCGAGCCGACCGTGCGAAGTGCACCGGATGCTCGCCCCGTGCCGGTGCCGATCCGGCAGGGTTTCGTGTTCGAGAACGTGGGTTTCCGGTATCCCGGATCGGACGCGTGGGCGGTGCGCCACCTCGACTTTACGCTGGAGCCGGGAGAGCGGATCGCGCTGGTGGGAGAGAACGGCGCGGGCAAGACCACGCTCGCCAAGCTGCTGGTGCGCCTCTACGATCCGACGGAGGGTCGGATCCTGCTGGACGGGGTGGACCTGCGGCAATACGACATCACGAGCCTTCGCCAGAACGTGGGCGTGATCTTTCAGGACTTCGTGCGGTACGATCTCATCATGCGGGAAAACATCGCGGTCGGAAACATCGAGCGCTTGAGCGACGAACCGCGACTTCACGGTGCGGCTCAGCGCAGCCTGGCCGATTCCGTCGTCGGGCGACTCGCCGGCCGCTACGACCAGATGTTGGGCCGTCGATTCGAGGGCGGGGTTGAGCTTTCCGGCGGCGAGTGGCAAAAGGTGGCGCTGGCCCGCGCGTACATGCGAGACGCCCAACTCCTCATCCTCGACGAACCCACCGCCGCGCTGGATGCGCGGGCCGAATATCAGGTCTTTCTCCGGTTCTCGGAGCTTACGGCCGGGAAGATGGCAGTCCTGATCTCGCACCGCTTCTCGACCGTGCGAATGGCCGATCGGATCCTGGTGCTTCGTGCAGGCGAGCTGGCCGAGCAGGGGACCCACGAGGAGTTGGTGGCGCGGGGCGGGCTCTACGCGGAGCTGTTCCAGCTCCAGGCGGCGGGGTACCGATGATTTGACAACCCTTTTCCCCCGGCCCAAGTTGGGGATTCCTACAACTCTGGAGGGTGGCGGCCATGAGGGTCTATGGCTCAACCGCCATTCGCAATGTGGCCTTCGTGGGCCACGGTGGCAGTGGCAAAACCTCGCTCGTGGATGCGCTTGCCTTTGTTTCCGGCTCCAGCCGCCGGCACGGCTCGATCAAGGACGGCACCGCGCTCACGGATTACTCTCCCGACGAAATCGACCGTAAGCACTCGATCAGCCTGGGCCTGGCGTACGCCGAGTGGCTCGACACCAAGATCAATCTCATCGACACTCCCGGGTACCTCGACTATTTCGGTGAGGTCGTGACCGGACTGCATGCGGCTGACGCTGCGGTCGTCGTTCTGAGCGGCACGGCCGGGGTCGAAGTGGGGACCGAAAAGGCCTACGATGTCTGCGACCACCTGCACCTGCCGCGAATTCTCTTCGTCTCCCAGATGGATAAGGAACACGCCGACTTCGAGCGGGTATTCCAGGACGTGAAGGCGCATCTCACTCCCAAGGTCGTCCCGGTGGAGATCCCCATCGGAGACGGGCACGATTTTCACGGCATCATCAACCTGTTTTCGGGCCACTGCCACTTTTACAAGAAAGGCACGAAGACCGGCGAGTACGATGTGGTTCCCATCCCGCCCGAGTACCAGGACCGCTTCCAGGAGTACACGGAGCACCTGACCGAAACAGTGGCTGCCACGGACGATTCGCTGATCGAGCGATATCTCGGCGGCGAAGAGATTGCCCGCGATGAGGTCATCAAGGTGATGAAGCGGGGAATGGCGGAAGGGGCGATCGTTCCGCTTTTCTGCGGGAGCGCGGAGCTCACGTACGGCGTGCGCGCGCTGCTCAAGAAGATGGTGGAGCTGTTCCCCTCGCCGGCCGAGGTCAAGCCACCGGCGGAGGCCGCGCTGATCGGGCGGGTGTTCAAGACCGTATCCGAGCCTCACGTGGGCGACGTCACCCTGTTCCGGCTCTATCGCGGTGAGCTGGTGAACGGCGCCGAGGTGTGGAACGCGGAGCACGACGTGGCGGAGAAGCTGAACCACCTCTCGATCCAGCAGGGCAAGGACCGAATCGAAGTAGATCGACTCGCCGCCGGCGACATCGGCTCCGTAGCCAAGCTGAGAGACACGCATACGGGTGATACGTTCTGCCAGCGCGAACACCCATTGCGCCTGCCTGCCATTCCGTTCCCCGATGCCGTTGCGACGTCGGCCGTAGTCGTGAAGCAGCGGGGTGAGGAAGACAAGCTGGCAGCGGGACTCCACAAGCTTCACGAGGAAGACCCGACCTTCCATTTCGAATACAGCTCCGAGCTCGGCCAGACCCTCATCCACGGGATGGGCGAGCGTCACTTCGAGACCATTCTCGGCCGCCTGGCGCGGAAGTTCGGCGTGCACGCGGAGCTGATCCGCCCCAAGGTTGCGTACCGAGAAACGATCAAGGGGAAGGCAGAGGGCCAGGGAAAGCACAAGAAACAAACCGGAGGGCGGGGTCAGTACGGCGACTGCTGGATAAAGATTTCACCACTTCCGCGCGGTGCCGGCTACGAGTTCGTCGACAGCATCGTCGGCGGAGTGATCCCCAACAAGTACATCCCGGCCGTCGACCGGGGGATTCAGGAAGCCGCCGAGCGCGGAATCTTCGCGGGTTATCCTTGCGTGGATTTCAAAGCCGAGTGCTATGACGGCTCGTACCACGACGTGGACTCCAACGAGATGTCCTTTAAAATGGCCGGCATCCTTGGGTTCCGTAACGTCGCACCCAAATGCAAGCCGATCCTGCTCGAGCCGCTGCTCGACATTGAGGTCTGGGCTCCCGAAGACGTGCTCGGCGATGTGATGGGGGATCTCTCGTCCCGACGCGGCCAGATTCTCGGCACCGAACAGGACGGGCGGCTCACCAAAGTTCGCGCAATCGTCCCTGAGGCAGAGATCTACAAGTACTCGACCACGCTCCACTCGATCACCCACGGCCGGGGCACGCATCGCCAGCAGTTCCGTGCCTACGCCGAGGCCCCTCCAGAGGTGGCGGCCAAGGTGGCGGCCGAGAGCGAGAAGGAACGGGAGCACGCGGCGGCAAGCTAACCGCAGTGAACAGTGAACGGTGAACAGGTCTGACCACGCCCCGTTTACCGTTCACCGTTTACCGTTTACGCTGTTGTCCATGGCCCCTCGCCTACTCGCCGACCTCATCGTCGTCATTCACTTCGGCTTCGTTCTCTTCGTTGTGCTCGGCGGTCTGCTCGTGATCCGATGGCCGGGTCTCCGCTGGCTGCACCTTCCTGCCGCGCTTTGGGGAGCGGTGGTGGAGTTCAGCGGGTCCGTGTGCCCCCTCACGCCACTCGAGAATGCATTGCGCGCACGCGCAGGGGAGACCGTCTACACCGGCGATTTCATCGACCGCTACCTCCTGCCCGCACTGTATCCGGCGGGCCTCTCTCGTTCGGTGCAGTGGGTCCTGGGAGCCATTGTCGTCGCCCTGAACTGCGGAGTGTACACGTGGATCTGGCGGCGAGGTCGGCGCCGCCGGCCGATTGATTCTCCGGGGTCTATGCCGTCGAGGAACTCTTAGACAGCCCACCCGCGCTCGAATCTGGCAACCAGGTGGCCGGCGCCAAGCCCTCGGTAGCCATCCAATGCTTCCGCTCGACGCTGTTCGGCCTCGTCCAGGCGGCCGAGCCCGCGCAGCGCGAGCGCCAGCGCGGCTGCGGCGTCGGCCCGGAGCAGCATCGCGCCCGCCGCCACGGCCACCGCGTGAGCGGCTTCGGCCTCGCGCAGTGCCGCAGTGAAGTCGCCCCGCCCGACTGCCGCCAACGCCTTGAGTCGTTGCGCCTCGGCCGTCCCCAGCTCGTCGCCGGCCTCCCCGGCAAGCCGTAAGGCACGATCCAGCGCCTGCTCGGCCATCGTCAGCTGGCCCTGTTCAACCCAAATTTCCGCGTGCCCGGCGAGCACGAGCGAGAGAAGCGACGGCTCACCGACGATCTCTGCGTGCCGCAGTGCTTCCTCCGCCGCGTTCTCCGCGTCGGCCCAGGTCTCCATCTGGCGAAAGACGAGGGCCAGATTGTGGAACGTTTCCGCCGTGCCTCGCCGATCGCCCAGACGCTGGTAAGCCACGAGGGCTGAGCGGTAGAGACTCAATGCATCGCCGGCACGGCCGCTGAGGTGCATGAGCGAGGCAAGATTGTTCGAGGCGCGCGCCACGAGCTGACTGTCGGCCAGCTCCTGGGCCAAACTCAGCGCGTTGCGAAATGCGGGATCCGACTCCTGGAGGCGTCCCTGCTCGAAGCCGATCACGCCGAGCAAATTGGCCGCCCGCATGCTCCCGTCGCGGTCTCCTCGTGCACGGAACGCCCCGCCAGCGGCCTCGGCCAGCAGTCGAGCCTCGGCCAGGTCGCCGAGCCGGGTAGCGGCCGTGGCGGCGAGCAGCAGGCCATCCGGTCGCCGGGCTGCGTCGCCTGACTCACGAAAGGTTTGCAGCGCGTCAGCAAACCGTCCGCTGCGCACCAGCTCCCGGATCCGGGCTACAGGCTCTTGCGTCGGGGCGGGGGTCATGAACTCGCTCGCTTTGGCTCAGTAGGCGAGTGCGTACCGGCTGAAGCCGACAAGGTTCGCCTCGACCTTCCGCTGGTCTTTGAGCACCGCCGATCCGATCTGGACGAAGGGATCTCCTGCTGCCTCTTGCCGCCAGATAGCGATCCGGTTCTCTATGTCCGAATCGACTCCTTCTGCCTCGCCGTAGTCCAACCGGAGCTGAACCGGGTGATTGGCGTCGAAGCGCAACCCGTTGGGCTCGAGCTGAACTAGCAGGTCGCGGGACTGCGGATCGGCCAGCGACATGGTAATCGTGATGCATTCGCCGGCGGTGAAGGGCGTACCGTCGGGTTTAGCCGACAGGCTGCTTCCATCGAACGTGAGGCGCGCGAACTCGTCTCCTTCCCCTCCGCCGTTGCTCTGAAAGAACAGCCGACCTTCCGCGCCCTGTCCCTGGCAGGCCTGGAAGCTCACGCTGTTCTGCACCAGCGGCGGGGCCGTCGGCAGAAGCTGGAGGATGTTGAGATCGCTTTGGGCGCGGCTCGGCGCGGTGCTGTCGGAGCAGGCCATGGCCAGGCCCCCCGCCAGCAGGATCAGTGCAAGGCTCCGTCGCCTGGGATGAATCGTCATTGCGTCGTCGTCCTCGGTGTGCGGTTCACTCGTCGTTGAGGCCATCGAGCAGCCGTTGCAAACGAGGCCTGGAAATGCCGAGGCGGCGGGCCGCCTCACTCTTATTACCGCCGGTGAGACCCAGCATGCGCACTACAGCGGCGCGGGTGAGCGTGGCCAAGTCGGTTGGGAATGGAAGGCCGGACGGATCAGGACCAACCGCCGGCTCCTTCGGGGCGGCGAGCTCCTCGGTGCGGAGGGTGCCCGGCGGGGACAGCACGAGGGCGCGCTCGATCGTATTCCGAAGCTCGCGCACGTTCCCGGGCCAGCGGTGAGCCCGAAGCGCAGCCTTGGCCTCGGCGCCGAGTGGCGGGACCGGAAGCCCGTAGCTGGTTGCGAGTCGGGTCAGGAACGTTTCCGCCAGCAGCTCGACGTCGCCATCCCGGTCACGCAGAGGAGGCAGCGTGAGCACGACCACCTGCAGGCGATAGTAGAGATCCTCGCGGAATTCTCCGCGGCGAACCGCAGCAGCCAGGTCGACGTGAGTCGCTCCGATCAGACGGATATCCACGTGCCGGGTCACCAGCCCGCCGACCCGCCGAATCTCTCGGCCCTCCAGAGCGCGCAGCAGCTTGGGCTGTAGCTCGAGCGGCAGGCCCCCGACCTCGTCGAGGAAGAGGGTCCCGCCGTGGGCCAGCTCCATGAGCCCGGCCCGGGCCGCTACGGCCCCCGTGAACGCACCCTTCTCGTGTCCGAACAGCTCACTCTCGAGCAAGTTCGCAGGGATGGCGGCGCAATTGATCTCGATGAACGGCGCCGCGCCCCGCGGACTGGCATAGTGAATGGCGCGGGCAAGCAGCTCCTTGCCGGTACCGGTCTCGCCCCCGATCAGGACGCTCACGTTGCCATGCGCCGCAACGCGGGCCGCGTGCGACAGGACCCGCTGCAGGTCCGGGCTGCGGCCGAGAATCGCGCCAAAACCCGTGGCATGCCGCTCGGCGTCCGCGAACCGGGCGGCAGCCTGCCTGCCCCGCGCTTCGCGAAGCTCTCGTTCGAGCGAACGCCGTAACAGCTCGAGATCGTCCGGCAGAGCGAAGTAGTCACGCGCCCCCCGCTGGAGCGCCGCCGCCGCCAGGCGATAGTCGGTCGAGCTACCAACCAGGAATACGGGCACGAGAGGATTTCCGACATCGGGCAGCAGGTCGAGCGCAAGACTCTCCTCGCCCCCTGCCAGAACCAAGACCAAAGCGGCACCGGCGGGCGGCCTCTCGGCCCCCGCCGGCGCCCATTCAAGCAGGTCCGCCCCCAGCTCGGTTGCGACTTCGCCCACCGACACACGGAAGCTGTCGGAGAGACGAATCGCAGCGATCCAGGGGTGATCAGTGGCTGCTGTGGTCGTCCCTTGCATCTTCGTTCTCGTCCTCGAACGCGTGGAACGAGTGCCGGATATTGTCGGTGACCAGACCCTCGTTCGGCTGCCCATGATTGGCGCTGGCCGGATCTACGAGGCCGCCGCTCGCGGTGGTGAACCAGTCGTGGAGATCCACGAAGATCGTTACGTCGGCGGAGCCGTCCGCGCTCAGGGTCACCGGCGGCTGTAGGGCAAGCTCTTCCTCGGCGGTGAGATCGCTATCGAACGTGACAGCAGCTCCGTTCCACGTGGCTTCGAGGTGAATGCTCTTTCCTGCGAGGGTCGGATTTGCGGCGAGGAACATCTGATCTTCCGGCGCCTCCGCCTTGTGGATCTTGAACTCGATGGCGTTATAAGTTCCGGCGTCGAGCGGGATCGAGAGCGACTGCTTCGCGCCGGCACTGGTCACCGGAACATCGAACAGTACCGGTCCGAGCTCGGCTTCCTCGCAACCTTCGTTCTCGCCGTCATGTCCATGATCGTCGCCCGGTTCTGCCGCGCCCGATCCCGGGGCATCCGCGGACATCGCGTCGTCAGCGCAGGCGGACGCCGTTGCCTCGACGCGGCGAAGCTCGATCTTGCGGAGGACGAGCTCGACCTTGTTCAGAACCAGCGTGTTGGTCCCGTCAGTGAAGGTGCCAGGCGTCGGCGAGGTAACGTCCAAGGAAGCGGCACTGGCACTGGCCGGTGTCGCCGCACGGGACGCGAAACTCAGCCGCAGTCGGCTCTGGGGCGCATTGGGACCGGTGTTGTCAGAGCTGCAGGCGACTATGACAAGGACCCCGAACGCCAGAGGGGCGAGCCTTGGTATTGTGCGGATCATCGATTGCTCCGAGAGGAAGTACGATGTCGGGAGAGAGAGGCCGGCCTCCACTTAGGCAATCGAGTACCGCACTAGACTAGGTCGCTAACTCGTTGTAGTTCTGAATGTTCAGGATTTTCCTGGCCTTGTGAGCCGAGTCGCCTCTGCCACATAATATTACAAGACGTAACGAACCGTTGCATCAGGAGATACAGTGCGACGCCAACTGATCACCCTGGGGATCCTTCTTCCTCCAGTATTGTCAGGCTGCTCGGGCGAACGCCGGCAAAGCCCGGCTGGTGCCCGCACCTCGGCTGTGGTCGCCGCGATCGGCGAACCGGCCAGCGTGCTTCCGCCTCTCGTAACCGAGACGGTCGGCCGCGACATCGGCGATCTGGTCTACCAGCGGCTCGCCGACTTGCGTCCGGGAAGGTCGCCCATCGACCCCGGCGCGTTCGAGCCGAGTTTGGCGGACCGGTGGGAGCGGATCGACTCGGTGACCTGGCGATTTCACCTGGCCGCCGGCGCTCGCTGGGCCGACGGTCGCCCGGTCACGTCGGAGGACGTCCGCTTTTCGTTCGAGGCATTCACCGACTCGGTGATCGATGCGCCGGCGCGTCCATATCTCGCGGGGCGGGTGCGCATCCTCCCGGAGGACTCCACCTCGTTCCTGGTGGTCTTTGCCCGACGCTCGCCCGAGCAGCTGTACGACGCCACGTATCACGTGCGCGTGATGCCGGCTCACATCTGGGAGAAAATCCCCCGCGATACCTGGCCGGCTGACACCGCCCTCAGTCATCTCGTGGGTTCCGGTCCGTATCGGGTGGCGGAGTGGAGGCGAGGGCGCTTCTTGAGGGTGGAAGCTCGAGCGCCCCGGAAGGCCGGCATCGGCCAGGTGGTCTGGCGCTTCGCGTCGGACCCCGACGCTGCGATCAACCTCCTGCTGGGGCACGAGGCCGATCTAATGGAGCTGGTGGGCCCGACCGCGCGGGACCCCCGGCCGGCGGCGGACTCATCATTTAGGCTCGTGACGTACCCCTCGGCTGCCTACGGTTTTCTCGGCTTCAAAGTCGCGGGCAGCGACGGCAAGCAGCACCCGGTACTCGGGAGCCGGGCAACCCGCCGTGGTCTGGCCATGGCGGTGGATCGCGACGCGCTCGCGCACTCGATTTTCGGCCCGAGCGCGGTGGCGCCCCCAGGTCCGATGTCTCGTCTGCTGTGGATCTGGAGTGACAGCATCCGGACGCTGCCCTTCGACACGACGCTGGCCGCGTCGGAGCTTGAGCGGGCGGGCTGGCATCGGGGGAGGGACGGCTGGCGACGCCGCGCCGACTCGGTGCTCAAGTTCGACGTGCTCGTGCCCTCAACCAGCTCGACTCGCCGCGAGCTCGCGGCGGCGCTCCAGGCGATGTGGCGCCTGGTGGGTGCGAGGGTCTCCGTGACGACGGTCGATTTTCCGGTCTTTCAGCAACGCCTTCGCGCGGGGCAGTTCGACAGCTACATCGGTGCTTGGCTGGACGAGCCAAGCCCTCGCGGTCTGGCGGACCAGTGGACCCGGGCCGGATGGACTGGCCTCAACTACGGTCACTATCACGACCCTGACTTCGACGCGGTGTTCAATCGTGCGGCTGCCAGTGACGATCCCGTGGTTGCGCGCAAGCTGTATCGGCGGGCGATGGATGCACTCAATGCAGATGCCCCCGCCATCTTCCTCTACTCACCGACGAATACGGCGGCCGTGAGCAAGCGCCTCGACGGTGCCGAGATCGACCCCTATTCGTGGCTCAACGACTTGCCCACCTGGCAAGTGCAATAGCTTCGTTGCGCCGGGCTTACACGAATCGGTGTGCAGCTTCCCGCACGATGTGACTTGATTCCGGTGTCCGGAAAGCAGGCAGCCCTTCCAGTCCGCTCCACTCACTACTTCCCGTCCTTCGAATCCTCTGGCTGTCGCTCCTTTGTAGGTGTCGCCGTCTTTGACGCTGCAAATCGCGTAAGGCACAGCGGTTGCCGCCTGGACAGGCCGTTGGTGTTCCGCGTACCGGCGGCGAGGCTGAGCGACTCGCCGGCCGGCGGTCGCGTGAGCGACCGCGGTACCGTCGCATGGCCACAACTTTGACCGGGGAGTGCTCCGATGCGTCCGTGGACACGTGGCTTCCTTTCCCTGCTTACCGGCGTCGCCCTCCTCGCCGCCATTGCGAGCTGCGCGTCCGACGACTCGATCGTCGGGCCGTCCACGGACCCGTCGTCACAAACGACCACGCAGCCGTCGCAAGGGCAAACGCCTGATCCTCTGTTGGAGCCGGTGCTCGATCCGGCCCTGCAGCTGGCGCTCAAGACGGTTCATCTGCTCACCTGTTCGCCCCAGTCGTACGCCCAGACCACGGCCGTGGTGGGTCCGTCAGGTGGGACCATAGTAGTCGGTGCCCACAAGCTCACAATCCCGGCTGGTGCGTTGTCGTCACCAGTAACAATCACCGCCGAGCAGGTGCGCGGCACGGTCAACTCGGTCCGGCTTCAACCGGCAGGGCTCAGGTTCGCGAAGCCCGCTACGCTGACGCTGAGTTACAGCAACTGTCTACTCCCGCCGCTGAGCAGGCGGGTGGTCTACACCGACGAGCAGCTCCGAATTCTGGAGCTGATTCCGTCGCTGGATCTGCGACTGAGTCGGAGTGTCAACGGCAGCATCCTGCATTTCTCACGCTACGCCGTTGCGTACTGATCGCATGGGTGCCGCAGCTCCTCGAACATCGCTGAGGCCCGGGGTCGACTCCCGCGAGACCGCGGCAGCGACTCTCTTGCAGCAAGCACGGGAGCAGGAGCTCGCCGGCAGCCTGGGCGAAGCCATGAACGGATACGAGGCAGCGATCGCCGAAGCCGAGGCGAGCGGTGAAGTCAAGCTGCGCTCGGAGGCGCAGCGCCGGCTGGCAGTGGTGCGGCACCGTCGGGGGGAGCGCGATGCAGCGATCACGCTGTGTGAGCAGAGCCTCGCTGTCGCCACGGACATCGGGGATACGGTTCTGGCGGGCGAGGCCCTGAATACGCTCGCCGGGTTCGATTTCGAGAGCGGCGCCATGGACAAGGCGCGGGCGCGGTTCTACCACGCCCTCGAGCTGGGGGGCTCGAGTCCGGAGCTGCGAGGAAGGATCGAGCAGAACTTGGGAATCCTGGCGAACATCCGGGGCGACCATGCCGAGGCTCTGGCGCACTACCAACAATCGCTCTATGCGTTCCAGCGGACCGGCGACGATCACGGCTGCGCCATCGCGTATCACAATCTGGGGATGGTGAGCGCAGACCGGGCCAGGTGGGATGAAGCCGACGAGTACTTCCGGCGTTCTCTCGAGATTACCGCTGCCGTCGGGGATGTGCACCTCACGGGCCTCGGCCTTCTCAATCGGTCCGAGGTACAACTGGCCCGCCAGCGCTATGCCGACGCCAAGGCCGACGCGGAAGCGGCTTTACGGATTTTCGACCGGCTGGGCGCCAGGCTCGACAAGGCCGACGCGTACAAAGTGATCGGCCGGGTCTACCGGGAGACAGGGCAGTTGGCACTGGCGGAAGCCCGCCTTACAGCGGCAATCGAGCTGGCGGTCGGCACCCAGTCGGTCCTCAGCGAAGCGGAGGCTTCCCGCGAGTTGGCCCTTCTATATCAGGCCATGGGGCGGAACCAGGATGCGCTCCGTCTGCTGAGCGCGGCGCACCGACTCTTTGGGCGGCTCGACGCCCGTCTGGACCTGGTCGATGTCTCAGGTCGCGTGCAGCGGCTGGAGGACACGTATCTCGCGGTGGTGCGGGACTGGGGCCAGTCGATCGAATCGGCGGACAGTTACACCTTCGGGCACTGCGAGCGGGTGGCCAACTACGCGCTCGCCGTCGCCGAGGCGCTGGGCATGGAGGAAGGGCAGCGGACAACGGTCCGGATCGGCGCATACCTGCACGACGTGGGGAAGGTCAGGGTGCCACACGAAATCCTGAACAAGCCGGGCCCGTTGTCCGCCGAGGAGTTCGAGATCATCAAGCTGCACCCCCTTTGGGGTGTGGAGCTGCTCGCCGGCGTAGACTTTCCCTGGGACATCAAACCGATCATTCGCTGGCACCACGAGAAGTACGACGGTACCGGCTATCCTGATCGGCTCCGCGGTGAGGAGATTCCACTTGCCGCGCAGATCATCTGCATCGTGGACGTGTACGATGCGCTGACGACGACCCGCAGCTACCGAGCCGCACTTGGCCCTGCGGCGGCGGCGGCCCAAATGAACGAATCGAGGAATTGGTGGCGCCCCGACGTGTATGAGGCGTTCCGTCGTGCAGTGCCCGGCGTGGCGGAGGCCGCGTAAGGGGCGCCGCCGCTACAGCTCAACGAGCCGCTTGGTGTAGACGACCAGGTCGTCCCCTAGCGCGTAGAAGTCGGGGATTCGGGCCGTAGCCCGGTAGCCGCGGGCCTGGTAGAACCGGCGCGTGTCCGCGTAGTCGGCCCGTCCTGCGGTCTCGACAACGATCAGGCGCGCGCGTCCGCTGAGCCGGCGCTCCATTTCTGCGAGGAGCGCACTACCGATCCCGGTATGCTGGCCTGCAGGATCGACCGCCATCCAGTAGAGGTCGTAGGTTCCCAGCGTGCACGGAGTGGGTCCCCAGCAGATCCATCCAACAAGCCGGCCCTCGGCATCAGCGCCGAGGGCCGTGTAGTCCGGTTCGGTTGCTCCTGCGGGCCTGGCGTCGGCTACAGCCGCGTCGAACACTTCCAACGCCACCGGCAACTCGTCTGGTCGGAAGACGCCGACCGCTCGGGTGATTGCCTCGATCCGGTCGCGGTCGGCGGTCGAGAGGCTACGGAGCGCCAGCCCGGCGAGCGTGCGGGTCAGGCGGCGGGCACGCCGCTCACGAGGTCGGCCGCGAAACGGCTCGGCTGCATCCGAGTCAGCGCCTCATCGACGATCTGGTGCACCAGCTCGTCGTAGCTCCAGCCGAACGCCTGCCCCATGCGGGCCAGGCCTGCGTTGCTGGAAAGGTCGGGGCAAGGATTGACCTCGAGCACGTACGGCTGTCCATCCTCGGTGACGCGGAGATCCACGCGCCCGTACCCCTCGGCGCCGGCGAGGAGCTCCCACGCGCGCCAGGCCACGTGGGTGATCCGCTTGGTCAGGTCCGGTGCGATCTCGGCTGGACAGACGGGCTGCGTACCCAGGTCGTCGGCGCTTCCGGTGCTCCACTTGGCGGCGTAGGTCACGATGGGCCAGGTGTCGGCCGGCATGCTGTCGAATCGGATCTCCGAGAGCGGCAGCATGGTCTTCCCTACGAAGCCGACGTTGATCTCTCGGCCGGCGACGTACTCCTGGATCATCACCTCTTCGAACTGCTCGGTCAGCTGTGCTACGCGCTTGCGAAGTGCCTTGCGGGTCGTGCAAACCGCGCTGCCATCGATCCCTACGCTGGCGTCTTCGGCGGCGGGCTTGACGATGGCGGGAAGCGAAAAGTCAGCCGGAATTGCGTTGCCCTGGGCCAGCACAAAGCTCGGGATCGGCACGCCTGCGCTCTGCAGCAGTGTATTGGCGACGTGCTTGCGATGGCAGACGGTCACCGGCCAGGCGCGGCACCCGGTGAAGGGAAGACCGGTGAGCTCGAGGGTGTGGACGACGAAGTCCTCGTACTTGGCGTGGCCGTTGATGCCCTCGCAGAGGTTCACGACCACATCCGCCTTGCGGGCCCGGGAGAGCCAGCGGAATTCGCCGAGACGGACGGGGACGAGCTCGACGTCGTAGTCGCGCCGCCGCAGAGACGTCCGCACCTCATGCACGTTACTGAGCACTGCTGCGACGTCCTGCGGGCTCCACTCGATGCTACCAGCGTCGTAGATGATCGCTGCTCTCATGAGGCTACCCCTGCCAGGAGTGAACCACCGCTGATGCGGCGCCAGGCGATGTCCGCCACGGTGCAGATCAGCTCGTCGTACGACATCCCGGCCGCCGCTGCGGCCTTCGGGAAGCAGGAGTTGTCCCGCGGGTCAGGCAAAATGCCCGGCAGCGGATTCAACTCAACGACCATCGGGCGACCGGCAGCATCGCAGCGGAGATCGATGCGGCACCAGTCACGGCAGTCCAGGGCGTGGTACGCGGCGAGCGCGGCTTCGCGCACGGCAGTGGCGAGCGACTCCGGAATCCGCGCGGGGCACTCGAAGATGTCGAGCGGATGGCTGGGCGTGTCCCAGAGCCACTTCGCTTCGTACCCGTAGATCGGCGGGGCGCCCGGCGGCAACGTGTCGAAGCACATGCCGACAATGGGCAAACACCGTGCCTCATCTCCGTTGCCGAGAATGGCGACGGTGAACTCGCGGCCTGGGAGATAGGTCTCGATCAGGACCGGCTCTCGATAAGTCGCAAGCAGGTAGTTCACCTGAGTAGTGAGCTCGCCCCGGTTGTGGCAGACGCTCTTGCTCGAGACCCCTTTGCCCGAGCCCTCGAAGGCCGGCTTGACGAAGAGTGGGAAGGGAAGTCGAGTGGCGCGCGCATCAGCCACCGTGCGGGCGAGCCGAAACGGGGCGGTGGGCACGCCGTATCGCTCCAGCATCTCCTTGGCCCGGCCTTTGTGGAGGCACAGACCCAGGGTGAGCGGATCGGAGGCGTGACACGGCACGCCTAGAAACTCGCAGATAGCGGGGACGTGGCTCTCCCGACTCGGTCCGAACAAGCCTTCGGCGATGTTGAAGACGAAGTCGGGCCGATAGTCGAGGAGCTTCGCGGGAAAGTCCTGGTCGGCCTGGAGACGGATGACTTCGCCCAGAGTGGCGAGCGCGTTCTCCACGGCGTCGATCGTTGCCGGGTCGTCCCACTCGATGTAGAGGTCGGGTTGCGGAAGGTCGGGGCGGAGAGCCCGACTGGGAGGCTCGTCAGTGGAAGGGGAGTCGATCGTTGGTCCGGTACCGACCGCCGGGACCTCAGGCTTTACGTTGAAAGCGAGACCGATCCGAATTGGCAGAGTGACCCTCTACAAAAAAGGCCGTCCGCGCGAGACGAGCCGTGACGAGTGACCTCCTGACGAATCTAAAGTAAAGAAAACATTTCGGTCGCACAATAGGAAAAACGGTGTTCACTGTTCATCGTTCATGCCCCTCAGACCTTGTGGTACCCCACTCTGCCCGCCTCGCTGCCGTCCGCTGCGCAATAGATCTCGAAATCAGCGAAGAGCGCGGGCGCCTCGCGCTGGAGCACGCGGAGACAGCCGACCGCCATACGGCGAATCTCGAGTTCGGCACCCTCGCCGAGTCGAAGCTCGAGCATGGTCCGCCACGCCCGGACATTCGCGCTCACCACGATCTTCACCTCGGTGGCATTGGGCAGCACGCTTCTCGCCGCCTCGCGAGCCATCTTCCGCCGATGGGTCCGGTCGTCCACCCAGGAGTACTTGGCCATGAGCCCCTCGACGGCCGCGACGTAGGCGGCCTGCGCGTCCGTGACCTGCGCAGTCCACGCGGCCTCCAGTGCCGGGTCCCCCTGGATCGCGGGGGGCATGACGAACGCAGCGTGCGACTCGTCCACGTACCGCTGGGACAGTTGCGAGTAGCCGAAGCCGGCACGATGACGGACCAGCTCATGGCTACACGACCGCGAGATACCCTCGACCAGCATGACGTAGACGGTGTGCTCGAAAACCGAGCCGTGTCCCTGGCGCAGGATGTTCTGCAGATACTCGGCGGTCGAGCGGGCGGCCGGGTTTCTCTGGCTCATGTAGCAAAGCCGGCCGGCGTACTCGGCCACCCGCTCGCCGTCGGTCGAGTCGCCCTTCCATTGGACTCGGAGGTGATCCGGTTCCACGAACTGGGGCCGGGCGATGAGGGTGATGGTCGGGTGTTTGATGATGTCCATGGTTCGCTATCCGCTATCCGCTAGCTCGAGCCGAGGCCTGGCGTAGCCTCCGGTCTGCTCGATTTCCCTGAGTGCCCTTGCGATATCGTCCGGCAGTGGAATGGCGCTCGCGCCCGCCTTGAGACGCGAGATCGGCGGTTCGCCGGAGGGAAGGATAATGCCGGGATTCAGCAGCCCAAGGGGGTCGAAGCTGCCCTTGACGTTGCGGAAGAGCGCGACGATTTCCGGCCCATAGAGTCGCTCCAGGAAGCTGGCGCGGAGCCGGCCGTCTCCATGCTCTCCTGACGGAACGCCACCCAGACGGATGACTGCTTCGGTGATCTCCTCCAGCAAGCCGGCGACCTCGCGTTCCCAGTCGAGTCGAGCCAGCTCGGGGATCAGATTGACGTGGACGTTGCCGTCGCCCGCGTGTCCGAAGATCACGACGGTGAGATCTCTCGCCGCCGCCGCTCTTCGGATGACTCCGATGTACTCGCCCAGTCGGGGCAGAGGTACACACGCGTCTTCGATAACCTGGAGTGAGCGACGGTCGGGCGGCAGCCCCGCGAGGATGGGGCTTGCGGCGTGGCGCAGTTGCCAAAGACGTGCAGCGCCCTCAGGGGACAGTGCGGCATCCACCTCGTAGGCAAGCTGGCGCCCCGCAGTCACCGCCACGCTTGTGGCCTCCCGCAGCAGATCCGGGTCCGATGCCTCCAGTTCCACGAGGAGCACCGCCTCGATACCGGCTCCGATGAGCGGCCCTTGCGAGCGCACTGCTACCAGCTCGAGAAAGGTTCGGTCGAGGAGTTCCACCGCGCTTGCCCCGAGCTTGACGAGGCGGGCGACCAGTTCTTCGATGATTTCGTAGTCCCGCAGCAGCATGCGCAGACCGGCCCGGTGAGCCGGCACAGGATCCAGGCGCCACTCTACGTCCGTTAGGAAGGCGAGCGTGCCCTCGGCGCCGACAAGGAGATCGAGGATGTCGCCCGATGCGAGGTAGGCATCGAGCGCGTAGCCCGAGGAGCTCTTGCGAACGCGGGGGTAACGGGCCGCGACCATGTCGCGGCCGGCCTCGATGATCGGCCTGGTGTCGCGATCGAAGCGCAGGAGTGCCTGGGGCGAGTCTAGCTGGGGGGACTTGGACGATCGCTCGCGGCGCTTGAGAGTTGCTACCTCACCGTCGGCAGTGACGATGCTCAGACCCTCCACCCAGCGCCGCACGCTGCCGTATCGAGCCGAACGCGCGCCCGCGGCATTGGTGGAAACCACGCCGCCCGCAGTGGCCCAGCGCCAACTGGAGGGATCGGGCGGCAGCCGGAGCCCGTGAGCGGTCGCGGCCGCCTCGAGTTCTCCCAGCGACGCTCCCGCTCGCATTCGCGCGCGCCGTTGCTTGGGCCGCACTTCGAGCTCGGCGCCGGCCATGCTGGTCAGATCGACCAGTACGCCGTCGCCGAGGTTGCCCCCACCCATCGCGCTCCCGGCTCCGCGCGGCACCAGCGCGATGCGCTCATCAGCGGCCCAACGGACCAGCGCAACCAGGTCATCGACGTCGGCGGGGAGGCAGACCGCCCGAGGCAGGATTCGGTAGATGCCCGCGGCCTCGGCATAGGCGGCCCGGGCTCGCTCGTCGGTGCGGAACGGGCCTCGAACCGGGGGCTCGGAAGGCATGGGGAAAGCTAGGGTCGCGCTCCCTTGCCAAGCAATCGCCGCGACGAGAGAATACTGCTTCCGTATGTCAGACGCCCCGCCTACCGTTGCCGCACCCGCCCCACGGGCTCAGCTGATTCACATCGATGTGGACCGCCGTCTTGGTCACGAGTGGGACGAGTGGGACGGCAAGCCGCTGCCCGATCAGGGCAACTACGACTCGGACCCGGTGCTGTTTTTCGGGTGGTCGGCCGCCACGATCGCGGCGGCGGGAGTGGCGGGAACCCTATTCCTTTATCTATTGGCCCCCCGGCTGGCTCTGGTGCACCCCGCGGTCCCGCGGACGCTTTGGCTGGTAGGTGGAGCGGCGCTGGCGATCTCGACCGTCTGGTGGTTGTTTCTCGCCCTTTCCTATTACTCCCGCCGTCCGCTGCTTCCCGAAAAATTGGCGGAGCGGGGCCCCTTCCTTCGCTTGATGCGTCTCACGTCCCGGGTTGCGACCAGATTCGGCCGCCGCGACTGGGTTGAGAATGCGGCGGTCAAGGTCTACAACACGCTGGCCCTGGCCCGCAGCCGGAAGGTTGGAAAGGGCGAGCTCCTTCTCCTCATTCCGCGCTGCCTTTCCAAGGAGACGCTGGACGGAGTTCTGGGTATCGCGGGGCGATACGGGGTGCCGGTCTTCGTTGCTACGCGCGGCCAGCTTGCGCGGCGCGTTATTCGGGAACGCCGGCCCCGCGCGGTCGTGGCGGTTGCCTGCGAGCGCGACATGGTGAGCGGGCTGCACGATGTCGCGGGGAAGGTCCCGGTGCTAGGTCTCACGATGACTCTGCCGGCAGGACCGTGCAAAGACGCACGGCTCGACCTCGGGCAGCTGGAGGATTGGGTGAAGGCCTACGTGGTCTGACGCCTGGTCGAGTCGGGCCGCGGAGGGTGCAGGCCCGCAGTGTCCGGCTTCACCGGAGCCCCGCTATCAGGCGGGGCCTTTTCGTTCGGGGGTGGCGCCCGCTTCACGGGCAGGGGCCGCTTAGGCTCAGGTTCAGCCCTTACGGTATCGAGGCTCACCGGTGGTAGCTCCGGGTCGCCGAATCGGTGCTTCAACGAATCCAGGACCGCCCGTACCCGCTGCGTGACTGGATGATCATCTGGCACTGTGCGCTCAAGGTCCCGCCCCGGAACCGACGGATCCCGGACCGGGCGATACGCCACCTCTACCCGGATGTCACTGTGTCCGACCCGCCCCGGCTCTACCCACCCGCGGACGCGGACCACGTCCGGTCCGAGCGGAGCTATTCGCGCGGCCGAGCCGGTCGACGCATCGAACCACGGTGTCTCCAGGTACCCGTCGCGGGGCTCGATTCTGGAAACCGGAATCGAGTCGGCCTTAAGAGCCTCGGCCAGGCGTTCCGTCGCGGTATCGCTCCCGAGCCGAACTTCGGCCGAGGGGCTGCCCAGGATCGGCGTGTAGGCCGGGCGAGTGGTGGTCATAAAGCACCCGGCAGCCATCCCACCGAGTACCAACACCCGCCATCCGCCCATTCTGATCAGTCCCGATGCGGCCGTGTGCCCGGCGGGTGGGAGTGGGGTGCGGTGCGTGGCGCTTCGTCGCTATGCGTCGCAGCCGAGTCGGGCACGGCCGGGTCGTCGTGGGAATGGTCGGCGTCGTCGTGGTGATGGTGGTCGGCGTCTTCCTCATCGTGGTGGTCGGCCTCGCCGGGGCTATGCACGTGCCCCTCAGCCCGATCGTGCAGCTCATCCCTCAGCGTTTCGTTGGAAACACCGGCGGCGTGCTCGAAGACGAGCTTCCCACCATGATGTCCGGTGTCGGCCAGGAATCCGAGGCCGACCAGAGACAAGACCAACGTGGCAATCCGCTCGCCCTGCCCCATCCGGCGTTCCCGCCAAAGGCGCCACACCAGCACGACAGCAAAGATTCCGAGAGTGTAGAGGGCCAGGTGCTCGTGCTCCTCCATCAGCTCGTGGATCGCGTTACCGTGATCAATGACGCCTTTGGTCTTGAGACCTGCCAGCACGGCGGCGCCGGCGCCGAGGCTGCCGATGAGCAGGAGGACCAGGCCGGTCCGGCGTAGGGGCCCGTTCTTCCGCACCAATCCGATGAAATCGAACAACACGGCGATCGGAAGCAGGGCGACGGGCAATGCCACGAGCATTCCATGTATTCGGGGCCAGTCGTAGCCGAGCATCGGGGCTCCGGAAAAAGGCGTGAGCGGTGAACGGTAAACAGCGCCTAGTTTAGCTCCAAGGGGACCGGGGGATCGACGGAGTAGTCGTAAAATCCCTTCCCGGTTTTCCGGCCGTGGAGCCCCGCCAGCGCCATGCGGCGGAGCAAGGGAGGCGCGGCGTAGCGGCTCTCGCGGTATTCATCGAACATGATTTCCGCGATCCGCACCGTCGTGTCGATGCCGACAAAATCGAGCAGTGTAAACGGCCCCATCGGGTAGCCGCATCCGAGCCGCATAGCGAGGTCAAGGTCGGTGACGGTTCCTACCCCGCGCTCGAGCGCCCGCACGGCGTCCAGGAGGTAGGGGATCAGCAGAAGGTTGACCAGAAAGCCGGGTGTGTCCCTGGCTATCACGGCTTCCTTGCCCAGGGTCCGGGCGAAGGCAAGGCTTCGGTCCATGGTCTCGCGGCTAGTCAGTAGCCCGCGGACGACCTCCAGCAGCGGCATGAGCGCTACCGGATTGAAGAAGTGCAGACCCACAACTCGGTCTGCTCTTCCCGTCGCGGCGGCCATAGCGCCGATGGTGAGGCTCGACGTGTTCGAAGCGAAGATCGTGTGGGCGGGGCATCGGCCGTCGAGC
>DATJGL010000133.1:0-9258 GCA_035495075.1 Gemmatimonadales bacterium
AGCTGACGGGCATGGGTCAGATCCTCGCGTGTTTCGCAAACCTACGATGACGGGGTGCTGCCGCCAGAGCACGACTACACTGGATGCAAGAGGCTCCGATGGGCTACGCGGTATTGCGAAGAATCTCGGCGATGCTGGCCAGGTGATAGTCGTCGTGCTCAGCGTGGAAGCATACCATATCCACCAGGCGCATCTGTACCGCCAGGCGCGGGTGGAGGGCCACCTGCCCGAACGCGGCCGGCTCCAGCGCTTCGAGCCGGCTCATGATGCGATTTCTCGTCTCGCGACACCGCTGGAGGACCGCATCTCGCGGCCGCGCGTTGTGGTTCGCGGCCTCGGTCTGCTGGTTGGTCATGTCTGCCGACCGCAGCGTTGCCACACCCAAGGCGTACTCGTCCAGCCGTGGCAGGAAGAGGCTCTCGTCGAGGTCCGCCAGATGGCCGGCGTGTTCCTGAATCGACCAGCCCCGGTGCGGGCGCCGCACGAGCCGCTCGGGGGCCACGCCTGCGAGACTTTCCGCCAGTCGTGCCGGAGTACCCCTCAGGCGCTCCAGCAGCTCGGGGTAGAGCTCGACCGGGAAGTTGAAGTCGAATCGCCGTTCGCTCCACTTGATTCGCGCCATCCGACGCCTCGCCTGACCGAGTTCCCTGGACCTGTCCAAAGCGGCCCCGGAGGAAATGGACTGGCAGCGGGCCTTATGGCTAGCTGTCATTTTTGACAGTTTCGGCTCCGTGACACGCGGCCTAAGATGGCATGCTTGGAGGAGTGCGACATGACACGAATATTTCTGGTTCTTATGGCACTGACGGCGGCGACCGGGTGCGGCGGCAGGGGGGACCGCAAGGACACCGGCCTCGCGGACACGTCACAACCGAGCATCGTGCCGGCCGATACCACAGCGGCCGCACCCGTGCCGGTCCAGCCCGCGGCAGACTCGTCTCCTGGTCAGGCCGCCACTGGCGCCGGTTTGGCCGGCACCACCTGGCGACTGGTGCAATTCCGATCCATGGACGATAAGACCGTCACGCCAGATCAGCCCGACAAGTACACCGTTGCGTTCGGCGCCGACGGGAAGGTGAGGGTGAAGGCCGATTGCAACCGGGGTCACGGGACCTGGACCTCATCGGCGCCGAACGCGCTGCACTTCGGGCCGCTCGCCACGACCCGGGCCATGTGCCCGCCGGGGTCGATGTCGGATCGATTCCTGAGGGATTTCGGGCACATGACGTCGTACGTGCTGAAAGACGGCAAGTTGCACATCAGTCTGATGGCCGATGGCGGGATCTACGACTTTGAGCCGGCGTCGTGATGCCATGCTTTCGCCTCACGCTCTCGCCGTGAATGGAGGTGCGGAATGGACACGACGACGGTAGGCACGACCCAGGGTATCATCATTACCCTGGTGCTGATGATCGTCATGGGTGGGCTCATTGGCGCACTGGCGCGGGCGCTGATGCCGGGCCCCAATCCGATGAGCATCGGCATGACCATTCTGCTGGGCATCGGCGGATCTTTTGTGGGCGGTCTGATCGCCCGGCTGCTGCACATCACCGGGATCGGCGGATTCGTGCTCGCAGTTCTCGGGGCGCTGCTTCTGCTGTGGGTGGTGCCGAAGTTGCGAAGAGCGGGCTGAGGGAGAAGCGGAACGGGAGAAGGGGGAAGGGGGGAGGGGACCCTTCCCCCTTTCGCTTGTCGACAGTTCAGGTGAGCCGCACTTGGAGGGTTGTCAAGCAGACCCGCTCACAGCCATCCCAGCATCCGCGAGTGAATGAAGCCCCACGCCACCATCACCATCAGGAACGCGCCCACCGCGATGAAGCCATAGGTCGAGTCGCTGGGGGGGAGCAAATGGATGAAGTTCATCCCGTAGATGCTGGCCACGAAGTTCGGCACCATGATGATCAAAGTGATCGCGGTCAGCCGTTGCATGATACGGCCGAGCCGGTTGAACGCCGAGAACACGTGCACATCGAGAGCCGCGCCGAGCAGGTCGCGATAGGTATCCATCTCCGCCAGGACGTGGACAGCATGGTCCTGGATGTCGGCGAAGTAGGGTCGTAGACCCTCCGGCACGGTGCGTTCCCGGCGCAGTACCTCGGCCAACACGTGGCTGGTGGGCGCGAGCAGCCGGGGGACTCGCAGCAGCTCCTTCCGCAGGCGGAACAGATCGGCCGCGGCCCCCTCCGCCCCGGTGAGGATCGCGCCTTCGATGCCTTCGATCCGCTCCCGCACCCGATCCTGCACAACGAAGTAGCCATCTACCAGGCTCTCGAACAGGGTGTAAACCAGGCAGGCGATGCCGTACGACAGCCGCCCCTCGTGCTGCTCCCAGCGGCGGCGCGCTTCCTCCAATACAGCGAGCACCGCACGGGGCCGCCGATGGATGGTGACCAGATAGTTCTCGCCCCAGAACAGGTTCAGCTCTCGCGGCTGGATCGCGTCACCCGATTGGTCGGCGGCATAGACGACGATGAAGTAGGCGCCGGAGTAGGCGTCGCACCGGGGGCGTTCGTGCGGCCTGGTCACCTCCTCGAGTGCCAGCTCGTGACAGCCGAATGTCCGCCGCAGGAGCGTAACCTCTTCGGGGCCGGGGTCGCTGATGTCGAGCCACAACCGATTCTCACGGTCGGCGAGCAGGTCGCCGAGCCGTTCGACGCCGACCTCCACCGGGAGACTGTGGTCGCGTCCATCAAGGACGAGTCGCGTGGTTCCCATAGTGCCTCCTGGACGGGGAGCGCTCTTGATATCCTCCGTTCCAAAATCGGCTTGGTGTAGCTATCCGCAAGCACTCTGGGGGGAATTGGCTAGAAATGGTGACTTCGAGTGGAGGGGATCGTTCTGTCGAGCGAGAAAGAGTTTCCCACGCGTCAAGCCTGTGAGATGCGAGGCTAAGCTACCCACCGCCGAGCTGTCGAGCCAATTAGCTCAAGGCTCACGCCCGAGCCATCGTCGCGACGACTCGCTGGTACGAGATGTACCTGGCGTGCCGCTCGTGGCTCAGGTCGGCTTGCAGAAGGTGAACTGCCCGTTCGTACCGAGGCCCCCTTCGAGCGCCGAGGTAATTCGACCATCCACCCGTGCGATGGTGCCGGCGAGGACGTGTATGGCCCTGCCATCTTCGGTGAAGAAGAATGTCAGGCTGAGGTCGATGATGATGTGGTCGTTCTTGACCTGCACTACGGCGCCGGAATTCCTATCGTAGACGGTAGCGACCACCGGGATGTTGGCGTGCAGGTGCGCCACCGAGTCCCCCGAGGTCTTCCACGCGCCCTTGGGCAGACTGACAGCGGCGGGTGCGTTGTAGGTGGCGATGTGCTCGGGATTGTCGTCTCTATCCTCCCATAGGTCGAAGGAGAGTACGGTGACCTGAGCTGGCGTGGCATTTACGAAGGCCTCGGTGAGGCTTACCCCCCACAGAGCGCCGAACTGGACTCCGCAGATGGTCGAATCAGGAGTGGCCTTCACCTTCGCAGCAATGGACGGGCCGCCAGGCGCTGTGCTTTCCTCGCCGCACGCCCCCCAAGGGCCGCTATCGCAACAACGGCTACCCAAATCCTTCGCATAGACACCTCCTCGGAAGCCAACTCTCCCGGCGCGCACGGCCCTGCGAGGCCTGGTCGATTCTTAGCGTTAGAGGCCTGCCTGGAAGGGTGGGAGCGGGTTGGTGGATCCACAATAGACGGCGGTCAAGTACGGGGCAAGCATCGTCGGGTGGGAACTACTGGGTCTCGGCCGCTGCGTTGATGTCGGTCGTTTCCAGGATCGGCTTGGAGTATCCGCGCGCCGCGACTCGAATCATCGCGCGGCCAACCGCCGTCGTGGTGGTGACGTACTTCGGGGCGATCCGGCGGACAATGGGATACAGCGGTCCCAACACGGTATAAAACGCCTGGTACAGGCGGGTCTTAGACCTGATCTCATCGAGCGGCTGGATAAACCCGGGACGAAACATGAACGCCGCCTTGAACGGCAAACGAAGCAGCGCGTTCTCGGTGGCGCCTTTCACTCTGGCCCACATGGAACTGCCGCGCTCGCTGCTGTCGGTCCCCACGCCGGTGACGTAGCAGAAAGTCAGCTGCGGATTGACCGCCAGCACCGCTTGCGCGGCGGCGAGCGTCAGGTCGTAGGTCAACCGCCGGTACTTCGCCTCGCTCATCCCTGCCGACGACACACCGAGACAGAAGAAGCAGGCATCGTAGCCCGCCAGGCGCGGCTGAATCGCAGTGTAGTCGAAGAAGTCGGTATGCTGGATCTCGGTCAGCTTGGGGTGGGTGATTCCGCAGGAGCGCCGGCCCACGGCAAGCACCGATTCGACCCGCGGATCGACGAGGCACTGCCGGAGAACACCCGCGCCCACCATGCCGGTTGCTCCGAACAGAATCGCCTTCATGTCGGCTTGATGCTCAAGCGCTCCGCGATGTACCGGTTCACCGCTTCGGCCTCGAGTCGCACTCCGGAGAGCCCGATGTACCCGTCGGGCCGCACGAGATAGAACGCCAGATGCGGGATCCCCACGCGGTCGAGCTCCTTGTCGTTGGCGGGATCGTGCGGAATCACGTGCGTTCGCAGGATGTCGCCGAGACCCACACCGTCGCGCGGTGCCGGTTGCCCCATCAGCATCAGAGTAAACCGGGTGTCGTCCAGCTTGCGGAAGAAATCCTCGGCCGGGGCATTGGGAGAGAGCTTGAGGCTGAGCCACGGGAAGCGATCGCCGGCGCGCGGCGCCTCTTCCGGGAGTCCCGGCAGCGCTTCGGATACGGGGCTCTGGCGGTAGCGGATTCCCGTTTGCGAAATCGTACGAAACGCAGTCTTGCGGAGCTTATCCACGTGCATCGCGAGCGAAAGCACTCCGGGAAAGACGCGAGTCCGGAACAGTACGGCCAGGGGGTTGTGGGAGACGATCGCGGAGAAGGCGCGATCGGTGCTGCTCAGCAACCGGCTGGCGACCGGGATCCGCTCGGCCTCATAGGAGTCGAGCAGCCCGGGGTCGGCACGGCCGGAGGTCACCAGTGCGAGCTTCCAGGCCAGGTTGTATGCGTCCTGGAGGCCGGTGTTCATCCCCTGCGCGCCGACCGGGCTGTGGATGTGGGCGGCATCTCCCATCAGGAAGCAGCGCCGGTCGCGGAAACGCTCCGCCCTGCGGTGGTGGATGCGATAGGTCGAGAACCAGGTGCACTTCTGGAATTCCACACCCGCACCGGCTTCCGCGCGAATCGCGGGAGCGACGTTGTCGAGCGTCACATCGTCCCGGTTGCGCAGCTCCGGCGGCAGGATGCCGACAACGCGCCAATGGTCGGTGCCGCGCATCGGGAAGAAGAGGTGGAATCCCCCCCGCCAGAGATACACGTTGAGCTCGCCAGGTGACATCGGTCCGGTAACTTGCGTGTCCGCCACGAAGAACACGTGCTCGTACGGCGCGCCCTGAAAGGCGATGCCGCTCGTCTCACGCACGATGCTGCGTGCCCCATCGCAGCCGCCCACCCATGACGTCGTCAGCTCGCGGGTAGTGCCGTCCGAATTCCTCACCGACGCCGCCACGCGATCCGACTGCTGCGCCAGACCCACCAACTCGGTATTCCACTGTACCGACAGCCCCTTCTGGTTGAGCGACTGGCCCAGCAAGCGCTCATTGTCGTCCTGGCCCAGGATGAGCAGGTAGGGATAGGGGCTCATCCCGCGCCCGATCTCGCCCAGCGGCACCCGGGCGACGCGCTTGCCACGGGCCCACATGGTGGCGCCGGTGGCCCGCGTTCCCAGCTCCAGTGCTTGGTCGACGATACCGAGCTGAGCGTAGATCTCGAGAGTGCGCGCCTGGACGCCGAGCGCCCGGGTCTCGCGGGCCGGGCCGGCGTGGCGGTCAATGATCAGCGTACGGACGCCACGCCGCACCAATTGATTCGCGAGCATCAGCCCGGTGGGTCCGGCTCCCACGACTAGGACGTCAGTGTCTACTGAGGCGCTGGATCGCATGGGTCAAGTAGTCTCTGCCAGGGGGGGAAAGTGCCGGCGACTCCTTGAGAATGGCCTTGTATTGCTGGACCGCTCCTGCTGTGTCGCCCGAGAGCTCGGTGAGCCGAGCCGACACGGCGCCGTACAACGGATCGCGGTCGCCATCGAAGCCATGGTTGAGCCAGGGGAAGGCTTCCCGCTGCTGGGCCAGCGTCACGCTGTCGGTCAGATGATCGAGGCCGCGCCATCGCGGCAGAGTATACACCAGCCACAGAACCCGGGAGCGTTCTTTCGCGCTCAGCGTGTCCCCATCGGCAGCCATCGCCGCCGAGACCCGGACCAGCTCGGGCGCGAACCTCTCGTCGCGATTGAGCAGCGCCGCCATCTGCCAGGAGCGGACGAACTGCCTCTCCTCTTTGGTCGTCGCGGTCTTGAGCGCGGCGTCGAAGTGCGACCGCGCGTCCGCCAGTGTGCCCCCGCCGCCACCCGGATAGAGCAACCAGTGCGCGAGCATCACGTTGGCGTAGAGGTTGCCCGGATCGATCGCGAGCGCCTGCTGATAGGGCTGCGCCACCGCAAGGTTCCGTTCTCCGTCGCGCCACTTGAGAAAGGTGAGCCAGCCCAGGTGCGCAAGCACGTCGGCCTTCTCTTTTCCCTTGGTGCGGCTGGCGGCGCGCAACAGGACCGGCGTCACCTTGTCCGATACCGCCGAGAAGCTGGGGTCTTCGGTGCCGCCGCTGACAGAGATATCCCGCAGCCACGCCATCGCAACATCCAGCTGCTTGGCCTTGGCCGGCGCGAACGAGGGATAGGAATCCACTGCCTGCGAGGCCAGCGACCACGCCTGCCCGTAGTCCCGGGTGTTCAGCTTGAGGTCGGCGGCGGCGAGAAGCTCCTTAGCCGCGGCCTCGCCCGAGCGCCACTTGCCAACCACGTTCTTCACCTGTACGGCGCCCAGAAACAACGAGATCACGGCGCTCACGGTGCCGACGCACTTGAGGAAGATGGCCAGCGGGGTTCCTGACCTGAGCCAGTCGACGAAGCGTCTCATGGGATCGTCGGAATTTGTCGCCCACGGTGCCACAAGGCCAGCAGCCCTAGGCGGACTTAATCTCGGTCCAGAGCTGGTCCCAGGTCGCCGTGTCGCGGCCCAGGTCGCGCTGGTACTCGAGCCGCGCCATCTCCTCGCCGGTCGGGTAGGGGACCGGCTGCTCGATCAACTTGATCGCTTCTTGGTTCGGCGTGCCGTACCCGGTTGCCGTGGAGATGGCGGCCTCGACATCGGGCCGAAGCACGTAGTTCATGAACTCGTGCGCCGCGCGTGGATGAGGCGCTCCTCGGGGGATGACCAGCGAATCAAGCCAGATGGTGCTGCCCTCGTCGGGGAGAACGAAGCCCAGCTCCGGCTGCTCCATACGGGCTTGCTCGGCGTCTCCGTTCCAGAGCTGGGCCACCCACACGTCGCCCGAGATGAGCTGTCCCTTCACCGGGGCTGAGATATAGGCCTTGAGGTTCATCTTGGCGGCGATCGCATCCCGCTCGGCGACCTCCAGCTCCGACGGGTTGATGGAGTTCAGCGAGTGGCCGTGATACCTGAGCCACGAACCCAGGACATCGCGGCCGTCGTCCATCTGGGTCATCTTGCCGCGGTAGCGTGGGTCCAGGAAAATCCCCCAGCTCGGTATCGGATCCGGCACCTTGTCCCGACGGTACGAGAAGCCGGTTATTCCCCAGAGCCAGGGCACGGTGTAGCGGTTGCCGGGGTCGAAGCCCCGATCGAGGAAGACGGCGGAGAGGTTCTGCCAGTTGGTCAGGTACCGATGGTGGATGGGAAGTGCCAGGTTGGTCGCCACCAGCACTTCCACGATGTAGGTAGACGGGACCACGATGTCGTAGCCGCGGGCACCCGCCTGCAGCTTGGCCAGCATCTCCTCGTTGCTGTCGTAGAAGTCCATCGTCACCTTGACCCCGAACTCCCGCTCGAAGTTGGGGATCGTGTCCTGCGCGACGTAATCGGACCAGATATAGATGGCCAGCTCCCGCTCGATCGGCCCCAGCTCGCGCTCCGGATCTTCCAGCACCGGATCCGGCTTGTCGCGGTCGCACGCCGAGAGGAGTGCCGCGGCCGCCGGTAGCGACAGGCCGAGCGCCGAGGCTCGGCGCACGAACTCTCGGCGGCTCAGGTCCCGGTTCATCGAGCACGCTCCCGCCCCAGGCGATCTGCCACGTAGATCAGCACAGTCGTGCCGATCAGGATGAGGGTGCTGATGGCGTTGATGCTCGGCTCGATGTTGCGCCGGACCATCGAGTAGACCACGAGCGGCAGGGTGGACGATCCGGGCCCGGCCACGAAAGACGTAATCACGAAGTCGTCGAACGACATCGTGAACGCGAGCAGGGCCCCGGAGAGAATCCCCGGCCACAGCTGAGGCACCGTCACCTTCCAGAACGTGGTGATCTCGTCGGCGCCGAGGATGAGCGAAGCCTCCTCGAGGCTCTGATCCATCCCCTCGAGCCGAGCCAACACCACGACCACCACAAACGAAATGCAGAACGCGATGTGGGCGATCGTGATGGTAGCCAGTCCCAGGGGGAGGCCGATGAGTACGTACAGGATGAGGAGGGAAATCCCGGTGACGATTTCCGGTGTCACGATCGGCACGTAGATCAACGCCTCGAGCACGCGACGGCCCCGGAACCGATGACGAGCGATGCCGAGCGCAATGAGAGTGCCCAGCAGAGTAGCGATCACCGTTGCCACGAGGCCGACGATGAGGCTCGCGCGGAGGCCATGCAGAATGTCGCCCCGCTCGAGCAGCCGTCGATACCACTCGAGCGAGAAGCCGGTCCATTCCACCGAGAACTTGGATGCATTGAAGGAGAAGGCCACCAGCACCAGGATCGGCAGGTGCAGGAACAGGTAGACGGCCAGGACCACGCCGATCAGCCACGGGGGGAGTCGGCGGCCCACGGCTATCTCACCGCCGGCGCAGCGTCGCGCATTCGGAGGTAGATCATCACCGCGGCCAGCACCAGCGCCATCAGGATGAACGACGCGGCCGAGCCGAAGGGCCAGTTGCGGGCCGCGGCGAACTGGTTCTGCACCAAGTTGCCGATCATCAGCTCCTTGGCACCGCCCAGGAGATCGGACGTAAGAAACGAACCCAAGGCCGGTATGAAGACCAGCAGGCACCCCGCGACCACTCCCGGCAGCGAAAGCGGCAGCGTCACCTGTCGAAACCGTGCGGCCGGCCGGGCGCCCAGGACCTCGGCGGCCTCGAGCAGCGAGGTGTCCAGCTTCTCCAGCGA
>DATJGL010000134.1:0-3964 GCA_035495075.1 Gemmatimonadales bacterium
TGTCCGGTTGGCCGCCGGATCGAGCGTCACGCCGAGCCATGCCGACGCCTCGCAGATCCGCCGCCGGATCTCGGCCGAGCGTTCCCCGATTCCCGCGGTGAAGACCAGTGCATCGACGCCGCCTAACGCCGCGGCCAGCGCTCCGACCTGTTTGGCGGCATGATAGACGAAGTAGTCGACGGCCAGGCGTGCGCCCGGGTCCGCGTTGTCCAGCAGATCGCGCATGTCGTTGCTGATCCCGGAAACACCGAGCAGTCCCGACTTCTTGTAGAGGATCTGTTCGACTTCGGTGGCCGACAGCCCCACCGTCTGGAACAGATGGAGGATCACTCCCGGATCGACCGACCCCGGGCGAGTTCCCATACAGAGCCCGTCGAGCGCCGTGAAGCCGAGAGTAGTGTCGACACTCCTCCCATTCCGGAGCGCACACATGCTCGCCCCGCTGCCGAGGTGAGCGACGATCACCCTGCCGCGGGCAATCTCCGGCGCTACCTCCGGAAGGACTGACGCGATGTACTCGTAGGAGAGCCCGTGGAAGCCGTAGCGCTGCACTCCTGAGTCGCGCAGGTCTTTCGGTAGCGGGATCAGCTCCGCCATTGCGGAATGACCCCGATGGAAGCTGGTGTCGAAGCACGCGACCTGCGGCACTTCGGGAAGCCTTTCGGCGACGGCCTCGATCGCGGCGATGTTGTAAGGCTGATGGAGCGGCGCCAGAGGGATCAGGGCCCGCAGATCTTCGATAACCTCAGGCGTCACGATGGACGGGCCGGCGTACGTCGCCCCACCGTGGACCACCCGATGTCCGACGCCTAACACCTTGGATCCGCCCCAGCGGGATATCAGCCACTCCGCCAGGACCGCAAGCGCGGCCTTCCCGTCCTTCACCGACGCATCGAGCCTCTCGTCGGCCAGCTTTGCACCCGCCTCATCCTTCACTGAGAGCTTGGGTGACGTGCCGATCCCGTCGATCTGCCCGCGGGCGGTCAGCTGCCACTCCTGCTCCGGGTGCCTAACGAAGACGCAGAACTTGAGGCTGGAGGAGCCGGCGTTGAGTACCAGTCCGTAATCGTCCATGAGCCATCACCTCAGGAACCCAACCGCCGCCGGCGAGCATGCGCCGCCAGGACCGCGACCGCACAGCTCGCGACGCGGGAGCGGAGGCTGTCGGCGCGACTCGTCAGGATCACCGGCACCTTCGCCCCGAGCACCAGGCCGGCGCTATCGGCGTTGGCGAGGAAGCTGAGCTGCTTGGCCAACATGTTTCCCGCTTCGAGATCGGGAGCGACCAGAATGTCGGGATCGCCCGCGACTTCGGATTTGATTTTCTTGATGTCCGCTGCCTCACGACTGATGGCATTGTCGAAGGCAAGGGGGCCATCCAGCACTCCGCCTTTGATCTGGCCCCGGTCAGCCATCTTGCAGAGTGCCGCCGCATCGAGGGTCGCAGGCATCTTCGAGTTCACCGACTCGACCGCCGCGAGAATCGCCACCTTGGGCCGCTCCACGCCGAAGGACCGCGCGAGATCGATCGCGTTCTGGACGATGTCCACCTTGTCTTCGAGCGTAGGCGCGATGTTGATCGCGCCATCGGTTACGATCAGCACCTTGTGATAGGTCGGCACATCCATCAGGAAAGCGTGACTCAGACGGCGGCCGGCCCGGAGACCGGTCTCCTTGGCGATCACGGCGGCCAGAATTTCATCCGAGTGCAGGCTGCCCTTCATCACCAGCTCCGCCTTCCCCTCGCGCACCAGCGCGACGGCTCGTGCGGCCGCGCGGTGGCTGTCAGGCACATCCTCGATGGCCGCGCCACCCAGGTCGATTCCCTTCGCTCGGGCAACCTCCCGGATGGTTGCCTCAGGCCCGACGAGAATCGGAGTGATGAGTCCCTGCGCACCGGCATCAATGGCGCCGGCCAGCGAGGTCTCGTCGCAGGGATACGCCACCGCAGTGGGAACCGGCTCGAGGTCCTGACAGCGTTCGAGAATCTTCTCGTACTTGCCGGTTCCGGTCTGGACTGTAGTCGTCATTGATCAAGCACCCGTGGGAGCTGGTCGGCGAGCAGCCGGTCCGGTCTCCCTGAGAAGGAAAGCGAATATGACGGCGAGGCCCACGCCGTACATGAGCGGCTGAAACGAGACCTGATAGGTAGCGAGATCGCGTTGGGCGCCGCTGGCCCGGCTGAGCAAGCCCGCGAACACAGGGCCGAGCAGCGCGCTGAAGGTGAAGTTGATGAAGTTGATGACGCCGGTTGATGTCCCACTCACGTTAGGCGGATTTGCTTCCTTGATCACGGTGTAGGGCAGCATCGCTGCGCCGGAAGCGATCCCCGCGATGAGCCCGAGGATGTACGGCGGGAGAACGCCGACCGGGCCGTAGAGGATCCACGCCAGAGACGCGAGGAGCACGAGAGCGCCGGCGATGATCACCGGCTTGCGCCGGCCGAGGCGGTCAGAGATGAACCCCAGCAGTGGGCAGCCGATGATCCAGCCGATCGGCACGGTGGCCGACCGCATCACGGCCTCACCGTACTCGAACCCGTGTGCTTCCTGCAGATAGCGAACGCCCCACACCATGTCGAAGATGGTCGTGGGGATGAACAGCAGGCCGGCGATCACGCCACACAGGAGCGATTGCGGATTCCGGAATACCTGTCCCAGCGCACGCATCGCTTCGCGGAACCACGCAGGATTGTTCGCGGACGCCGCCGGCTTGGGAAGCGTGATGAGAAGCAGCACCGCCATGCCCACACCGGCGATACCCATCCCGGTCCAGAAGACGTCCCACTTCACACCGGCGGTCACCAGAGGTCCCACGGCGAACTGACCGGCGGCGCCTCCAGCCATGCCGAACATCTGAGTAGCGCCGATGAGCGTCGCGGCGCGGCTGGCCGGGAAGTTCGTGGTCGCAATGAACGCTGCACCCACCAGCGCGAACACGCCGCCTGCTCCTTGGAGGAGTCGCCCCGCGCTCGCAAGGCTCGGATTACCTGACGCAAAGAGCAGCGCCCCGACTCCCATCGTGGCCGCACCGATCGGTACCACTCGTCGCGGTCCGAGCCGATCCATCGCCACGCCCGCAACCAGACTGAATGGCGAGTAGCCGTAGTAGAACAGTCCCACCAGCGAGGCAACGGCCACCGCGCTCATCCCGAAGCCTTCAGAGAGCTGCGGCATCATGACGGCCGGTGCCGACCGCATGACGTACTGATAGAAGTAGTAGATGGCGGTGACCAGCCAGGCGATCAATGCGACCCGGTTGACCGTCTTCGAATCCCCGCTGACGAAGGCGGACGCCCCGGCGCCCTCCGCGTCGCGGATTCCGGGCGTACTGCTCGCGGTTTCTAGCAAAGCGTTACCGATACCGCGAGCCCGCCTTCCGACGTCTCCTTGTACTTCGCGTTCATTTCCTTCGCGGTGAGCGCCATCGCGGCCACCGTGGTGTCGAAGTCGACTCGGCGGTTCACCGGGATCTCGTTGCTGGCGATGGCAAAGCCGGTCCATGCCTTCACCGCACCGTAGGCACACCGTTCGATGCAGGGCACCTGCACGAAGCCCGCGACCGGATCGCATGTCATTCCGAGGTGGTGCTCCAGGGCCGATTCCGCGGAGTTCGCCACGACCTGATTCGGCTGGTCATACGCCTGGGCGATCAGGGCAGCACCCATCGAGGACGCCACTCCGATCTCCGCCTGACACCCGCCCTCGGCGCCAGCCAACGTCGCGTTATGCTTGCCGAGGTAGCCGATTACGGCGGCGGCCAGTAGCCCATCGCGAATTTTCTGCTGGGGAAGCTTGCGTCCCCCCTGACCTAACGAGTACACGAGGGCGGGGATGACGCCGGCAGATCCACCGGTAGGCGCCGTGACCACCAGGTGACCACGAGCATTTTCCTCCGACCCGGCCAGAGCGTATGCGGCGACCAGACCGACCGCGCGCTGTCCGGCGTACTTATCGTCCATGGC
>DATJGL010000135.1:0-3487 GCA_035495075.1 Gemmatimonadales bacterium
GGCCAGCCCCCATCGGCCCAACTGAGCCTTCGGATCCGGCCCGCGCGGGCCGGGGACCTGCCGGCGCTCATGTCATTGGCAACCCGGCTGGCGGAGTTCCCGATGCCGAACTGGCGCACGGGCGGGCAGGTGATCGACGCCGAGCGTGCGACGGTCGCGCGAGCACTCGAGGCGCCATCGCCGGATACGCCGCTCTTCGTGGCCGAAGACAACGAAGGCAGGCCAGCGGGGTTTGCGTTGGTGGAGACGCACCTTGACTACTTCACCGGTCGCTCCCACGCCCACGTATCGGTCCTGGTCGTGTCAGGCACAATGGAAGGCCGCGGTGTGGGACGGTTGCTTCTCGCCACCGCCGAAGCCTGGGCCCGCGACCGGGGCCATCCATTCATAACGCTGAACGTGTTCGCGCAGAACACGCGCGCCCGTGCTCTCTACGAGCGCGTGGGATTCGGACCGGAGACGCTGCGATATGTGAAGCCATTGGACCAGCCCGACGACCGCTAAGCCCGCGCGAGACCCCGTCCCGGTTGGAACGACCAGACCCTCGACCCCGTATTGAGCATCATGCATCTCGACCTGCCAGAAGCGATCGCGGTCCTCCGCCGCACGCCCGGCGCGCTGCGCGCCCTGCTCTCCGACCTGCCGGAGTCCTGGCTCCACGGCCGGGAAGGCCCGGAAACCTGGAGCCCGTTCGACGTGATCGGGCATCTGATCGATGGCGAAGAGACCGACTGGATTCCGCGAGTGAGGATCATCCTCGCCGGTGGACCGAACCCGGTGTTCGAGCCGTTCGACCGGTTTCGGCATCTGCAGCTCAACGGCGGCAAGCCGCTCTCCGGCCTGCTCGACCGATTTGCCCGGCTCCGGGCGGAGAACGTCGCGACGCTGGAGGGCTTCAGGCTCTCGAGCCGAGATCTCGAGCGACCGGGCGTTCACCCCGAGCTTGGGGCGGTGACCTTGGGCCAGCTGCTAGCAACGTGGGTCGCGCACGACCTGGGACACATTGCCCAGGTCGCGCGAGTCATGGCGAAGCAGTATGGAGACGAGGTAGGGCCGTGGCGCGCGTATCTGCCGGTGCTTACGCGCTGACTCCGGCGGCTAGCGCCGGAGTTTTCTCAGCAGGCGGAGGATTTCCAGGTAGAGCCATACCAGCGTGACGATGAGTCCGAAGGCGGCGTACCACTCCATGTATCCGGGAGCGCGCCCGACGCCCTGCTCGATCAGGTCGAAATCAAGAATCAGGTTGAACGCGGCAAGGCCGGTCACGAACAGGCTGAATCCGATACCGATCGGCCCGCCTTCATGCAGGAACGGTATGTAGAGCCCGAACATCGCCATGACCAGCGCGATGGCATAGAAGGCGGCGACGGCGAAGGTACAGGAAACGACAATCGTCTTGAAGCGCTCGGTCGCCCGAACGATGCCCAGACGGTATGAGACCAGCATGACGCCGAGCGTGGCGACCGTGAGCACCACGGCCTGCACCGGCAGCCCGCGATAGCGCAGGTTGAGAATCGCGGAGAGCGCCCCTAGCAGCAGGCCTTCGAGGGCGGCATAGATCGGAGCGGTGACCGGCGCGTGCTGAGGGCGAAAGACCGTGTAAAGCGCGACGCCGAAGCCACCGAGGATGCCGACCAGGAACAGTGTGCCAAGCTTGTCGGGCTCGGCGAGCCCGGCGCCCGCCTGCAACCAGGAGAACGTCGCGGTGGTCGCGAGAATCCCCAAGAGCACCAATGTCTTGGCGATCGTCCCGCCCAGCGTCATCGGGGTCGTCCCGAGCTCGCCGGTCGGCGCGAAAGTGGCCCGGGCCAGCACCGGATTGGATGTGGTGGCCATCAATGCTCCTCGAGATGTTGAAAGCTACCGGCGAATCTGCAGGAAGAATGCCCGCATCTCAAGCGCCATGGATCAGTCCGACAGACTGCGAGAAGCGAGGCCGGGCACGATCACGCCATCTTCGGCCGCGCGGGCCAGCAGCTCGCGCCGCACGCTTGCGGCGGTCGCGATGACCCGGACCGGATACCGCGAGCAACGGGGAGTGACCGTCCCCCGCACACAACCGTTGTAGCGCCGGAGCGCGACCTTGAGTGAGGGGCTTCGTACCACGTAGAGACGTAACAGGCGGGCGCCGTGGCAGATGTTGGTGTCGAGCTCGCGGAGCTCGGCGTTGGCGCAACCGTAGCTGCCGGCGTGCATCGGCATCACCTGCATCAGGCCCACCGCGCCGGCGCTGCTCACGGCGGCCGTGTCCAGGGCGCGATTCTCGATGAGCAGGACGGCCGCCAGAAGACTCGGGCTCATGTTGAGCCGCTTGCTTTCGCGCACCACGGCGAACGCGGCGCGCTCCGCCACCTCAGGTCGGCGGGTCCGGCGCGCCAGGACCTCGGCCAACGGCCGGTAGCCTAGTCGGTTGATAGCGGCGGCCTCGAGCACCGTGCTGTCCGCCCAGCGGATGCGCGGCCGCGGTGTGGGCTTCGGGCGGGAGGCAGGCTTGGGCGCCGCCGCACCCGGAACCGCCGGGGCCGCTGCCGGAGCTGCCGCCGGCTCGAGGTCAGGCTCGACGCCGTTCGCTCGATCGATCGGCGGGCCACCGGACGAGCATCCCGCCGTGGCAACGACCAGCGCCACGGCGTACGGCTTCCACGTCCGGCTGTACCACAGTCGGTCGGCCATGAGTCCTCCGGTTTCGCAACCTGCCGCGCAGTATCGGGACCGGTACCTGGCCGCCTCAACTGTTCGGAATGTGGCAGTGGGCGAAAAGCCGACGCTGATGACGATCGCGGTGCAGCGCCTGGTCGTCCGGAAGTCACGCTGGCAACAGCAGTCACGTCCCCGAACCGCATCCGGGGTGCAACTATTGGCGCGGTTAGCTCGGAACCGGCATTGTTACATTGGGATCGGTCGCTATTCGGCCGGCGACGATGGCAAAGCGGGTCTCCGCCCCCCACAAACCCTCTTCTCGCGAGCGTTTCTAATGCACTTTGCTCGATGCCTCGTCCCGACGCTCCTCTTCCTGGGCGTCGGCCGGGCCGCCCCGGCACAAAGCCCCAGCGCGGATCGGACCGCGGTCCTCGCGGTGGTGCAACGTCTGTTCGATGGGATGCGGGCCGGAGACAGCAGCGCCGTTCGCAGCACGTTCCACCCGCAGGCGCTCCTGGCCTCTACCGCCAGTCGGGACGGGAAAGCCGTGGTCAGAATCGATACCGTCGATGCCTTTGTCCGGGCGGTGGGTACGGCGCACACTGAGACCTGGGACGAGCGGGTCCGGAATCCCCGCGTAGAGCTGGACGGACCCTTGGCGTCCGTATGGGCAGACTATTCATTTTATGCCGGCGGGAAGTTCAGCCATTGCGGGGTGGACGCCTTTCAAATTGCCCGCGACGGCGACGCTTGGCGCATCGTGGCGTTGATGGATACTCGGCGGAAGGACGGGTGTCCCGATCAGCCTGCTCGCCCGTCCTGAATCACCCTCGCCCCCGCCGTTCTT
>DATJGL010000136.1:0-50827 GCA_035495075.1 Gemmatimonadales bacterium
GTCGGCGGGATGCGGGCGAGCATCTACAACGCCTTCCCCCGGCAGGGTGTGGCGGCGCTGGTCAATTTCATGAAGGAGTTCGAAAGGACCAATCGGGCGGCTATCCCGGCCTGACCTGAGAAGCCACGCTGGAGCAGCAACTTAGGCCCGGATCCAGGCTCGGTCCGGGCCTGATTCTTTTGCCCGTCCGCGGGTAACAAGCCGGTCGCAGGTGATCGTGGTCATGGCTGTCCGCCCCTTGCCCACCTCACCTTCGTGCCGTATAAGCCTTTTGTGGCCGTTCCTCGATCGGGTCCCCACGACTGGATCGACGGAACCTTTTGGCTCCAAGCCTCGTTTTTCCCCTTGTCCTCTCGTACCAACCGGCTCCCGCGCGAGGCCTCCCACATGGCGACAGTGGAGCACTACGATGCGCTCATCATCGGCGCAGGTCAGGCGGGGGTGCCTCTGGCACGCGCCTTCGCCACGGCCGGCCGACGGACGGCGCTCGTGGAGCGCGAGCACGTGGGCGGGACCTGCATCAATGAAGGCTGTACACCGACCAAGACGATGGTAGCGAGTGCCCGGGTGGCGTATCTCGCTCGGCGCGGCGCCGACTACGGCGTACGAGCCGGCCCGATCACGGTGGATTTGTCTCGGGTCCGTGAGCGCAAGCAGGCAGTGGTGGACAGCTTTCGGAACGGTGGCCAGCGCCGCCTCGAATCCACTCCCAATCTCGACCTGATCTTCGGCGACGCGCAGTTCACGGGCGTGAAGCAAGTGTCCGTCCGCCGCACGTTGAATGGCGGCCGCCGGCAGAGCCTCAACGCCGATCTCGTATTCGTCAACAGCGGCTGCCGCCCGGCCCGCCCCGCTCTCCAGGGCCTCGACCAGATCTCGGCGCTCAATTCGACCTCCATCATGGAGCTGACGGACGTCCCGGAGCATCTGCTGATTCTCGGAGGCGGCTACATCGGTCTCGAGTTCGCGCAGATGTTCCGCCGCTTCGGCAGCGACGTCACGGTGGTGCAGCGCAACGATCAGCTGCTCCCCAACGAAGACACGGACGTTGCCGCCGGCGTTCAAGAGATCCTCGAGGAAGACGGGATCGAGATCATGCTCCGGGCACAGTCCCACTGCGTTGCGCGCGATGGGTCGGCAATCAGGCTCGGCGTTCGCGTCGCCGATGGCGAACGAGTGCTCCGCGGTTCGCACTTGCTGCTCGCTGCCGGCCGCGCGCCCAACACGGACGACCTGAGCTGCGCCTCCGCCGGCGTCGCCGTGGATGAGCATGGCTTCATCAAGGTCAACAACCGGCTCGAGACCAGCGCACCCGGAGTTTACGGGCTCGGCGACGTCAAGGGCGGCCCGCAGTTCACTCACATCTCCTACGACGACTTCCGCATCATCCGAAGCAATCTGCTGGAGGGCGGCAACGCCACGACCGATCACCGGCTGCTGCCCTACACCGTGTTCATGGACCCCCAGCTCGGCCGCATCGGTTTGAACGAAAAGGATGCTCGCAAGCAGGGGCGCAACGTTCGAATCGCCAAGATGCCGATGAGCAACGTCGCGCGCGCGATCGAAGTGGATGAGCCGCGCGGGTTCATGAAGGCCGTGGTCGACGGCGACAGCGGGAAGATCCTGGGCGCTGCCGTCCTCGGCATCGAGGGCGGCGAGCTCATGTCGGTAATTCAGCTTGCCATGATGGGCGGTGTGACCGCGCGGACTCTGCGCGACGCCATCTTCGCACATCCACTGTTGGCCGAATCGCTCAACAACCTGTTCGCGACGCTCGACGCCTGAGGCAACCGGAGCCGCGATGACACATATCTCCGCCGCACCGACCAATCCAGACACCGCGCCCGTCTCCGATGAGCAGCTTCGGGCGACTCTCGCGGCGGAACTGGCCGACGCTCGACGCCGTACGCTCTGGCTGGTAGAGCCGCTCAGCGACGAGGACTTGCACCGCCAGCACGACCCGCTGATGAGCCCCGTGCTCTGGGACCTGGGGCATATCGCTGCCTTCGAGGACCTGTGGCTGACGCACAATCTGACCGGCCGCATCGAATTCAGTGAGATGCCGGGACTCTACAACCCGTTCGAGCATCCCCGGCGCGTACGGGGGACCCTCGCATTGCCGCGCCTGGCTGAGGCTCGGCAGACGATGGAGGAGATCCGTGCCCGCGCATTGGCCCGGCTCGACACCGCCGACTTTCGCAGCGGACCACGGCTGCTGCATGACGGGTACGTGTATCGGATGGTGCTTCAGCACGAATACCAGCACGACGAGACGATTCTTCAGACGCTTCAGCTCAAGCGAGGGGACCCCTACGTGCCCCCCGAGCGTCGCCCGCTTCCACCTCATTCCAGGTTCTACCAGCCCGGCGAAATGGTCTTCTTCCCGGGTGGTCCGGTCGAGCTCGGCACCGACGACCGGTCGGCTGCGTACGACAACGAACGTCCTCGCCACCAAGTGGATCTCGCGCCCTTCTGGATCGATGTGACACCCGTGACCAACGGCGACTTCCTCGAGTTCGTCGAGGCCGGCGGTTATCGGAGCCGCGAGCTGTGGAGCGAGGAAGGCTGGCAGTGGTTGAGAGAAGCCGGCGTCTCGGCACCCAAGCACTGGGCCAAGCGCCTCAGCGTCTGGACCACCCGGACAATGGACCTGATCCGCCCCCTGGATCCGCTGCGCCCCGTCTGCCACGTGTGCTACCACGAGGCGCAGGCGTATTCCAGATTCGCGGAGAAGCGCCTTCCGACCGAAGCGGAATGGGAAGCCGCCGCGTCATGGGATCCGGCAAGCGGTACGAAGCGGATGTATCCCTGGGGCGACGAGCCCTGGACGCCGGAGCTGGCCAATCTGGATCAGACTGCGTTCGACACGGTGCCGGTCGGCGCCTACGCACGGAACGTTTCGCCCATCGGCTGCCATGGCATGATGGGCGATGTCTGGGAGTGGACCGCCAGCGATTTCCTTGCGTATCCCGGCTTCGAGGCATTCCCCTACAGCGAATACTCCCAGGCGTTCTTCGGCTCGGAATACAGAGTTCTCCGCGGCGGGTCCTGGGCCACGCGCCCGGGCGCGGTAAGGTCCACCTTCCGCAACTGGGACTACCCTATCCGCCGCCAGATCTTCAGCGGCTTTCGGTGTGCTCGCGATGCCTAAGCTCATTACCACGGCCGTCGCGCGGCCCAATCCGCGCATGTTGGCCGAAGTGGCGGCTGGTCTGTCCGGGCCGCAGAAGGAACTCCCTCCGAAGTACTTCTACGACCACCGTGGGTCGGAGCTATTCGAAGAGATCACCCGTCTGCCCGAGTATTACCTCACCCGGGCCGAGCGCTTGCTTCTCGAGCAGTGGATGCCGCACCTCGTTCGCTCACTCGGGAGCCGCACCCTGGTGGAACTGGGAGCCGGAAGCGCGGAGAAGTCCCGCATCATCCTGAACGCGATGCGTGCCGCTGGAACCGCGGAGCTATACGTGCCGATCGATGTCAGCGTGGCATTTCTGCGGCAAACAGCCGAGCAGATCCGTGCTGAGTATCCCGGTCTCACAGTCACCCCGGGTGTTGCGGATATCTCCGAGGAGCTGAACGTCCCCCGCCGACTGGCGAGCCCGGTCCTCCACGCGTTTCTGGGAAGCACCATCGGCAATTTCCACGCTCAGGCGGCGGTCCGGCTACTTCGCCGGGTGCGGAGCATGATGTGGGCCGGCGATCGCTTCCTGATGGGGGCCGACCTCCGCAAGGACGTCGCCGTTATCGAAGCGGCCTACAACGACTCGCGGGGGGTGACGGCGGAGTTCAACCTCAACATGCTCCGGGTGCTCAATCACGAGTTGGGCGCCGATTTCGACCTGAAGAGCTTCGTCCATCGCGCGTTCTACAACCCCAACGCACATCGCATCGAGATGCACCTCGTGTCGGTGCGACCGCAGGTCGTGAAGGTGCCGGGAATCGGGCAGGTACGGTTCGCGGCCGCCGAGTCTATCCGCACCGAGATCAGTTGCAAGTATGACATCCCCAGCATCGCTGCGCTGTTCTCTGCGGCGGGACTTCGGCTCGAGTCGTGGAAGACGGATCCGGAGCGCCGATTCGTCCTCGTGGTGGCGAAACCGGTATGACTCGGCTGAACCGCCCGACGCTGCTGGCCTACCTCGAGGAGCGCACCTTCAGCGCGCCCGGAGTGGGAGCGCCGAACTCGCGACGAATCGGCGCGGAAGTGGAGCTCATACCGATCGACGCGGCGACCGGGCGTCCTTGCCCGCTCGACGATGGCGCCGGGCCGGCGACGCTGCCGTTCCTTCGCCGCTTTGCCTCACGGCAGGGTTGGGTCGAGCAGCGCACGCCCAAGGGCGTGCCGTGTTTCGCCGTGCCGACCGGGGGGAGCATAACCTTCGAGCCGGGTGGTCAGATCGAATTCGCGAGCCCGCCAAGCCGCTCGGCCAGCACGCTGATCAACCGCTTGCGGGGTGTGGTGCTGCCGCTTCGCGCGGCGGCCGCCGCCGAGGGGATTACGCTGCTCACGGTGGGGATCGACCCCCGCAACCCGGTGGAGCAGGTGCCGCTGCAGCTCTCCTGCGACCGTTACGTCCGCATGGCTGCGCACTTCGCGCGCATCGGGCAAAGCGGGGCCAGAATGATGCGCCAGACCGCCGCATTCCAGGTCAGCGTGGATTTCGAGAACCAGCCGTTCGTGCGATGGCGACTGCTGAATGCGCTCACGCCATTCGTAACGGCGATTTTTGCCAACTCCCCGGTCTACGCGGGCCGATACACTCGGCACCGGAGCTTTCGGGCTCATTGCTGGCGACTGCTCGATCCACAGCGGACCGGTCTGCCCTACGACGAAGAGCGTCCAGTCGAGGCGTACCTGGAGTTCGCGCTCGGTGCTCCGGCAATTCTGCTGCCGACGGTTGACGGCCACTGTGACTCGTTCGACAGCTGGCTTGCTCGCGCCAATCCGTCGCTCGACGAGTGGGAAGCTCACCTCACCACGCTGTTTCCCGAGGTCCGCCCCCGCGCACACCTGGAGCTTCGCTCCATGGACGCCATCGACCCGGCCTGGTATCCGGCGGCTCTTGCCATCGTGGCGGGGCTGGTGTACGAGCCGCGTGCCAGGGAGGCAGCGCTGGATCTGCTTCCGGCTCCCGACCTTGGCCTGCTCGAGCGCGCCGGGCGCGTTGGATTAGCCGACTCGGCGATTGCTCGGACTGCGTCGGATCTGTTCGAGCTAGCTCTGTCCGGCTGTGCAGCCCTGGGAACCAAGTTTCTCCAGCCGGTCCACCTCGAAGAGGCCCGCACCTACTTCGAGCGCTACACCAGGGTAGCGCGCTCGCCGGCAAACGAGCTCAAAGCCCGCCCCGTCGCTGCCTGATCCGATAAGCCCGCCGCCGTTCCCCAGCCTGCAAGCCGTTGCACCGAAACCGGGGATTTAACGTCCCCCGGTCGGCTCCGTCCGTCGGTCAGTTCGCCTCAGCCCATTCGCTAACTCAACCGAGACGGAGGATAGGCCGATGTACTCGACCACCCGGCGTCTGCTGCTGTTACCGGCGCTCGCCGCCACGGCGGCCCTCGCCCTTGCCGCGTGCAGCGGCGAATCGACCGGCCCGGCCACCCAGCCGCCGATGAGCCAGAATGACGCGAACGCCGCCTCGGACGTCATCGTCGGCGACCTGTCGGATCAGGCTGATGGCGCAACCACCACGTCGTCCGGCGCCAGCTTTTCGCTCATCGCTGCGCCGTCCAGTGGTCCGAGCCAGTCCGTGACCGCACTCGCCAAGGCGCCCTGGTATTCGACTGCCTGTTCTCCGGCACCTACGGTCACAACCAACGGCAACACCACCACCTATGTGTTCGACCACTGCGCAATCTCGCGGCTCATTCCGCTCGAGACGCTGAGCCGGACGGGCGAAGTCGACGTGACGCTCGATCCTGGCAGCCGGCTTGTTGCGTTCAAGGGCTTCCAGCGTACCTGGGAACGGATCTCTTTCCGGACCGGGCAAACCATCACAACTTCGGCCACGCAGGACGGCACTCGCAGCATCACCGGCGACGGTACCACCCTCGAGTTCCATGCGTACGGCTCGAGCGATCCCGCGACGAGCCTGTTCCAGACCGACTTCGTGCACGAGGATCAGTCCACCTCGCGGCACGAACGGAACTGGCATTCGCAGTTCACGGCGGACGTCGCCGGCTCGATCGCCTTGAATCAGCCGCTGCCGGCCGGTGTGTGGTCCCTCAACGGAACGTCGACGTGGATACGGAACCCTGGTGCAGCGAATCAGAAGAGCTGGACCTTTGTAGTCAGCGCTCCCGACGTCCACTACAATCCGGCCTGCACCTCGGCGCCTCAGTTCGATGCTGGCACGATGACGGTGAGTGCGTCCAACGGTCAGAACAGCAATACGTCGGAATTCACGATCACGTTCACGGGCTGCGGGAAGTACACCGTGGTGATCACGCAGAGCTAGGGAGCCGTTGCTTGCCGTCTTTTCCTGCACGCCGCCAGCAGTTGCCGTGGCGCCGGATGATTGGGGTACAACCTGCGCGCAGCCTCCGCGTGGGGGCGGGCGCGGTCGCAGTGGCCGCGGTTACGCCATTCGTAAGCCAGCAACATCTGAATTCGGTAGTTCCCCGGGTCCAGCCGGCCAGCCCACTCCAAAGTTGCCGGCCCTCGGCCTCCGCTGAACACCGCGATCGCTGCGATCTGCCCGATCGACTGAATTGTCAGCAAGGTTCCGAGCAGCGCAACCGCGCCCGCCAGCCTGGCTCGCCGCATGTCGGAAAGCTGGATGGTGAACAGCGAGCGGCGCGGTGGGCGGATCAATGCGCCCAGCAGTGCGGCAATGAACACCGTCGGAGCGGGAAGCAGAAGGACGGCGTCGAAGGCGCTGACGCACGCCAGGACGAGAAGCGTGATCAGTGCGACCAGCGCTTGCAGCCCTTCGGAGGTATGAGAGCCCTGCCGCCACCGACGCCACGCCCCCACGGCCAGCGCGCCGCCGAGAATCAGCACGGCGACCAATGCCAATGGCCCCCGCTCGGCCAGGAGAGCGACCCAGTCGCTGCTGGGCCACGGGTTGGTGGGGATGAAGTCGTCCGGATCGAAGGCTGGGTCGCCGGGGAAGGTGTACTTGGGATACTCGACGGCCCAGTTACCCGCCCCGACGCCGGCCACCGGATGATCGGTCGCCATCCGCAGCGTATTGCGGTACTGCACCAGGCGTCCGCGACCGCTTCCCTCGCGGTAGTCTGCCAGGCCACGCATCGAGTCGAGATAGGGTGAAGTCGAGCGCCACTCGAGGTGGTTTGGAAGCAGCAGCGCGATCCCCGCGGCAATTCCAGCGGCGAGAGCCAGGGCAATCACGCGACTGCGGGCGACCTGGTTCTTCCAAAGGCCGCCTGCCCACAGCCCCTCGATGGCGAACGAGGCCAACCCGATCGTGAACGCAAGCCAGGCCGCCCGCGAACGGGAAAGCACCAGCGCCGCGCCGGCAAGCGCGACCCCTGCCTGCCACAGGAACCCTTCCCACCGGCGTCGAGCCTCGAGTCCCGCGAGCGCGAGCACGGGAGCCCCCAGCGCGACGAAGTGCGCCATGAAGTTGCGGTTGCCGAAGGTTCCCCCCGGGGCGCGCCGCTCGGCCATTACCGACAGCTCAACGCCGTAGGCCTGCAGCAGCGCCGTTCCGGCGGCGAGCGCCACCGCGGCGGCCAGCGTGCGCACCAAGGCCTCCCGGCTCGAGGGGGCGACCGTCCGAGCGCTCCAGAACACCAACGCTCCGGAGAGGCTCAGGCCAAAGGCCCGAAAGGCGAGCCAGTGGTTCTCCGCAAGAATGGCTGATACGAGGGAGACGGCGAGAAAGACAGCCAACAGGGCATCGGCGGCCGTGATCTGGAGTTTCTTGGCGCGCACCAGGCCATAGATCGCCGCCCCGAAGCCGGTGAGCTCGGCGACCAGCTCCTTGGGAACTGCGTGCCGCTCCAGATCGAACAACGGATATGGCAGGGCCGCGAGCACCACGCCGACCACGCCAACCTGCAGAATGCGAAGCGCAACCCGGTTGTCGGATCCGGGCTCCGCTGCGGGCTCACTGCCGAGCGATGCGATGGCCATCAGCTCGCCGGTCTGCGTGCGGTCGAACGGTCAGGCAGGATACGGCCTCCTTCGAACGGCGGGTGCGGCACTAAGATTGATTCATGCCCGCTGACAAGCTTGCGCCACTCGTTTCTACCGAGTGGCTCGCCGCCCGCCTGGGACGGGCCGACGTGCGCGTCGTGGACGGATCGTGGTACCTCCCGGCGATGAACCGGGACGCCACCGTCGAGTTCGCCGAGGGACACATCCCCGGCGCGGTGTTTTTCGATCTCGATGCGTCGAGCGATCAGTCAACCGCGCTGCCGCACATGCTGCCGCCGGCACCGGCCTTCGCCGCGCGCATGGGAGGGCTCGGGCTGGATGATTCGAGTACGATCGTGGTCTACGATGGGTCGGGCGTGAATTTAAGCGCACCGCGCGTCTGGTGGATGTTCCGGGTCTTCGGTCACGACGCAACAGCCGTGCTCGACGGCGGCCTCGAGAAGTGGAAAGCCGAGGGGCGACCTCTGGAACGAGGGTCTGCCACCCCCGGCCCCGGGCGCTTTACAGCCAGGCTCGATCAAAGCCGGATCCGGGATCTCGCAACGCTTCGAGGCAATCTGGCAACCGGCGCCGAGCAGGTGGTGGACACCCGTCCGGCGGGGCGCTTCGAGGGGACTCACTCCGAGCCACGGGCGGGCGTGAAGAGCGGCCACATCCCCGGGAGTGTCAACCTTCCGTTCAACGAGCTGACGACATCCACGGGCACGTTCCTGACCCCGGAACGACTCCGGGCCCGGCTCGAAGCGGCCGGGATCGACCTCGCTCGGCCCATTGTCGCCACCTGCGGCTCCGCCACTAGCGCCTGCAGCGTTGTCCTGGGCCTCGACCTGCTGGGACACCGCGACGTGGCCGTCTACGACGGCAGCTGGACCGAATGGGGCGGGCGAGACGACACCCCCATCGAGCTTGGTCCGGCGCGTCGAGCCGGGTCGTGAAAATCACGTCTGTAGCTCGAGGAAGCTTGGCGACCGGGCGCGGGCTGAGCTCGCCGGCACTGGGGTTCGGGTGTGTCGTGCTCTTCGCCCTTCCGTTCGCCGCGGTGGGCCTGGGCGCCGGCGTTGGCGTTGTGCAGAAGCTCGCGGTCGGCGACCTGCGCACCGCCTCCTTCCTCGGCCTGTTCGCGGTCGTCTTCGGCGGCGTCGGCCTGGGTCTCATCGCCGCCGCGCTCGCCGGGAGACGCGAGGCTGCGAGGCGCGCCGTGGTCGAGGCGGAGCATCTGGAGGAGCCGTGGCTTTGGCGACAGGACTGGGCGGCCGGCCGGATCGAGGACGCGGGGCGAAAGGGGCAGTACGGGCTTTGGGCCTTCGCAGCGCTGTGGAATCTGATCGCCCTCCCCTCTGCCTTCCTGGCGCTTCAGGAGTTGCATCGAAGCGGCAATAAGCTCACGCTGATCGCGCTCATCTTTCCCATCATTGGGGTCGGGCTCCTCGTCGCGGCGGCGAGAAGCACCATTCGTGAGCGAAAGTTCGGCCTCTCGATCCTGGAGCTTACCACCCAGCCGGCGGTAGTAGGCCATGGACTTGGGGGAACCGTTCACGTGGCGTCTCCCCTCCTCCCTCCTGGCGGATTTCTCGCGACCCTCTCGTGCCTGAACATTCGGACCACCGGCTCGGGCGATAACCGCTCGACCACCGAGACGATTCGGTGGCAAGAGCAGCAGAAGGTGACGGGGCAACGCGCCGCTGCCGGCCGGGACGGTGGTTTGGTGACCGCCGTGCCGGTTCACTTCCGTCTGCCGGGAGATGTCGCCCCCTGCGACGACACAAACTCCAACGACCGGATCGTGTGGCGACTCCAGTTGACGGCTGCGGTGCCCGGCCTGGATTACTCGGCGACATTCGACGTTCCGGTCTTCCGTACAACAGCCAGCGCCGAGCCCCTGACCCCCGAGCAGGAGAAAGAGCTGGGGCCGCCAACCGAGTCGCTCCCGTATCGGCAGCCCACGGACTCACCGATTCGCGTAAGCCAGAGCGCGCGGGGTACTCAGATCGTCTTCCCGGCGGCGCGAGATCCGGGCGCAGCGATGGGCTTGACCGGGTTCACCGCCCTCTGGGGTGCCATCGTGTGGCTGATCATCTACCTCAAGGCCCCGATCGTCTTTGGGGTGCTGTTCGGCGCGGTGGAGGTAATCCTGCTCTACGCCACGCTGCGAATGTGGCTGCGAGTCGTCGAAGTGACGGCCAGCCGCGATGGCGTCGCAGTCGCGAGCGGGTTCGGCGTAGCGGGAGACGCTTCGTTGATCCCGGCTCGCGACATTTCCGCAGTCGAGGTGAGGATCGGGATGCAGGCGGGGTCGACCGTGTATTACGACCTTGCCGTTGTGACGGCCGGCGGTCGCCGCACCAACGCGGGGAGCGGTGTGCGCGACAAGCGGGAAGCAGAGTGGCTGGCGGGTCTCATACGACAAGCGCTCGGGAAGTGAGCCGCCAAGTCACGCTGGGGGGAGGGCCGAGCGCAAGCCGTTGCATCGGCAGCTTGCGCTCGGGGTGAGCTAATACGCCTGGGTGGTCGAGTTCCGCAGCGATGGCGCCACTTGGACCGTGACTTGGGAACCGGGTCTGAGCGTCACCGCACCGCTCCGATAGGTTCCGCTGCTGCCGATCTGATTGACGACCATCGAGACACGACCCGACGGTCCGATACGACCCCAGTCCAGCTCGAAGTTGGCGGTCTGTTGCGAGGTGACCGTTCCGAGGCGTTGCTCTTGGCCGTTGATATTCGCGAACACAGTGACGTCGCTCGTATTCAGGTTCTTGACCGTGACCACGACGTTCGCAGCAGCCGTGCCGGTCTCGGGCGGCGGGGGGGACGGGTTGTGGCTGCAGCCCAGAAGTGCTGCCGCCAGCACCAGATGCGTGGGCCAGGCTCTACGCTGAAGGCGGGTGCTGCTGTGGTTGATCAGGGGAGTCATGACGGCATCTCCGCGAAAGGGGCGCCGCTTTAATCTACTCCCGGAAACCGGATCCCGCTGTAACCGCCGTCCCCCGGAGATTGGGCGGGTGGCGTGCTGGCTCCCCCGCGTTAGGCACCGTAAGATTCCGCCGTGACCTCCGCAGCTCCGCTGCCTCGCTCGTCAGAGATCGTCGCCGTCATCATGGGTGGTGGTGCCGGCACTCGTCTCTTTCCTCTGACCAAGGACCGCGCCAAGCCGGCGGTCCCGTTGGGCGGCAAGTATCGGCTGGTGGACATTCCGATCAGCAACTGCATCAACGCCGATATTCGACGGATCTTCCTCCTCACGCAGTTCAACTCGAGCTCGCTGCACCGGCACATCCAGGAGAGCTACCGCTTCGATCAGTTCTCGCCCGGCTTCGTCGAGATCATGGCCGCACAACAGACACCGGAAAGCGTGGCCTGGTATCAAGGCACCGCCGACGCCGTCCGCCAGAATCTCATTCATCTGGCGAACTATCCCCACCGGCTCACGCTGATCCTGTCGGGCGACCAGCTCTACCGCATGAACTTCCGGGCCTTGATCGCACGGCATGTCGCGACGGGGGCCGAGGTCACCGTGGCGACGCTCCCCGTGCGTCCGGAATCGGCTCGGGCATTCGGCATCATGCAGGTCGGGTCCGACGGCCGGATCGTGCGCTTTGTCGAGAAGCCGACGGACTCCGAAGTGCTTGCGTCGCTGCGGGTGGAATGGGCTGCCTTCGGCGACACCGAGGAGCCGGTGGACCCCGACTGTCTCCTTGGCTCCATGGGGATCTACCTGTTCGAGCGTTCGGTTCTCAAGGAGGCCCTCTGCGGCGACGAGGCCGATTTCGGCAAGCACGTGATTCCCAAGCTTCTCACCAAGCACCGGGTGTTTGCCTACCTGCACCAGGGCTACTGGGAGGACATCGGGACCATCCGGGCCTTCTACGAAGCCAACCTCGACCTCTGCGAGCCACTTCCCAAGTTCAATTTTTACGATGCGAGCGCCCCGGTTTTCACCCACGCCCGCTATCTGCCGCCAACCAAGATCATCAAGAGCCGGATCGAGCGATCGGTCATTGCCGACGGGTGCATCATCAACGACGCTCTTATCGAGCACTCGCTCGTCGGTGTGCGTAGCCGCATCGATGCCGGGGCTACCCTCCGCGACACGCTGCTCATGGGCCACGACTATTACGAATCATCGGACCGGGCCCAGCACGGCGCGCCGCCTATGGGCGTGGGTCATGGCACCCTGATCGAGCGAACCATCGTCGACAAGAATGCGCGCATCGGCGCCGGTGTGCGCATCAGTCCGGAAGGGAAACCCGCGGAGCTCGACGGCCGTAATTTCTACATTCGCGACGGCATCGTGATCATCCCGAAGAATGCCGTCATTCCCGACGGAACCATCATTTGAGCAATCTCATCGCCATGCCGACCATTCGTTGCCTGCTCATGCTCTGCGCCTTCCTGCTCCCTGCTTCCCTCGCGGCACAGAAGGAGGCTCCACCCAACCAGGCGGCGCAGAAGGACGCCAAGGACTCGACAACTGCCAAGCCGTCCGCGGAAAAGGCCGAGCAGTGGGTCACCCGCCACACGGTCACCATCGGCGGCAAACCGGTGAGCTACGTCGCGACCGCCGGCACGCTAATCATCCGCGATTCCTCCGACACGCCGGTCGCGAGCTTCGGATACGTCGCCTATACCAGGCCCGACGTGAAAGACCCAGCCACCCGCCCGCTCACCTTCGCCTACAACGGTGGTCCCGGATCATCCTCGGTGTGGCTGCACATGGGTGCGCTCGGCCCCCGTCGGGTCATGGCGACCGATGCGGGTCCGACTCCACCTCCGCCGTATCGGTTGGCGGATAACGAGTACAGCCTGATCGATCGCACCGACCTGGTCATGATCGATCCCGTGGGCACCGGAATCAGCCGGCCGCTGGGCAAGAAACAGAACAAGGATTTCTGGGGCGTGGACCCGGATATCGAATCGATCAGCCGGTTCATCAAGCAGTTCGTGACCGAGAACGGCCGGTGGAACTCGCCCAAGTTTCTGCTCGGCGAGAGCTACGGAACCACGCGGTCGGCGGGGATCGTGGATTACCTGCAGACCCGTGAGAACATGGCGTTCAACGGCGTCGTTCTGGTCTCCGTCGCGCTCGATCTCGAGGCGATCTTCGAGTGGCCCGGCAACGACCGGCCGTACGCACTGTTCGTCCCGACCTTCGCGGCTACCAGCTACTTCCATCACGCACTGCCAGCGCCGCCGGCCGATCTCAACGGCTTCCTCCAGGAAGTGAGAGCCTGGTCACTGGGGCCGTACACCAATGCGCTGATGGAGGGAAATGGGCTGAGCGACGCCGAGCGGGATACAATCGCGGCCAAGCTGCATCAATACACCGGCTTGTCAGTGGATTACATCAAGAAGGCTAACCTCCGCGTCTCCGAGGGGGAGTACACCCAGGAACTGCTGCGGGAGCATCGTGAGACGGTCGGTCGACTCGACTCCCGGTTCACCGGCGTGACCTTCGACCCGCTGGCCCAGAACGCCGCCTACGACCCGCAATCCGCGGCCGTCAGTGGGGCCTACACCTCGGCGTTCCTCGACTATTACCACCGCGAGCTGAACGTCCCCCGGGACCGCAACTACGTCATCACGGCCCACGCCTTCGAGTCATGGGACTGGAAGCATCGGGTTCCGGGAGAATCCCAGCCTCTCCCGATGGTCAACACCGGGCCGGATCTGAGCCACGCGCTCAGCTTCAATCCCAACCTCCGCGTGCTCGTGCTCAACGGCGTCTATGATCTGGCGACTCCCTTTCTCGCGACCGAGTACATGGTCTCGCACCTGAACATCGCCCCGGAACTGCGGTCACACGTAATCATGAAGTATTACGACGCGGGGCACATGATGTATCTCCACGAGCCATCATTGGTCCGCATGAAGTCCGATGTCGCTGCGTTCGTCGACGCCACCGGGCGGGTCAGTCAGCCGGGTGACGTCGCGAAGACTGCAACCGGACGCTGATTGCGGGTCGCGATCTACGGCGTCGGTGGCGCGGGCGGGTATTTCGGAGCCCGGCTAGCGCGGGCCGGAGCCGACGTGGTGTGGGTTGCGCGAGGTGCGCACCTGGAAGCGCTTCGGCGTCGCGGGCTCGAGGTCGAGAGCGTGCACGGGGACTTTTCCCTTGGCCCCCTCCGCGCGAGCGCCGACCCTGCCGACCTGGGGCAGGTGGACGCGGTCATTCTCGGTGTAAAGCTGTGGCAGCTGCTCGATGCTGCCCGCGCGATGTTCCCGTTGCTCGGACCCGGCAGTTGCGTCCTTCCGTTGCAAAACGGCGTCGAGGCGCCTGACGTTCTCCGTTCGGTGCTGGGTGACGGGCCTCCCCTCGGTGGGATAGCCAAGATTATCAGCGAGCTGGTGGGGCCCGGGCACATCCGGCACCATGGGGGCCCGAGCTCACTGGCGTTCGGCGAGCTCGACGACCGTGACAGCGAACGGGTTGGGCGGCTTCGTGCGGCCTTCCACCAGGCGGGCGTCGCGGTCGACGTTCCCAAGTCCATTCGCTCGGCGCTGTGGGACAAGTTCCTGTTTGTCGCGTCTATGGGCGGGGTGGGTGCTGTTTGCCGGGCCCCCTTGGGGGTCATTCGATCGGTTCCGGAAACCCGCGCCCTGCTCGAGCACGCGATGATCGAGATTCGCGTTCTCGCTCACGCACGGGGCGTGCGGCTCCCTGACGACGTTGTCGAGCAGGCGCTCGCTTTGGCGGACCAGCAGCCCGCGGCGGGCACGACGTCGCTCCAGCGCGACCTCGCGGCCGGCCGGCGTTCGGAACTCGAATGGTGGAGCGGCTCCGTGGTGCGGCTAGGCCTCGAGTCGGGCGTGCCGACGCCGCTGCACCGATTCATCTACCACAGCCTCTTGCCGAGCGAGCTTCGCGCATCGGGCCGCCTGGAGTACCCTGCCGGCAGCTGAGCCAGCACCAGCATCCCGCCCCTGTCCGGGCGTAACGCCATTTCACCGGGCGATGCCGGCGTCCCCCTCACCGCCAGATACACAAGCCGGGCAGTCACTTGCCGGGCGCCGCACGAAACTTGCCCCCCGGAGGTCCAATCCCCCTTAGGAGACCCGCATGTTGTCGCGCTCCGGCTTTCTCAAGGCCGCGGCCCTCCTGGGCGCGCTTGCCACGCTTAGCGGCTGTTCCAAGGCGCACGTCACAACCGACCCTGAGCCACGTGCCAATACCCGCGCAGCCAAGGCGCCGAGCGCGGCTGCTCGACTCGGCGTGCCGCCGGGCAAGCTGCCGCCGCCGGGGCTGTGCCGCGTCTGGTTCCCAGGGCGTCCGCCGGGCCATCAGCCCAAGCCCGCACCCTGTGCCGATGTCGAAGTCGGGGCTCCTGCGGGCACCTGGGTGCTGTATCGTCCCTCCCAGGATAAGCAGGTAGTGCACGTCCGGTACGTTGACGAGCGGCGGGCCGGAGTGATCGTTTGGATTCGAGTATTCGACGTGAAGAGCGGGGCGTTCGTGCGGGACGTTACGGGATAGCCCGGGACGCTGCCGTCAGGCGCTCAACGCAACAATACCCCCCTTCGTAGGTGATGCAGGACGGGTCGCCCGGCGCGGTACCCGGCCGGGCGGCGTCGTCATCCAGCCAGGCGCCTCCCCTCGACCTCACTACTGCGTCGCCTGAGGGAGGCGTCATGCGCTTCGCTGGACTACTCGCTGTGGGGGCCGTTGCGTTGACGGCGTGCAGCGATACCACGCAGCCCCCGCTTACCACTGATCTCTCCGGCTCGTACAACCTCCAGTCGATCGCGATCGCCAGCGTCACAGAGCCAAACTCGAACGGGACGCTTCAGCTGACCACGTCGGGCTACGATCTCGCGCTCACCGTAAACGGCCAGATCCAGCCGGAGGATGTTGGCACCTACGGGATCGGAAGTCCAAACACCTGGACCCAATCATCGACGACCACTGGCATTGTCTCGTTCGGCACGTTCTCATCAACTGGATCGACGCTTACCGTTACGCTGACCTCACCGCAGTCGATCGTGTTCGTCTGGACCAAGGTCGCCCAACAATGAGATGATTGCCGCGGGGTCAGTGCTTCCGCCGGGCTGCGAGCGTGCTCTCGGCAGGGTGATTTGATCGGCGCCCCAGGGCTCGAGGCGCCAGACAGTGCTTCCCCTGGCGGCACGGGCCCAAATGCCGGCTTTGGTCGAGTCGAAGACAAGCGATAGTTTTGGCTTGCCGTTGGGCCCGAATACCGTGAGCCGACGCTTGGGCGCGGTGAACTTTAGGGAATCGACTTGGGCCGGCGTTGCGAACCCGGTTGCCTGAATGCCCCCCAGATCAGGCAGGAAATTGGCGACCGCCATCGAGTCAGTACCGCAGCCCGGCGTCAGGGCCCAGGCTCTTGCCTGCCTGGTCAGAGCGTACCGCTTGGCGCCCCGCTGAATCTCCACCCTCGCAATGCTGTTCTTCGGCACGCCGCCGATCCGTCGGTCCCGCCATTGGTCGAGCGGGCACTGGCCAGGCTGGGCAGCGCGCTGCGCACTAGGTACACCTGCGGCTCGTTCGAGGTCCGTACGTAACCGGTAGACTTGTCCCGCCTTTCCTACGATGACGTCGGTGACGGCCGTTCCCCTCGCAATCCCCCGCACGTGCTTTGCCGAGGCGCTGTCCATCCCGACCTGTCGATAGGATGCCGCTGTTTCCGCGACCAGATCACCCGACGCCGCAGTGTCGGCCAGCGAGGTCAACAGATCTTCCACCTTGCGGCGATCCGCCGGGTGACCGTTCACCTGCCAGGCGTCGGGAACTCCGTCCAGGCTGATGCTTCCGGCGTCGGGCTCGTAGTATTGGGTGATCAGGCGCATCGTGGTGGACTTGCCGGCGCCGTTGGGCCGGAGAAAGCCCACGACCTGCCCGCGATCGATCCGGCAGGAGACCGAGTCAACGGCCACGGTGTCGTCGAATCGCTTGGTGACTGCGTCGAGGGTGAGGACGGACGTTGTGTCCGTCGTCTGGCGTTAGTGCCTCGCCGCCGGTACGGTAAGTCAGGTCCGCGGCTGGGTTCTCGAGTACGTTCCGGGCGGGCGAGCCGCCCGGTTCGCGCCCCTTGGGATGCGCCAGCCAAGCGAAGCCGTCGCGCCGACTCAACTCTTCAATTCACGAGAGGTTGCGTGCTCCGATCCCGGTTCGGCTGGACTCTGGTTGGTGTCCTCGTCGCCGCGCTGGCGTGCAGCCAGGAGACCGGTCGGCTATCGCCCGAACAGGAGCAGCGGTTCGCCGGGGAGGGGATTCTGCACCGCGCCGACAACGTCCGATTCCGGTGGAGCGAAGGGGCCGGGCGCCGGGGGAGTACCTGGGAGGACCGCCTTGCCTCGATCGTGGTCACCCGCCGGTCGGTTCTGATTCACAAGAACGCCAAGGTGGGTCTCGAGATCACGCCCGGAAGCGGAGGTCGCTACGAGGTGCACCGCGACGCGGACCGGGTCCGCCTCAGCACGGGCAGCGGCCGATCGGCGGAAACGTGGTCCTTCGTTCCAGATGACAATGCGGAGGGGTGGACCCAGGATATCCGGGCGGTGATCCGTCTCGGCTCCCCCAGCGGGGCCGATCCGAAGTGAACGAGATGACTGTGCTGCAGACGGCGATCGCCGCTGCGCACGTGCTCCTCGCCATCGTCGTCTCGGTCCACATCGTTCTCACCAAGGAAGATGTCCGCGCGGCGATCGGATGGACCGGCCTCGTCTGGCTTACTCCGGTCATCGGCTCCGTGATGTACGGCCTCTTCGGGATCAACCGGATCCGGCGGCAGGCGGGGATGTTGCGGCGGGGCCGACAACTGGCCGACAGCCGGACGGCCGAGCTCGCGGTGACTCATTCATCCGATGCGCTGGTGCCACTCGACGCTCAACCGAGCCTTCGCGGTATTGCGACTATCGTGGGACGGGTCACCGGCCTGCCACTGACGCGGTCGAATTCAGTGGACCTGCTGATCAACGGCGACGAAGCCTATCCAGCCATGATGGCGGCGATCGACGAGGCCAAGCGGAGCGTGGGGCTCGCCAGCTACATCTTCGACCGGGGTGTCGCCGGCGATGGCTTCGTGGCTGCGTTGGGACGAGCGGTGGCGCGGGGCGTTCAAGTGAGGGTGCTGGTGGATGGGGTTGGCGCCCGCTACAGCAGGCCGCCGATCTTTCGAGCCCTTCGCGGGCACCACGTGCGCGTCGCGGCATTTCTGCCGCCGCGTATCCCGCTGGTGCAGCCTTACTCTCAGCTGCGAAATCACCGCAAGCTGATGATCGTGGATGGACGAATTGGCTTCTGCGGCGGCATGAATATCCGCGACGATTGCCTGCTGGCCCTTGGGCGCCCGGGTGCAACGCAAGACGTGCACTTCCGGCTGCGGGGGCCGGTGGTCCAACAGCTCGCGCAGGCGTTCGCGTTCGATTGGGCCTTCACTACCAAGGAACGACTGGACGGGGACCCGTGGGCGTGCGAGGTGGAGCCTGCGGGGGACGTGGTTGCGCGAGGCCTTCCCGAAGGGCCGGACGAGGATTTCGAGACGCTGATGCTGGTGCTTCTCGGCGCCCTGTCACAGGCTCGTTCATCCATCCGGTTGGCCACGCCCTATTTCCTGCCCGACTTGCCGTTGGTAGACGCCCTTCGGACCGCCGCCCTCAGGGGGGTTCGAGTAGAGATCGTGTTGCCCGAGCGGGGCAATCTGAGGATGGTAGAATGGGCGGCTATGGCGCAGTTGAATCAGGTGCTCAAGTGGGGCTGTCAAGTGTATTTGTCGCGACGGCCATTCGATCATTCCAAAATCCTGGTCGTCGACGGAAGCTGGTCGCTCGTCGGATCGGCCAACTGGGATCCTCGGAGTCTCCGGCTCAACTTCGAGTACAATGTGGAGTGCTACTCGACAGAGCTGGCAGGCAGACTCGAGCGGCTTCTCGACCAGAAGATCGCGAGCGGCAGACGGATGACCCTCGCAGATCTTGAGGGTCGTCCGCTGCCGCTCCGGCTGCGCGATGGGATCGCACGATTGGCGCAGCCCTATTTGTAGGGGCGTTCGCCAACGGCTAGTGGCTAATCGCTTTCTCGTCCTTCCGCTCGGCCAGCAGCCGCTCCGCAAAATCGAGCCGGTTCTCGAGCTCGGTGACCCGGGTCTCGAGCTGATCGACCAGTTCGAGCCGAGCCCGGACGTTCTCGTCCAGCTCGGGAGCCCGATCGGGCGGCATGTGGTGCCGGGGAGGTGGCCAGCCGTACCATTGGTAGTGCGCCCGCCTTCCCCAACGCCACGGCCGCCAGAAGAGAAGGGCGAGGATGAGGAGGGGAATCCACCAGCCTCCATGTACCGAAATCATGATGCGTTGCTCCTCTCGGGCCCTCCCGCGGTGGAAGGCTGGTCCCATTCACGCTCGATCTCTTCGATCGTGCGCCGGAGAATTTCGACGACGCGTTGAAGCGACGGGTGGTCGGGGCCACGTCGCCACGCCCGCTTGTAGGTCACCGCCGCGAGTCGTGCGAACGCTGCGTTCAGCTCGCCCATGTGCCCGCCTGCCACGTCACGCAGCGTATCGCGCACTCGGTCGATAATGTCGTCGATGACGTCCCGGTTCTCGTCCAGGAAACGCTCGCCTTCGGCTGTTATGTGGTAGACCTTGCGACCCTCAGTCTCGACTGCGCGGACGTAGCCCTGATCTTCCAGCAGCTGCAGTGTGGGGTACACCGTGCCGGCGGAGGGGGTGTAGTGGCCGCCCATCCGCTCTTCCAGATCCTTGATGATCTCGTACCCGTGCCGGGGCTTTTCGCGGAGCAACCGGAGGATGACGAACTTGACCTCTCCGGCCTCGAACATGGGCCCTCGGTGGCGTCTGCGTTGGCCTCTCTGACCCCACTGGAATCCAAAGCCGCCGGGGCCGAAGCCCGCGAACAGATCGCCTAAACCCCAGTCATCTCGACAATTATGCAATTGACACCTCGCTGACCGTGTTCGTCATAACGTGCGATATATCGTACGACTTAGCGTACGATACGTCAAGCGGCGCAGCGAGGTTTCGGATGGCGGTCCGGGCGGGTCCAGCCCATAATTGGGGTCGCCCCTCACCGACCCTCCCTCAACCAAGCCCCATGTCCACTCTGCTCCTGACGTTGGCGTCCCTGGCCCTTCCTCAAGTACCTCAGCAGGGCGCCGCTTCGGCCCTGCCCGTCGACTCGACCCCAGTCGTGGCATTCGAGTCAGTGAGCGTCGTGCCGATGGATCGAGAGCGAATTCTAGATGGTCAGACGGTCGTGGTACGCGACGGCAAGATCGCCGAGATTGGGCCGAGCAATCAGGTGCAGGTGCCGGAGGGTGCCGTGCGGGTGAACGGCCGGGGAAAGTATTTGATGCCGGGCATCGCCGAAATGCATGCCCATGTTCCTGCGGGCGATGACCCGCTCCTCGAGACGTACATGGCGCTCTACGTCCTCACCGGGGCAACTACCGTTCGCGCGATGCTGGGCACGCCCGACCAGCTCGAGTATCGCAAGCTGATCGCCTCCGGCCAGATGCTCGGTCCGACGCTATTCGCGGTCGGGCCGCCATTCACCGGCAGCAACACGAAGAAGCCCGAGGACGGCGAGGCCAAGGTTCGCGAGTATCACTCGGCCGGTTTCGACGTGCTCAAGATCCTTCCCGGGCTCAAGCGGGAGACCTACGATGCCATCCTGAAGACAGCCCACGAGCTCAACATGCCCATCTCGGGCCACGTGCCTACGTCCGTGGGTGTGCGGCACGCCATCGAGTCAGGGCAGTCCATCGAGCATCTGGACGGTTACCTGGAGGACATGGGGAGTGATCGCCGGAAGATGGCAGAGTTGGTTCAGCTGACGACAGCGGCGGGGATCTGGAATTGCCCCACGATGGACGTCTGGAAGACGGTGCTCGGCCTGCGCGACCCGGACGAGCTGCTTCGTGAGCGGCCCGAAGTGCAGTACCTGCCTCGACAGTTGGTTGATCAATGGACCCAGCGCGTCGCCGGCCTGCGCCATAAGGGCCCCGTCAGGTTCGCGCTCGAGGGCCTGGGTATGAGCCGGTCACCCGAAACCGCCGCCCCGCTGCGCGACTCACTGCTCAAGGCACTCTCCGACGGCGGGGCGAGGCTGCTGCTTGGATCGGACTCTCCCCAAGTCTTCAGCGTGCCCGGGTTTTCGTTGGCTCACGAAATGGACGCTATGGTAGCCGCCGGCCTGTCGACCTGGACCGTCCTCTCGGCGGCGACCCGAAACCCGGCTGAGTTCTTTGGCCGATCGGCAGAGTTCGGTACCGTGGAGGTCGGCAAGCGCGCGGACCTCCTTCTGGTGGATGGCAACCCGCTGGACGACATTCGAAACGTTCACCGCCAATCAGGGGTGATGCTGAGAGGCCGTTGGCTACCCGCGGAGGAGATCAACCGGCAACTGGCCCAGATTGCGGCGCGATGGAAGGCCCAATGACGGGGGAGCGCAGATGAATCGCGAGCGGCTAAAACAACTCCTGGAGCAGCTGCACGCGGAGCTCGCGGGTACCGATGCGGTCGATCCCGGGCTTCGTGAACGGCTGCGGGGCATCCAGCGCGACGTGGGCGAAGCCCTTTCCCGGGAGAGTCCCCCGTCTACGCTGCGCGACCGGCTGGAAGACGAGGTCGCGCAGTTCGAGGCGTCGCATCCAACGGTAGCTCGCCGGATGGCAGAGGTAATCGACACTTTAGCGTTGTACGGGCTCTAAACGACAAGGCGGTTTGCGAGCCTGTGAGAGCCCGAACGTTCGGTCGCTTGCTGGCTCGGTGCCTCTGGACTTTCTCGCCGCGCGGCTGACCATGGTACCAACCTCGGCGGGCGGGAGCGGGGCGGCGGTCGCATCGCCTCACAGGAGACCAGTGCCGTTCCTGCTACGAAGGTGAGTGCCGCGCGTAGGGTCGACATTGGTTCTCCCCTTGGCAAACCGGTCGATCGGCGGCGGTCGCCGCTGGCTCGAACCAGGGATTCGCGCCGCAAGCTGGGGCCAGCCTCACTCCGACCTCACGCTTCCCTCACTTTCGGGTCAACCGCGTCAAAAGCATGCCTCCACAAGAGGTTGGTGCTGACATGCACAGCCGGAACGACGTTTAGAATGGGCGCCTTGTTGGGCTAAAGGGGCGGGCCTACTTCGCTGAGTCGGAATTGGGGCGGTGAAGCGGACGAACGGCGAGACTTCGAGGCAGCTAGGGATTCGTCATGACGGCTTCCGGGTGGTCCGAGTGCTCGCGCAATACCTTGCATGGTCCGCGGCACCGCCGCATCAGCGCTGCTGCAGCGGCTCTGCGACCTCTCAGCACCGCCAGCCCGGACCTCTTGCCCACCCCCGCCGACTACGGGTGGACCGTTGCCGTTGCCGGGTTTGGCCGAGACAGCCTGCTGACTCCCGGGCGTCATCGTTGGCGCCTTGCAAGCATTTCAGACCGAACGGGTTAGTTCCTCCGGTTGCGCTTGATCTCAAGTTGATTTTCCTCCCTGATTCCGAGAGAAGCCGGTGGTAGCTCCATTGGGGAAGCCGGCACGCCGTGGTTCCAGTGATGCGGTTGACCTCTCAACACCACCGGCCCCGGCATTGCAACCACCGGTTGCTTCCGTCAAGTTGACGCGGCATTACCAGCAGTCCGGCTGCCGGGCCGGAACGTCAGCACCGCCACGAGGCCATGACCGATAACCAGCCCCAGACGCCCCTGGGCACCACCCCTCTTCCCGTGTCGGATCGGGAGGAGGTCGAGGCACTTCGCGCGGCGACGCTGGGCCACTACGACGTGCTCGGCGAACTGGGTCGCGGGGGCATGGCGACGGTCTACCTCGCGCACGACATCGCACTCGACCGCAAAGTCGCCATCAAGGTGATGTCGCCCGTGCTGAGCCTGGGCGACGGCGTCGAGCGTTTCAAGCGCGAGGCCAGGACCTCCGCCTCGCTCAGTCACCCGAACATCATTCCGATCTACGCCGTCCGTCACACCGAGCGGTTGCTCTACTTCGTGATGAAGTACGTCGAGGGCCGCTCGCTCGATTCGATCATCGCCGAGCTGGGCCAACTCCCCGTGCCGATGGTGCAAGCCATCCTGGGGCAGGCCGCGAGCGCCTTCGGCTATGCCCACCGTCGCGGGGTGGTTCACCGCGACATCAAGCCCGGCAATATCCTGATCGACGAAGAGGGCTGGGCCGTCATCACCGACTTCGGAATCGCGAAGGTGGCGCAGGCGCCGCAGCTCACCAGCACCGGGCTCTCGGTGGGAACTCCCACCTACATGAGCCCGGAGCAGGTCGAGGGCAAAGGTGTCACCGGCGCGTCGGATCAGTATTCGCTCGGCGTCGTCGCCTACGAAATGCTGACTGGGCGGCCGCCGTTCATCGGTGGCGGCATGATGGCGACGATGTTCGCGCACGTGCACCAGGATGCCGATCCGCTCGAGCAGCTGCGTCCCGATTGCCCCGAGGGTCTTCGGAATGCTGTGATGCGGATGCTCGCGAAGGACGTCGGCGACCGCTGGCCTTCCATAGAAGACATCATCGCGGTCATTGGGTCACCGTCGCTCAAGCCGGACGACCCAACCCGCAGCCAGCTGATCGCGATCGCCAAGACCGGAACCCGTGGCGGCATCAACGTCGCCACGCCCAAGAGCCCGATTCCCATGGTCCGGACGCCGAGCCCCATCAGGGTCTCGGCCACCAGCGCCGATGCCGGCATGGCCCCCGCCTCTCGAGAAGTCGGTACGACCGACGCCCCCGTTCTGCCACGCCCCTCGTCCATCGTGTCCATGGTCCTCGCAGCGGGCGGCATTCTCGTTGGAGTTGGGTCCCTCATCGTGGCTCTGAGAGGTCGCTCGCCTGCGCCAGATCGGGCTCCGGAGACCGGTGCCTCGACGGTCAGCGCTCATGCGGCTGTGCCGTCGGCACCGGCCAGCGTTCCCGCGGCGCCGGCAGCGCCCACGGCCGCCCCCGCGAGCGCCACAAATCCATCTGAGCGGGGAACCTCGGAGTCCGCCGCCAAGACGTCCGAGCCGACCCCGCCCGCCTCAGCAACCCCGGCGCCGACCGATGCTGCGACCCCGTCGTCCGCTGACCGGGACGCAGTCGAGGCAGCAATCCGGTCCTACGCGTCCGCCCTCGATTCAGGCAGCGTCGTTGCTGCTAAGCGCGTGTTTCCGGCGATGCCGGATTCGCAGCAGGCCGCTCTCGAAGGCTTCTTCTCAGGAGGGGGCCGGATCACGACGCTCTGGCGGGTAGCCGACGTTCAGGTCGCGGAAGATCGGGCCAGCGCCCGCATCCGCGGCGCGAGCCGCCTGGAGCCGGTGGACAGCACCCCGGCCGTACGGCCGGTGAACCTCCGCGCGGTGCTCGAAAAGACACCGGATGGTTGGCAGCTGCGTAGCCTGGGAGGCTCCGGCGCTCCCTGACAAAACCGCCGCGGCTCCGGGCCCGTAGGGGGTACCGTTCCCCGACCGCCTCAGCTCCGGAGAATTCGATGACTGACCTCCGCTATCCCATCGGGAAGTTCCACGCTCCCGCCAGTGTCACCGACGCAGAACGCGCAGCACTCGTAGACCAGATCGCGGCGCTACCCGGCGATCTCCGCGCGGCCGTAGCCGGCCTTGACGACGCCCAGCTCGATACGCCATACCGCGAGGGCGGCTGGACCGTCCGGCAGGTGGTGCATCACGTGCCGGACAGCCACGTGAACGCGTACACCCGGCTCAAGCTCGCGCTCACGGAAGACGTCCCGACCATCAAGACCTACGAGGAAGCCGAGTGGGCCGAGCTGCCCGAGGCGAGGTCAGCGCCTATTGGGGTTTCGCTGGCCCTGCTCGATGCCTTACATGAACGGTGGGTGCTGTTGTTACGGGTCCTTGCGCCTACCCAATTCGCCCGGTCGTTCCGGCATCCTGAGCTGGGTCTCATGACGATAGACCAGCAGATTGCCATGTACGCCTGGCATGGCCGGCATCACTTGGCGCACATTACATCGCTGAGCACGCGGATGGGCTGGTAACCCTCTCGCCGAGCCTTCGATGATCACACTCACCGGTCTCGTCGTCGCCGCCGGGCTGTTCCTTCCCGGCGGAACACTTCCTGAACGCGCCCCCCAGGACACGGGGCAGTCTGTCACCCGCGATGGCGTCACGCTTCCACGTCACGTGGAAGCTGGCGGGCGAGACCTTGTGCTGAACGGCACCGCCACCCGGAAGAAGTTCATCGTGAAGGTGTATGTCGCGGGGCTATACCTACCCGCCCGCGAGACCGACGCGGAGAAAATCCTCGCGGCGGACGAGCCGCGCCACATCGTCTTGCAGTTCGTCCACGACGTGGACAAAGGCAAGATGTGCAACGCCTGGAACGAAGCCCTGGAGAACAACACCCCGGACTCGTCGCCCGAGCTCAAGGGGCAGTTCGAGACGCTTTGCAGCTACATGGAAGACATCAAGAAGGGAGAGCAGTTTGTCTTCAGCTATCTGCCCGGCGAGGGGACGCGGGTGGACGTGAAGGGCGTAACCAAGGGGACGATCCCGGGAAAGCCGTTCGCCGATGGCCTCTTCAAAGCCTGGATCGGCCCCAAGCCGGGCCCCGGCGAAGGCTTCAAGAAGCAGCTGCTCGGCCAGGGCTCCTAGCGCCGCCGGCGCAGCACCACGTCCTCGCTTCGGGTTCTTGGTCCGACCACCAGCACCAGCAGCCGCGATTCGTATCCGTCCGCCGACACCCGCACGTATTGCGTGCGGCAATTGTCTACCAGGGCCATGTCGAAGCGGAACTGATACTGGCCCTGGTCGTCGGTGAATGAGGTGTAGGGCGTGCCCAGCATGACGAGGTGGGCGCCCGCCAGAGGGCGCCCGTTATCGCTGCGGAAGATGCGACCCACCGCAACGCCCATCTGAGGGGGCCCCGCCGATTCCACCGGCGCGACCGGCTTGGGGACGCACTTGTCCGGCCGATCGGGCAGGAAGGCCTCGAGAGGCCGCACGTCTCGGGGCCCGGCCCCCGCCGGAGGTCCGGTCTTCCGGCGGCCGAAGATCCGTTGTGCCTCCGCTTCCATCATTCGCTCGGCGATGTCGGCTGGCGGTGCGGCGGACCGGTCGGCCTCGTTCGCGGCCGTGGGCCCTGCCTGCTTATCCGTAGACTCGTTCGTGCCGGTGGAGCGTTTTTCCTCCGGGGGGGCATTCGGCTCGGGCTCCGGGATCGGTTGCTTCACCTGCGGAGGCGGCGCGACCTCGACCGGTGGTGGCGGCGGAGTTGCCGCTTTGGGTGGAGGCGGCGGCGGCCGTTGTGGTGGCGGAGGAGGCGGCGGCTTCGGTCTCGGCTGAGGGGGCGGCAGGTAGAACGGCATCACATGCTCGCGCGCCGCCGCCCGCTGGTCCGCGTCCTGTTGGTCTCGATCCTCCTGCCCGCGACGTGCCAGCAGGATGGCGAGGATGATCAGTGCGGTATGTACGACCACACTGTCGGCCAGCCAAAGCCACGGGTGGCGGCGCCGGCCTGGAAGGAACATCGGTCGGCGGGGACCACGCGGCTTCCGCACTGGCTGATACGGCAGCCGGCGGGAGTGGGTCCGAGGAAACAGCGGTCCGATGGCCAACGCGAGCTACCGTCGCTCGGCTTCCCGCGGCACCAGCGCGATGGCACGAAGCGGGCCACCTGATCCACCCTCGATCTTCATCGGCAAGGCAATCAGCAGCGCGCCGGTCGGCGGAAGCGAGTCCAGACTACGCAGGTTCTCGAAGCCCACCACATTGTGCGCCGCGGCCAGGCGGTGCACCTGGAAGTCCTTCGACTGCCCATAGTCAATCGAGGCGACGTCCACCCCGATCGCCGTGACCTTCCGATCTTCGATGAGCAAGCGAGCCGCGTCCGCCCCGAAGCTGGGGAAGTGAAGCTTGGATGCATCCCCGGGCGTGTCATCTCCCAGATACTCCTTGCGGTTCGGCCACCGGCGGTCCCAGCCTGTCCTGATCAGAACCGCCGAGCCGGCGGGAATCCGGCCATGGCGCTGCTCGAAGGCAGTTACGTCCGCCGGTGTGAGCCGGTAGTCCACGTCGCGCGCCGACTGGGCGGAGATGTCGATGACCACGGCCGGGAGTACCAGTTGCGTGAGCGGCACCCGATCCGCCGTGAGCCCCGATTGGGAGAAATGGACCGGCGCATCCAGATGGGTACCGCCGTGTTCCGGGGCTGCGAAGGCGTTCGCGCTGTAGAACCAGCCGCCGGGCACGGGTCCATAGGCCAGCTTCTTGAGCTCGAAGCCCGATGCTGAAGTGGGCCAGTAAATCGTCTGTGCGTTGAGCGGGTGGGTGAGATCGATCATTTGCACTTTGCGCAGGTCCACTACCTGTGCGTCGAGGCGGCGACCAATCAAGAGCCCGCTGGCAGCGAGCCATGCCGCGACGATGATTCGCACCCTGGCCTCCCTAGTCCTCTCTGTGCGTGGACGTGAAGAGATACAGACCGCCGAGCAACAGGACGACCGCTCCGAGGATCGGCCCCGGGCCGCCGTAGTTCTCCATGCTGAACGGTGCCGTCGTGGCAGCTCTGGCCACGGTGACGAATGTGATGGTTCCCATCACGAGGCCGATCATGCCGAGGGCAATCAGCACGAGAGAAAGCGTACGCATGGATCCTCTCTTCTAGAGTGTCGTGTTATCGCGGCCGGCAGAGGCCGGATCCGATAGACGGCTCAGGGTCTCACGGATCTGCGCGGCGTGTCGCTCCTCGTGCTGCGCTAGAAAGAGCAACCACTGGTAGAAGTCGAGCGGTCCTATGAGCGGATGCGGGGCCTTGAGCTCACTCAGCGCCCGTCCACTCACCCGCCTCAGCAACTCGAGCAGCCTCGCCCGGCTGATGCCCAATGCGGCGATGGACTCCGACAGGGTGCGCACGCCCGTCGGCGTGACCCCCGCGGGCGCCTTGATCGCGCGACTTCGTACTCGGAGACTGAACCGGTCGAGGGCGCCGAGAACTGACGTCGATTCCGTTTCTGCGCCCAGTAACTCGGCTTGCTTCGCGAGCTGGCCGAGCCTCCGACCGATGCCGTCTTCGACGAGCTGCAAGTGCTCCACGATCTCTGCCACCGACCACGTGCCGGGCGCCGGGACGGTCGCGGCTGCGTCAGCCGGAACCGCCGCAATCGTTTCGAGCAGCGCGGTTCGGGTGCGCTCCAACTCGACGCGGAGCTCGGCCAGGCGCGGGTGCAGTTCGCTCACAGGCGAGCTCCCGCCGCCGTTTCGCCAGCAACCTCAGTCGTCGGCACTGCCGCACGTGCCGAAGCCTCTTGAGCCAGGGCGGCTGCGCCGAGCAATACCAGTGCGATCCAAAGCAGATCGGCCAGCAGTAGATGCACCAGCTGCAGCCACACCGGCGCGAGTAACGCGATATTCGTCAGGCCGGCGAGCCATTGCGTGACGACCAGCCCTCCGACCGCCCAGGCGAGCCGCTTGACGACGCGTCCTCGCTGAGCTGCCGCCGAGGTGGCGAGCACGATCAGATACAGCCCGACCGCCACAGCGAGCGCCGGGTGCAACACCCGAAGCCGGACGAGCAGATGCGCCGTCGGCGAGGCGTCCTGCCGAATGCCTTCCACCAGCGAGGCCGGCGGAAACAAGGTATCGCCCAGGGCGGTAATTGCTCCGCTCATCCCCACGACAAGGGTGCCCAACAGTGCCGCAGCGAAAAGCCAAGGCAAGCGTCGCCGAACCTCGACGCGGAGCTGCTCGCCACCTGAGGCCCACCACGCGGCGAGTGCCAGCGATCCGAGCAGCAGGAACGTGTTGAGCAGATGTGTAGCCAGATAGACCGCTCGCGTGAGCGAGGCATTCTGAGCGACCAGCTCGAGCTTCACGAGCGCCGCGCCGATGAGCGCCTCGCAAAGCATGAACACCAGCGCCAGTCCGGCCCCCAGCCGAACCGGAGATCCCGCCGGCGCAACCCGCCGAGACCAGACGAACAACCCGACCACCAGCAGCAGGGCGACTCCGCTGGTGGCCCGATGGGTAAGCTCGATCAGGGTGGCGAGCCCGGGGCTCTGTGGAATTACGACACCCGTGCACAGGGGCCAATGACTGCCGCACCCGGCGCCCGACCCTGAGGCGCGCACATAGGCACCCCAGAGGACGACCCCCAGGTTGGCGGCGAGGACGCCCCAGGCATACTTGGCGAAGCGAGCCATCGCCTAAAGATACGCTGGAGGCCAACCGTTGTTGGTGGTGTGGTCGGGGCAGCAGGAAGCGCAGCGGTGGCTACAACTTGAAACCGCCAACCGCGCCGGTGAGGCGGTCCGACGCCTCGGCGAGGTGCCCTGCCGAAGACGAAATTTCTTCGGTCGAAGCGTTGAGCTGCTGGGCTGCGGCGGCGATCTCCTGAGCGGCGGCGGCATACTCTTCCGTGCCGGCAGAGACTTCCCGCATGCGACTGGCTATGGTCTCGACCAGGGCCCTGACATCCTGGGCCGACTGAGATATTCGCCGGGTCCATTCGTCGTTTTGCTCGGCGTCGGACGCCACCCCGTCGAGCCCTTCGGCTGCCGCATGGGCGGCGTCTCGAGCTGCCATACCGCCCCGACCCAGCCGGATCAGACGCTCCCGGGCCGTGCGCACCCGCTCGAGTACGCTCTGAACGGTGGTGCTGGTCGACGTCGCCGCCTGAGCTGCCTGGCTGGCGAGTTTTCTTACTTCTTCGGCCACCACGCTGAAACCGCGTCCCTCTTCTCCGGCTCGTGCCGCTTCGATGGAGGCATTCAGGGCGAGCATGTGCGTCTGTTTTGCGATGGCCTTGGTCTGCGCCACGAACTTCTCGATCTCGCTGGACGCCGCAGTCAACGCGTCGGCCTCTGCAGCTCCCGCGTCGATCTCATCCGTGAGGCGTGCCAGCTCCGCGGTACTCGCGTCAAGCCGTTCCCGATGACTCCGGGCGAGCCGCGCCAGCGCGGCGTTCCGCTCGGCGGCCTGGGTCGCCCCCGCCGCGAGCTCCTGCGTGATATGCAGAATCCGGCCTGCGTCCTCCGCAGCAGCGCGGACGATCAGGGCCTGCTGGTTCGCCCGCTCGGTGAGGTCGCCGGTAGTACCTGCGACCTCCTGGGTCGAAGCGGTCATTTCCTGGGTTGACGCGGCGATCTGCTCAGCCATTGCCGCCGCCTCGCCGGCTGCACCCTGGATCGCGCTCGTCAGCGAACGCAGCGAGCTCACCATCGCCCCCAGGGATCGCATCATCTGGCCGCCGTTCCGGCCGGAAGTGTCGATCGAGAGATCCGAGATGAGGAGGTTTCCAGCGGCGACTCGGCTCGCAATGATCTCGGCCGAATCGAGCGGGCCGATCAGGCGCGATGCGATCCAGCGGAAAAACAGGGCGGCGCCGACCCCAGTCACGACAAAGAACCCGAGCGTGGCAAGCAGCACCTCTCGGTCAAGGGTCGTGTCGCCCGCGAGTGCGGTGACCCACCGGAGCAGCAAGTACACCAGGACCGTGAGGACGGCAACGGCCAGCGCGCCGTTGAGGTAGAGCATCCGGGTGAGGCTCGTCCGGCTTTCGGCCATGATTCTCGGGGCCAGGGGTTGTCGGGGGATCCCGAAAACTTAAGCGACTGCGCCTCAGTAACGCCACGCCCCGGTAGACTCTCCGGCGGTCGCGTGACTCGCGACGTAATCGGCCATTTCGCGAACCAGGTCGGCGTTGCTTGTCGGCTGCCAGCCATGGCCCTTCTGCGGCCGCCCGTACTTGAAGTAGCCGGCGTATGCCGGGTTCGTGCGGTGTTCTAGGAAATCCTCGAGCATATAGACGGCCAGGTTCAGGTAGTAGTTGTCCATGTCTCCGCAGAGCACGTGGATCTTGCCGATCAGGCTCGGGCCGACCGTCTTCCAGTTGCGCTCGAGGTATTCGCGCAGATCGTAGTCGTGCGATCGCCAGTACTCGGCGACATCGCGGTTGATCGCTCCAGTCGAGTCGTTCCAGATGGGGGCGGGATATCCCTCCTTGTCCACCGGCCCGTAAGTCGCCTCCCAGATAGCGAAGTTCTCTCCACCGCGCCGCCGACTTCCGCGGACGTTATTGAGCTGATTCTCCTGCCGTAGCATTACCACCGGCTGCCCGTCCGCTCGACGCTCCGATGGCCTGTCCATCGTGATCCACTGGTTCCGAGTGACGTAGAACGCGTTGGTGTCGGCGTACAGGTTGACCAATTCGTAGCGCCGGAAGTCAACCGGGTCAGGATAGTAGCTCCAGGTCCCGCCGAAAAAATCAGGGTGGTACACCTGGAGTGCGAGGGCCTCCCAGCCACCGGTGGACCCGCCGGTGAGCACCCGGGCGTACGGCGCCGCGATCACGCGGAACTGCTTCTCCAGGTAAGGGATCAGCTCCTGCATGATGGCATCACCGTAGGGCCCGTTGTTCGCCGAATTCACCGCGTACGAGTCGTCGTAGTACGGGCTGGGATGCAGGATCCGGATCGCAACCATCCGCGGGAAGCTGTCGGACAGCCACGAGCGGGCGAACTTGGCGCCCGACTCGCGGTGGTCGGTGCGCTCGATGCGCGCCTTACGCACGGAATCCGGCTCCGGCGTGCTGTCGAGCGTAAAGCTAAACGGCGCATCCAGGGTGAAATGCCCTTGCAGCCATACCGTTGGAAACCGCACGGAGGGGTGCTCATCGTATCCTTTCGGCAGGAGCACGACCGCACCCAGATAGATCGGGTGGCCCCACCATTTGGTGAGAATCTGACTCTGAATGCGAACCTGCTTCACATAGCGATCATCCGGGGGGACGTCGACCGCCGGCAACTTGCGGCTCAGCTCGATTCGCGCCCTGGTACCGCTGAGTGGATCGACGTGGATCCGGCGAACCGTGCTCACGAGGGTGCCCGGTGCGGTGTTGAACTGCTGTCCCTCCCATTCGTCCATGTGTGCCCAGATCGTGTGGCCGTCCGCGCGGGCGAAGCGGGTGTACACGCTGGCCAGCGCCTGGACGTAGTAATCTCCGGCCGGCAAGTCGTCCAGCGACTTCAGAGGATACCCGCCCGCACGGCGGTCAATTACCGCAGGTGAGCCCGGCTTGAGCTGGTTCACGTCCACGCCGAAAAACGGGATGCTCACCATTCCGCCTGCCCTGAGCCGGGGCTCGTCCGCGCTGTCCTTGGCCAGGAACACGAAAACGCGGCCAGTCAGAGCCTCGGCGCGTAGAGAGGCGGGAACCACGATTTCGAACCGGGCACCCGGCGGACGCTGGCTGGCCAGAGGGGACGCGGCGATCAGGAACCAGGCCGTTGCCGCCAGCTGTTTGAGGCTCATTGAAAGCTCGATAAGTGCAGGGTAGCGGGCATCTTAATCGAACCCGGCTCTTGGCGCTAACTATGCTACCGGGCTACATTTACACCTTCATGTCAGGGTGCCCGAGAAACCGATGTCCGATCCAGTGATCCAGCGTTCCGACCATCCCGATACCCAGGTACCGGCGGCGGACGCCTACCGCCCGGACGTGATTGAGCCGAAGTGGGAGGCACGCTGGGCCGAATCGGGGACCAATGAGACGGACCTCGACGGCGCTCTCAAACCCTTCTTCAACCTGATGATGTTCCCCTACCCCTCGGCCGAGGGCCTGCACGTGGGGAACATGTTCGCCTTTACCGGGGCCGACACCTACGGCCGCTTCAAGCGGCTCCGGGGTTGGAATGTCTTCGAGCCGATCGGATTCGACGCGTTCGGGATCCATAGCGAGAACTACGCGATCAAGCTGGGGATCAATCCGGCGGAGCTGATCCCCCGCAACATCGAGAACTTCCGGCGTCAGCTCCGCCGCATGGGCGGCATGTTCGACTGGCGCCACGAGCTATCTACCACCGATCCGCGCTACTACAAGTGGACCCAGTGGATCTTCGTGCAGTTGTTCAAAGCGGGGAAGGCGTACAAGAAAGCGGCCCCGGTCAACTGGTGCCCCAGCTGCAAGACGGTCCTGGCAAATGAGCAGGTCATCAATGGAGCGTGCGAGCGCTGCGGAACCACCGTCGAGCAGCGGATTCTGGAGCAGTGGTTCTTCCGGATCACTGACTACGCCGACCGGTTGCTGAGCAACCTGGACGACAAGGCCAAGATGGATTGGTCGGACTCGACGGCCACGGCGCAGCGCAACTGGCTCGGCCGCTCAGAGGGAGCCGAGATCGATTTCCCGTTGGAGCACGGCCGATCGATCCGCGTCTTTACAACCCGGCCCGACACGGTGTTCGGCGCCACCTTCATGGTACTGGCGCCGGAGCATCCGCTCGTGACCGAGATAACCACGCCGGCCCAGCAGGAGGCGGTGGAGGCGTACCGGCGGCAGGTGTCCTCGCGGGACCTCGTCTCGCGTAAGGTGGGAGACCGGGAGAAGACGGGGGTCTTCACCGGCGCCTTCGCCAAGAACCCGGCGACTGGCAGAACCATTCCGGTCTGGATCGCCGACTACGTGCTCATGGAATACGGGACCGGCGCCATCATGGCCGTCCCCGGTCACGACGAGCGGGACTTCGATTTCGCCCGGCGATACGGTCTTCGGGTTGTCCGCGTGCTGGGTCGGCCGGGGCAGGATCCCGACGCCCCTGTCGAAATGTCGGAGACCGGCGTCGAAGGCTATCGGCTGCTGAACTCGGGAGAGTTCACCGGCATGCCGGCGGCCGAGGGCAAGACCGCCATCATCCGCTGGCTGGAGGAGACGGGGCGGGGGAAGGGCGTGATTCAGTATCGCCTGCACGATTGGTGCATCTCCCGGCAGCGGTATTGGGGACCCCCGATCCCGATGATCTACTGCGACGCCTGCGGCCCGGTTCCGGTGCCGGAGCGCGATCTCCCGGTGCTGTTGCCGTTGATCGAGGACTTCCGACCGGACGACAGCGGGGTTTCGCCGCTGGCTCGACATGAGGAGTGGTACTACATCGCCTGCCCACAATGCGGGGCTCGCGGGCGCCGCGAGACCGACGTTTCGGACACCTTCCTCGACTCGGCGTGGTATTTCCTGCGCTACCCCAGCACCGAATTCGATGACCGGGCCTTCGACGATCTGCGCACGCGACGCTGGCTACCGGTCACCTCCTACATCGGTGGAAACGAGCACGCGGTGTTGCACCTGTTGTACTCTCGTTTCATCACGATGGTGTTGCAAGAGCTGGGGCACGTTCAATTCGACGAGCCGTTCGCCAAGTTCCGGGCGCACGGTACCATCGTGAAGGACGGCGCGAAGATGTCCAAGTCGCGGGGAAACGTGGTGATCCCCGACGAGTATATCGCAAAGTGGGGCGCCGACACCTTGCGGATGTACCTGATGTTCCTAGGGCCGTTTCGGGAGGGTGGAGACTTCCGAGACGACGGCATCTCCGGGCCCCGCCGCTTTTTGGAGAAAGTGTGGCAGCTGGTGGCTGACTGCATCCGGGACGATGCGTCCGGCGAGGTCAAGCACCGGATCCTCGTGAAGTGGAACCAGACCAAGAAAGCGGTCACACACCGGCTGGAGGACCTCGAGTACAACACCGCGATCGCGGCGCTTATGGAGCTGCTGAATGTCCTGCGAGAGGAGAACTGCCGGGAACGGCGGATTGTCGAGGAGCTGATCATCATGGTGGCGCCGTTCGCGCCGCATTTCGCGGAGGAGTGCTGGGAGCGGCTGGGTCATCGCACCTCCGTGTTCAGCGCCCACTGGCCCACGTGGGATGAGCACCTCACGGTCGAGCACACGGTCGAGCTGGTGGTTCAGGTGAATGGCAAGACCCGCTCGAAAGTGCATGTTCGGCGCGACGCATCCGAAACCGAAGCGGTTACCGCGGCGCTGGCAGATGAGACGGTCCGCCGGCTGATCGACAGCAAGGAGATCCGGAAGCAGATTCTGGTCCCGAACCGGCTGGTGAACCTAGTAACTGCGTGAAGTCACAGCAGCTTGACTATCCATTCCCCGACAACATACCCGACGGCCGCAACCCCCAGGCCGACGGCGAACATGTCGATCCCGCTCCGGAACACGCTGCGGCCGGTAAAAAAGCTCCGTGCGGCGCCTACGACGAAGTGGGAAAGCATCGCAATAGCGAACGAGACCCAGATAGCCGTGATCCCGCGGCTGATGAGAAATGGGGCCACCGGGATGAAAGCACCTAAGGCCGTCGCGACACCCGTGGTCCAGGCTTCGCGTAATGGGGTGCTGGTAGCCTCTCCGATCTTCAGCTCTTCGCGGACCTTCTCTTCGAGCGCGCGGGCCGGATCCTCCATCACCTGCGTGGCGATGGCATGCGCCTGCCCCGCAGGGATCCCTTTGGCCTGATAGATGAGACTCAACTCTTCGTGCTCGAGCTCGGGCATGAGCCGAATTTCTTCCTGCTCCATCGCGATCTCGTGCTCGAATACCTCCCGCTCGCTCTTGGCGGCCAGATAACCAGACGATCCCATCGACAACGCATCGGCCACCATCCCGGCCAGGCCAGCAACCAACACCCCATGCCCAGCCTCACCCAAGCTTGCCTGAGCCCCAATCATGCCTGCCACGAGGCCGAAGTTGGCGGTGAGACCGTCATTGAACCCGTAGACCACGTTCCGGAGAAAGCCTCCCGCACCGGTCTTGTGCCAGGGTTCAGCCGATTTTCCGCTGATGCTCGCCAGCCGATCGGCGTGCTCCTTTGACTCGCGAGCCAGCGTCAGAGCGGTTGGCCCGGCCACGCCGCCAGGCGATTCCCGGTAGAGGCTCAAGTAGCCCTTCACCTCGCGGCCTTCCTCTTCCAACAGGAGCGGCAACAGCAACTGGGGCCCGAACCGCCGGGCAAGCCACGCACGCAGGCGGGCTCCCCTCGACGGTTCGGGGCGGGCCACCGGATGCCCGTGCTCCGAGAGTAATTGCCGCCACATCTCTACGTGCCGGTCCTCCACGCCCGCGAGCTGGCGATACAGGTCGGCCCGCGTCGGGTCGCGCTCGGTCCCGGCCAGCTCCCGGTACAGGTAGGCCGCGTCAGCCTCGTCTTCGAGATGATGGAGCCAGGTGTGCGGGGCGGCGGTGGGAGTGGTTGGCATGCTTCAACTTAAGCGCGAAGAGCGAGTGGTGGACAGGGAACAGGGGCGCCGCGCGAAGGGAGGCCTTGGGTTTGCGACCTTTGGGCCGTCCCCGGCATCTTTACTCCGTCATGTCGAGAGCGCTTGTCATGGACTCGTACCTGCTGGCCGACACCAAGACGGTCGTGGCCCAGGCGAAAGCCGGTGATCCAGCCGGCTTCGAGGCGTTGTACCGCGCTTTCGAAATTCCTGTCTACAACCTGTGCCGGCGCATCTGCCGGACCGCCGAAGACGCCGAGGACGTCCTCCAGGAAACCTTCCTGGAGATTTGCCGCAGCATCGGCCAGTTCCGAGAGGACGGAAGCCTCTGGGGCTGGGTCCGAACCATCGCGGCAAGCAAGGCCCTTATGCGCCTTCGCCGGAACAAGTACCGGGATACCGACGAGCTGAACGACGAGGTCGTCGGCCAGCGGCGCGAGGATACCCATCTCCGCATGGATCTCGAAGCCGCGCTGGAGCGGCTGTCGGAGACCGCGCGGGCGGTCGTTTGGCTGCACGACGTAGAGGGTTATACCCACGAAGAAATCGCCGCGATGATGGGCAAGACGCCGAGCTTCTCCAAGTCCCAGCTGGCGCGGGCCCACGCACGGCTGCGGCGCTGGCTTGGCGAGGAGGTGGCCGCGTGATGCACCTCTCTATGGAACAGTTGTTGGCCCTTCGTGAACCGGGCGCCGAGCCCGGCACCCAGGCCGCTCGGGCTCACTTGGATGCGTGTGAAGCGTGCCGGGCCGAATTCGATCGATTGCACCAGCGCATCGCCCGACTCAAGGCCCTGCCCGCACTCCGCCCCACTCGCGACCGTTGGCCCGCTGTACGCGCCCGGTTTGAAGCCGAGCGGCGCGCGCGGCGGCTCCGCCGGGCTGGCCTGGTTGGACTAGCGGCGGCTGCCAGCATCGCGTTGCTGATCGGTTTGCGCGGAGTCTCTCACCCACCCATCGCCAGCGCCGTTCCGGCGGAGTTGTCGGAGGCTAAGGCACGGTCGCAGGCTCTCGAAGCCGCGATCGACCAGTACCATCCCGAAAGCCGTGTGGTCGATGGGAGAACTGCCCGGATTGCGCAGGAGTTGGAGGACCGAATCGCCGCCGTCGATCGCGAGCTGCAGGCGACAGACCTGGCCGATCCAAGCCATCGGGAAGCTCAGGAGCTCAATCTGTGGCGTGAGCGAGTTGGTTTGCTGGATGCGCTGGTGGACGTGCATCTCACCCGCGCCAGCCACGTGGGGTTGTGATGCCCAAACCGCAGCTTGGTAGCGTGAGAACCGGATGGCTCGCCCTCGGGATTGCCACGCTGGGCATTCCCATGATTGCTGCCCGCGCGCAGGCGCCGGTTCACCTCGAGCAGGCCCGCGACGAGATGTTCAACTTGGTGGTGAACCGCCGGGCCCGGCTTGGACTCAAGGTGAATCTGCAGGCGCAGGACACCGACTCGATCGGCGCGCGGGTCGATGCAGTAACACCCGGCGGGCCGGCCGCGAAGGCCGGTATCCGCTCCGGCGACGTCATCACACGCCTCGACGGGAATTCCCTGCTAACAGCCCCGGAGCTACCGCGAGAGCCGGGCCGGTCCCTGCCCGGCTTGCGGCTGATCGAGCTGGCCGCCCGGCTCGGTCCGAACGACACCGTTCCACTCGAGTTTCGCCGGGGCACCGACCGCAAGGTCGTCACTCTCATCACCGCCGGCGATCCCAGGTCGCTCGAGATGGGTAATCGCATCGTCATTCCCCGAGACTTTGCTCAGCAGAGCCTCGAGGGTATGCGTGCAATGGGCTCGGATCCGGAAATCGGAGACCTCGATATCCGGCTTCCACGAGTGGCGATGCTCTACGGCGGGGAGCTCTCAGAGCTCGAGCTGGCGCCCCTCAATCCCGACCTCGGTCAATATTTCGGCACCAGCGAGGGGATTCTGGTGATCAGCGCTCCTCGCGGCTCCTCGCTCGGCCTCCGAGGCGGCGACGTCGTCCTCGCGGTGGACCAGCGCAAGCCAGCCAGCCCGTCACACCTGCTGCGGATCCTGCGAAGCTACGATCACGACGAAAGCTTCAAGATCGACATTCTGCGCAATCGGAAGCGCGAGACTATCACCGCCAAGCGGGACGAGCCGAAGCAATAGCCGCCGTCACGCGGTTACCTGTACCCTCACCCTCTGCAATCGCTCCGGATGCACCTGTCGGGCCAGCGCTGCGAACTGGCTCGGGTCGAGGCTTTGCGGACCGTCGCTGAGCGCGGTTGCCGGACTTGGGTGGACCTCCACGATCAAGCCACAGGCCCCTGCCGCCAACGCCGCCAGACCGAGCGGCGCCACCAGTGAGCTGATACCGGCGGCGTGGCTGGGGTCTACCAGTACCGGCAGGTGGGTGCGCTCGCGCACCAGCGCGACAGCGTTCAGGTCGAGTGTATGACGGGTGGCGCGCTCGAAGGTGCGTATCCCGCGCTCGCACAACACCACGTTAGGGTTACCCTCGGCGAGCACGTACTCCGCCGCCATCAACCACTCCTCGATGGTCGCGCCGGCGCCACGCTTCAGGAGAATCGGCTTGCCGCTCCGGCTGGCCGCCCTGAGCAGCGAGAAGTTCTGCATGTTGCGGGCGCCGATCTGGAGCATGTCGGCGAAGTGCGCGACGAGCGGGACCTCCTCCCAGCTCAGCACTTCCGTCACCACCGGAAGGCCGGTGGCCTCGCGGGCCTGCGCCAGGTAGCGCAACCCCTTCACGCCAAGGCCCTGGAAGTCGTACGGCGAGGTCCGCGGCTTGTACGCGCCGCCTCGCAGCATGTCTCCTCCGGCCTCCGATACCAGCGCGGCGGTCTCGAGAATCATCTCCTTCGTTTCGACGGAGCACGGGCCCCCGATGAGAATCGGCGTCTCCCCGCCGAACGAGAGATCACCCACCGCCACGAGGGTACCACCCGGGTTCCGCCGGCGATCTACCAGCGGGACCTCCGGCTTTCGGACGTAATGCGCCGGGGTCGGCACGGGCAATGCGAACCGGAGAGCCCCGTCCGGCCACGCTTCGTAGCTGCCGAGAATCACCAACTCGACTGCGAGAGCCTCGATCTCCTCCAATGCCTCCGCGACGCGGGGGTCGGCAGCGGCGCCGGCCACGTCTACGTAGAACCGGTAGGTCCACGGCTTGGAGCGCTCGGGCCTCGACTGCAGCGCGGTGACGTTGACGCCGCGGACACCGAACGCCTGGAGCGTGAGGGCCAGGCTTCCGGGCTTGTGATCGACGCAGACGATCAGCGAGGTCTTGAACGGCCCGGTCGGGCTCTGCGGGAGTGCGGCTTCCGCCCGGGTGAAGGTCAGAAACCGGGTTTGGTTGGATGGGTCGTCCTCGATTCGCTCGGCCAATGGCACCAATCCATGGGCATCGGCTGCGTGACGGGCGGCAATCGCCGCGAGTGCCGGATTGCCCTCGCGCGCGACGATCTCTGCACTTCCCGCTGTGTCCCATGCACTGACCAGCTCGGCAGCCGGCAGGTGCTTGCTCAGCCAGATCCGGCATTGCCCCAATGCCACGGAGTGGGAAAGCACTCTGCGGATGCCGCGCAGCTCGGCGCCAGGGAGGCCCATGAGGGTGTGATGAACCGGCAGCATCACCTCGTGGGTGAGCCGCAGATCCCCGTCTCCGAAGGCTTCCTGGAGCAGGTCGTAGGTCGAGGTGACCGAGCCGATCAGAGAGTTCTCGATTGGGAGAATCCCGGCCTCGGCCGCGCCGTCACGAACGGCCGCGACGACGTCCTGCACGTCGCGGCAGGCAACAGGCTCGAGGTCGGGCCACCGCCGCCGTCCGGCCGCCTCACTGAAGGAGCCCGTGGTTCCCTGGATTGCTACGCGCATCTCGCCGACTCCTCCGAAGAACAGGACAAAAAAAGCCCGCCGTGTTTCTCGGCGGGGCGTCGATGGGTCCGTTCTGGCTCGAGCGTCAGTGCACGCTGGTACCGGAACCGGACGGCCGTGGCGCCGCGCCGGTGCGAGCAAAGTAGAAATACCAGTACGCACGCCGCATGTTCATACGAGCAGTCTACGGCCCGGCTGCCGCATCTGTCAAGCGCGACCCACCGACCGGCTTGGCTCCGGGCCGCTTATGTTTCGCCGACCCCGATACCGCTGCAACACACCCTTCGGGAGCAAGGCCTTGCGACCTCGATCCGTGGCCCTGAGCCACGGTGCGTACCTGCTCCGCTTGCCTCGGATCCCGTTTTGTGTTGCCGGCGTGATTTGCCTCCTGCTGGTGACGCCGGCGGCGGCCCAAAGTCTGCCCGCGTATGCGCCGATCAATCCGATCGCCCAGTCGCGCAGCGGAGTGTACTTCCAGCCTTACCGTGAGCCGCGCTTGGGCCACCTGAGCCTGGACGTCCGTCTCGACTACGGAAGCGCTATTGAATACAACCTGCCGGCTTCCCGACCCAGCTACCTCCTCGACGCCGAAATCCTGCGACTCGAGGTGGCCGCAGCGCGGGACCTGAACCAGCAGTTTTTCCTGTTCGGTACTATAGGAGTGGGCGGCGCGTATGCCGGGTTTCTTGATGGCTTTCTTAATTGGTACCACGACCTGCTCGGTCTCAAGTTGCCAGAACGAACCAGCCGCCCGAACAACTCGTTTGCGTATCAGATGGCTCTGAACAACGGGCTGACCGTCGTCCGGTCACCGTCGGATCTGTTTCTCAACGATCTCCGGTTGGGCGCGGGCTACCGGCCCACGCCCTGGTATCAGGGAGTGGTCACGCTCACCCTTCCGACGTCAACCGCACCCGACGGCTATGGTCGAGGCACAATTTCGCTCAGCGCGTTGAATACATTCCACACCCGCCTGAGCTCACGATTGACGTTCGAGGGCGCGCTGGGGTTGGGATGGACGCCAACGCACGGGGATCTTTCGCCCTACCAGGAAACCGTGTTCGCATCCCTGGCCTCCGGGCTCAGGTTCCGCTTCTGGGGCCGGCAATCTCTCTTCGCGACCGTGTTCTACCACTCGCCGTATTATCACGACACCACACTGCCCGCCCTGGATCGACGGGAGCTTTCGCTCGACTTTGGATGGCTGCTGGCGACGAAGGGTGGGAGCGAGTGGCGAATCGGGATGACCGAGGACCTGGAGCCGAGCGGGCCCGCCATCGACATCATATTCCGTTTGGGGGGGAGTTTCTGATCCGCCTTCGGTCAGGTTGTCTTGGCGCCAAAGAGGAACTGCTCCATGTTGGCGAACAAGAATTCCTTGGCTTGCTGCTCCCGGAGGTTGAGGCCGTAGTGATTGATCAATTGTTGCTGGGTCTTGAGCCACTCAGCCCAACAAGCGCCGCAGATCTCCTGGTACGCCCGAAGACCGAGGTCGTTGGGAAACGGCCGGAAGCTCATCTGATCGCGGTCCTGCCCGCAGCGGACGCAATGGATCGTCGCCATGGGTCTGGAAGATAGTCGCCCCCTGGAGGCTCAAGGCGTCAAGTGCCGCTGGACCACCTCCCCGCGGCGAATGTCGCGGGCCCCTCTGGCCGTTCCTAGGCCGACGCCCAGGCCGAACACCAGAGCAGTCGTCGAACCGATCATTGGGAGCAAGACAAGCGGAGACGCCAGAATGGCGGCGACGGCTCCGGCCAGCCATGGAGCCCAGGCCGATTGGACCGCGTCCACGAACCTGAGTCGGCGGCCCACAAAGCGCTTCGCCAGGACATATCCGCCGAAGCCGGCGGCGCCGGCGACCAACAGGGCAATAATGGGATACATGGGTTAATCTCGGATCTGATTGAGGTTCGTTCCACTACGGAACGGCGACCCTGGAGGATTCGGGGCGATTCCCGACTGGAGTGAACGAATGCCGAAGCATCCAACAGTGATGGTTCCGAACGTCGGCCCCATGGACCACGCCTGGGACGTCCTGGGCGAGTGGCAGGTGGAACTGGAGCATCCCGAGGGGGATGAGCCGATTCGCGGCACCGTGAACTTCCGGTCCTGGGCCGAAGGCGAGCTGAAGCTCGAGCCGGCGGCCGCGGCGGCGATTGGGGTTCCGCGGACGATCGCGCTCGAACGAACGAGTGACGTGCATCGGACCGATGCGGGCGGGGGGGCGCTCCAGTGGGTGCTCTTGGCCCCCGCCTCCAAATGGTCGCTCCAAGTCACCATGTGGCCTGGCGCGCTCCATCTTTTCGTCCATGACGCGGACGACGAGGACGAACAGTTGTATCGAGCCCGTGCCACCCGTACGCCCGCCTACTATGCCCGCAAATATCCGCTGGAGGAGGCGGAGTGACGGACTAGTCAATTTGTATGGGCTCCCATAGACTTCAGCCATGGAGTCCCGGATGCTGGAGTTGCCGCTCAGGGGCACGGGAGCAGCCCCAGAAACCGCCCGGGTCGAAGTCGCGCTGCTCGACCCCGCCGATCGGCTCAAACGTGCCGGTATCGGGCTGGTCGCCGGTCTCGCCGTCGCCGTCATCGCGCTTCCCATTCCGATCGTTCATCTGATAATGGTGCCGGGCGGCTTGATCATCGGCGTTGCGCTTGCCCTGCGGCGACTGGGTCAGAGCAAGACCTTCCGCGGAGCGGCGGGCCGCTGCCCTTATTGCGGCGCCGATCAGCGGTTCACCCTGGTCGGTCCCTTCCGTCTGCCCAAGACCGTGTACTGCGCATCCTGTCAGCGCGAGCTGTACCTCGACGAGGTACAGGCGTAGACGCACTACCAGCGCACGGCCGCGCTGCCCCACATGAAGCCGGATCCGAACGCGGTCAGAACCAGGAGGTCGCCCGATTGCAGGCGCCCCGCCCGCACGCATTCGGCCAGCGCGATCGGGATGGTCGCGGCGGTGGTGTTGCCGTAGCGTTGGATGTTGTTGTACACCTGATCGTCCCCAAGCGCCAGATCCCGCTGGACCATCTCCGAGATGCGAAGATTCGCTTGGTGCGCGAGCAGGAGGCGAATGTCGGCGGGCTGGGCGCCGATCTTCTCCAGCACGGCGCGGACTGATTGGGGCATGCGAACCACGGCGTGGCGGAACACTTCGCGCCCGTCCATTTCGAGGTACTGCTTGCCCGCCTCCAGGTGATCCACCGTGACTCGCGGATGATACATCGAGCCGGGGACGTCGACCCAAAGCTTGTCCGCGAATCCGCCGTCGGAATGGAGGTCGAAGGCCAGGATGCCACGGTCGGCGCGCTCGGCCGGCCCGAGCACCACCGTTCCGGCGCCGTCGGCGAAAATCACAGCGGTGCTTCGACCCCTGCTGCTGACGTCCATGCCGGTAGACTGAATCTCGGCGCCCACCACCAGAATGCGTCGGTACAGGCCGGTTTGGATCCACGCGTCTGCCACGGACAACGCGTAGATGAAGCCGCTGCACTGCGCCCGCACGTCCAGCGCCGGAATCGGGTCGAGGCCGAGATCGCGCTGGAGGTACACGCCATTTCCTGGGGCGAAGTGATCCGGCGTCGAGGTCGCATACACGATCGCGTCGAGCTCCGACGCCGGTATCCCTGCCGCTTCGAGGGCCCGGTTCGAGGCGCAGAGCGCCAATTGGGCACCGGTCTCTCCTTCGCGAACCCAGCGGCGCTCCTCGATGCCGGTACGCGCCCGAATCCACTCGTCGGTCGTGTCCATGACCGATGAAAGATCCTGGTTGGTGACCACGCGATCAGGCACGGCAAAGCCGGTACCCAGGATGCAGGCTCGCGGCATGTAGAATTCCGTGGGCCGAGGTGTCGGAAGAGCTGGGCGGGGAGGATATCTTCACTCGGCTCGACGCGATGCGCAAGTGGATGTTCCCCCAATCGCCGGAGTATTGATGGCCAAACCGAACGACCCGCTGGATGCTGATTTCCCTCTGGGTGACGGGACCGCCGACATGGAGGCCGTCGTATCCTGTCCATACTGCGGTCAGCCCAACGAGATCGGGCTCGACCCGGGGAGCGGCGAGCAGCAGGAATACGTCGAGGATTGCCAGGTGTGCTGCCGCCCGTGGCGCGTGGTGGTGCGTTACGGTCACGGCGGGTCGGCCGACGTGACGCTGGTCCCCGATGCCCAGGAGTGAGACTGGAATGACGACGTCCTTCAAGGACCATTTTTCCGGCCACGCGGCGACCTACGCGGCGTACCGGCCCACGTATCCTCCGCGCCTGTTTGCCTGGCTCGCCAGCGTGGCGGCACAACGAAGGGTGGCGTGGGACGCCGGGACGGGAAGCGGGCAGGCAGCGATCGGACTGGCGGACCATTTTGAGCGGGTAATCGCGACCGACGCGAGCGCCGCGCAGCTGGCTCATGCGGCGGCTCACCCGCGGGTCGAGTATCGGGTGGCGGCTGCGGAATCGAGCGGCCTCGCGGCCGCGTCCATAGACCTCGTAACCGTCGCCCAGGCGCTCCACTGGTTCGACATCCCTGCCTTCTTTGCCGAAGTGCGTCGGGTTCTCACGCCCAGCGGCTTGCTGGCCGTCTGGTGCTACGGCGATCCAACGCTCGATGACCCTGTCCTCGATGTCATTCTGCGACGTTATAACCGCGGGACTGTGGAAGAGTACTGGCCTCCTGAGCGTGATCTCGTGCTCGACGAGTATCGGGCCGTTCGCTTTCCTTTCGGTGAGATGGCCTCCCCGCCGTTTTCGCTCGAAGCCGGGTGGTCCCTGGCGGACCTGATGGGCTACCTTCGCAGCTGGTCTGCCACCAACCGGTATGTGAAAGCCCATGGAGTGGATCCGGTGGTGCATGTAGAGGGGGAAATGCGTCTTGCGTGGGGCCCGCCGGAGACGAAGCATATCATCCGCTGGCCGGTGACTCTCCGGGTGGGTCATGAGTGACCGCTAGATACCTCCGAGCCACGGATATCCCTGGTCCTCCCAGTATCCGCCTGGGCGCTCCGCGGTAAAGGTCATCCTGGTGAGATACTTCGTGAGTTTGTACCCCAGCTTGATCGGCGAGTAGAGCCGAAGCGGAGCCCCGTGATCGGGCCGAAGCGGGAGGTCGTTGAACGCATACGCCAGGATGGTCTGCGGGTGCATCGCGCTTGTGAGATCCCAGCCGTTGTAGTAGTTGTTGTCGAACGAATCAAACCTCAGGTACCGCGCCGTCGGTAGAGGCTCCACCAGAGCTGCCACCGTCGCGACCGGCACGCCGGTCCAGCTGGCGATCGCGGTCCAGCCTTCCACGCAATGATGCTTCACGGTGTAGCTGACGCTCGGCAACGCCTCGAGCATTGCCCGGGTCAGGCGCATGGGCTTCCGCACCAGCCCACCGACCTCGAGTCCCCATGCATAGGTATCAGGAGGCAGCGGGGTCCGGTCGCTGATGAAATACGACGGCATGGTTCCGCTGCGCTGGCTCACATCGTACGTCGGGGCCAGGCGCGACGACGAGAGCAACACGTGCTCGCCGACCCAGTCGTTGATCCGCGATACCGCCGCGAGTCTCGGTCGGATTGCCCGCCCGCCGTCCCAACCGCAGGCAGCGATCAGTGAGGCAGGCCCCGCCAACAAGCCCAGCCGCAGGAAGTCGCGACGATCGAGGCGCCCGTCAGTCATGGCTCGGGAACCTGCCTCGGTACCATCCCGTCACGATGCCCCGGAGAGACGCTGGGTCGACCAGGAGCACCAGCGCCACATGGACGAGTGTAAACCCGATAAAGAGCCATACCGTTACGAAGTGCCAGTAGCGCGCCAGCTCGTAACCGCCGAAGAGCGCTGTCAGCCACCCGAGCTGCACCGGCTTGTAAATGGCGAACCCGCTGAGGGCGGACACCGCGCCGAGCACCACGATGAACGTGTAGGCGGCCTTTTGGAGCGAGTTGTGCTTGCCCTGGGGCGGATGGTCCCGCCGCAGGCGCAGATAGTAGAGCTGCATCTGGATTGCGGGGCGGACGTCACGCGGTCTGAACAGGAGCGCGCGCCACTCCCCCGAGGCGATCAGAAATCCGACATACACGAGTCCCGTGATCACGAACGGCCAAGCCAGGGCGAAATGCCAGTTGAGTCCGCCGGCGAGCCAGCCGCCGAGCCGCGCCCATTCAGGGAAGCCGTGAGGGTAGGAATGCGAGTCGAAAGGATTGGGCACCGGATACACCCGGCCCTTCATCCCGAAATGGGGAAACGCGGCGTAGATCTGGAGCCCGCTCGCGATCATGCCCACCAGCACGACCGCGTTGAGCCAATGGGCGGTCCGCACCAGCCAGTGGTGGCGCTTGACCGGGATTCGCGCTGGGGCATCGCCGGGGCTATCGAGGGGCGGCAATGGTGCGGCGGACGACGTCATGCCGGATCTCCGAACCTTTCCTGGGCCGCACCCCTAACGCCACCGGCGGGCGAGCGGTTCCTTCGGACCTGCCGGGGGCTTTATACCGGCGTCTTGGGGGTGGCGAAGTCGCTCTCGATGCGGCCGTCTTTCAGGTGGATCTGGCGAAGGGCATACTCGGCGATGTCGGCCTCGTGGGTAACGACGATGATGGTCTGTCCCTCCCGATGCAGCGCGCGGAACAGCTCCATGATGTCGTAGCTCGTCGCCGAGTCCAGGTTGCCGGTGGGCTCGTCGGCCAGGAGAATGCTGGGCCTGTTGACCAGCGCGCGGGCGATAGCCACCCGCTGGCGCTGGCCGCCGGACAGCTCGTTCGGCTTGTGCTGCATCCGGTCGGCGAGACTCACTCGGGATAGCGCCTCCGTCGCCAGTGCTCGGCGCTCCTTGCTCGCGATTCCGGCGTACACGAGGGGCAGCTCGACGTTGTGCAGGGCCGTAGCGCGCGCCAGCAGATTGAATGTCTGGAACACGAACCCGATTTCCCGATTCCGGATCCTGGCCAGATCGTCATCCGCCAACTCGGAGACCCGGTAGCCATTGAGCCAGTACTCGCCGCCGGAGGGGCTGTCCAGGCATCCAATGAGGTTCATCAGCGTCGACTTGCCGGACCCGGACGGGCCCATGATGGCCACGAACTCATTCTTCCGGATCGTGATGTCTACGCTCTGAAGGGCATGCACCACCTCGCCGCCCATGTCGTAGTCACGCTGGAGATTCCGGGTGACGATGATGGCGTCGGCGGGAACGTCGGACGGCAGCTGTGCCATCCGCTCAGCGGTGCTTTCCATGCTGGCTGTCATGGGTTGGAACTTAGTCTCCTCCAGCGCCCGGACACATCAGCCGGAATCGCTCGTCCTATTGTCCGCGTTCCCGCCGAGCGAATGCCTCCAGTCCGGCCGATCCGGCGAGCCAGACGCACACGGCCCCAAACACATAGGCCATCGCACCGGGGAGGATCAGAAACAACACCCCAAGGATGATAAAGAACACACTCACCGGGCCATAGATCGAACGCCGGGCGCCGCTGATCAGTGTTCGCGCCGCCACCGCTGCGCGCACCCGGAGCTCACGGTGGGCCCTCCGGCGCCGATGGTGGGTGGGCACAGGTTCAACCCGTGCGAGTCCCGTCGGAAGGACAGGTTGCAGACTCTTGGGAGCCCGGTACGCCCGCCGGCGTACCTCCATGCTTTCGCCAAGGTCCCGGCGGAACTGGGCTTCCATCTCGTGGGCGAACGATTCGTCCTCAATAAGTACATCAATCTCATAGTTGCCGAGCAGACTCGAGGCATTGAGGTTGCTGGTACCGATCCGCGCCCAGCGGCCGTCGGCGACTATCGTCTTGGCATGCAGCATCGGTCCATCCCACTCGTAGATGCGGATTCCCGCCTGGAGCAGCTTCCGGTACCCTACTCGGGTAAAGTTGCGCACGACCGGAAGGTCGCTGGTGCCGGGAACCAGGAGGCGGATGTCGGCTCCGTCACGTGCGGCGTCGACCAGTCCCTGGAACAACCGGGGCGGGGGGACCAGGTATGCGTCCGTAATCCACAACCTCTCTACGCTCCCGGCGGTGAGGTACTCGAGTGATCGGTACGCCCGCTCACGGCCCGGCTCGCCTGCGATAACCCGAACTTCCGCATCCCCAGCTGGGGATGGGTCGGGTGGACGCTGGTCCTCCGCGATCGGAGGACCGGCCAGGTTCCAGGTGACGAGGAAGGCCACATCCAAGGCGTACGCGGCCGGACCGTGAATCTCGACGGCGGTGTCGCGCCAGGGGGGAAGACCGCGCTCGGGGTCGCCCGACCATTCATCGCCAATGCACTGGCCCCCGACAACCGCGGCCGCCCCATCGCAGACCAGCACCTTCCGGTGGTCGCGCGTGAGGTTCGCGAAGACCTGAAGCAGGTGTGGCGGATTGAAACAGCGCACCTCGACCCCCGCTGAGCGAAGGAAGCGCCAGTAGCGACGAGCAGTCGCGATCGACCCCAGCCAATCGTAGAGGACTCGCACCTGTACTCCAGCGCGAGCCCGCGCGGCCAGGGCTTCGGCAAACCTCCAGCCGGTCTTGTCAGCGCGGATGATGTAGTTCTCGAGATGAATGCACTGGCGGGCTGCAACGATCTGGTCCAGCATGACCCCGTACGTGTCGGGTCCATCGATCAGCAGGCGGACTCCGTTACCGGGGATGGGACGGCCACCGGCTGCGCGGTTGAGCGCGGCTTCGATCGACCGCGCCGCCCGCGAGGGCCGGGGAGATGTCACGCTTGGCCGAGGCCGAGGAGGTGTTGGTGCGGCCGGAGGGCCGTGAGCAGGAAGCTGATGTGCGTCTCGAGCGGCACGCCGATTTCGTCAGCGCCACGCTGGATGTCGTCGCGGCTTACGCCTCGGGCGAACGCCTTGTCCTTGAGCTTCTTCTTGACGCTGGAAACCTCCAGGTCCGACAGGCTTCGCGACGGGCGCACCAGGGCGCAGGCCACCAGAAAGCCGGAAAGCTCGTCCACCGCAAACAGCGCCTTTGCCATCGGCGTGCCTCGCGGCACGCCGGTATAGCTCGCGTGGCCCAGTATGGCCTGTTGCATCGGCTCGGGAAAGCCCGCCGCCGCCAGCATTCTTACGCCCTCGCTCGGATGCTCGGCCGTCGCCCAGTGGGCGTCGTTGGGGAACCGCTCATAGTCGAAGTCGTGGAGCAGGCCTACCATGCCCCACGCTTCCGGGTCCTCGCCGGCCTGCCCGGCCATCGCCCGCATGGCGATCTCGACCGCGTACATGTGCCGCCGGAGCGCCTCTGATGCGGTGTACTCGTGCATCAAAGCGAGAGCCCGCTCGCGGGTCCAGCCGTTGAGATTCATCGCGCTCGCAAACTCACGAGGGCCGACACCGCCCGCAAATGCTCCCCGCTACGGTGCCAGCTTGGGGATCGTCGAACCGTACGTCGTGTTGACGGCATCGATGATCAAATTGGTGAAAACCTGATGGGCCGCAGCACTTGGGTGCACGCCGTCGAGCGAGAAATAGGTACCGAAGGTGACGTTCGGCGTCGCATTCGTGGTGCCTCCGCACGGGCCGCCGGGGAGGCAGGGGAAGGTAGTGACCTTGGGCGGCTGCCCGGGGACCGGTGGCTCGGCCTTGGCCGCCAGGAACGTGGGCGTCATGTCGACGTAGGCCCATCCCTGCGCCTGGGCCTGGCTCGAGATAAAGGCGTTGTATCCCGCCACCGCAAGACGCATTGCCTTGAACTCCGCCGGGAGCACCACTTCGTTGTCCACCGAGCAATCGAGGGTCGTCGGAACGCCGGCCTGCGCGGCTGCGAGCTTGGGGACTCCGACTGTCCACGGCACGAGAACCGAGTCGCCATTCGACGTCGGGACTGCGGCTTTGGGAGCGCAGTTGAGGCTGACCGAGAACTGCGCCGGGAAGCCGCCCGCGGGCACACCGGGGCAAAGGCCGGTCTTGAGGCACCAGTACACGGCGCCAGACGTCGCGAAGGGGTTCGCTGCGACGTCACCCACGCCGATCAGTATGGCCTTTGCGCCTATTCGCGCGATGCTGTCGACGATCGGTTTGTAATTGGCCTCGAATGCCGGCACGGGCGTGATGAGCGACGGGTCTCCTGGATTGGTTCCGTTCGTGAGGGCGGCGAGCACGTCATTGTTGCCGATCCAGACGGAGACGAAGGTCGGCTGCGCGGCCATCATCGCCTGGATCTGGGTACGGCCGCCCAGAATGAACTGAGTCAGTGCATTGGTGCCACCAAACGGACTGGTGTTGCTCCCCACACCGAACGATGTCACGCCGGGGACCGCGACGTTGCTGAGGTAAGGCAAAGGTGCGCCCTCCCGCAGCGAGCAGTCGGTGGAGCTGCCACCGCCCAGGCGGCTAGGCGGGTTCGTGGTATTGATCGTGAACGGCGGCGGGCACCCGGGCTTGTTCAGAAGAGGCACGAAGAACGGAGCTCCCGCCTGGTGGGCAAAGAGCACCGCATACGACTGGAGTTGAGTGCTGTCGTTGATCCCGGCCGACTGAAAGCCGGCGGTGATGCTGTTGCCCATCGAGACGTAGCGCTCCAGCAGCCCGCCGTTGTTCGCCAGGTCCGGCGGGTTGAGCGACTCGTCAGAGCGACAGCCGGTGAGGAGCGGGAGTGCGAGGCCAAGAACAGCAGCCGCGAGATGACGACGCTTCATACGCTCGGCTCTCCCGGGTCAGAACTCGTACGAGAAGGTCGCACCGAACAGGTGCGCGTGGAACTGATACAGGCCGTTGTTCTGGTCGACCAGGGCGGGGCAGGGAGTGCCGCCAGGGCAGACCGAAAGGTCGAGCGGCACCGTTCGGCCTCGTCGGTCACCCTGATCGATGTACTGGTAGGCTGCGTCGATACGGAAGCTGGTCCCGAGTCGGGTGCCGAGTCCTACCGTAAAGGACGAACGATCGCCCTCCGGCAGGTT
>DATJGL010000137.1:0-3207 GCA_035495075.1 Gemmatimonadales bacterium
GGTGAGGTGGCCTTTGTCTCGCCGACGTGCCCCCTCCTGAAGGAAATGATGGAGGCCCGGCTGACCTTGAGCGAATGGCCGTTCGCCGTCTCAAACGACGAGTTCATGAAGCGCCTGGGCAGTCTTCCGCTCGCGCACCAACCGGGTGAGCGATGGCTGTACCACACGAGTGGCGAGATCTTGGGCGTCCTGATCGCTCGCGTCTCCGCCAAGTCACTGGGAGCTTTCCTTCAGGAGCGCATCTTTGAGCCGCTCGGGATGACGGACACCGGCTTCCAAGTCCCAGAGGAGAACCTCGATCGACTCCCAATCTGCTACGGGAGGGACATGGTCACCGGCAAGCTCGTCGTCTTGCACGAGGCGCGGGGCGGCCTCGGGGCACGGGCGCCGGTCTTTGAATCGGGTGCCGGCGGGCTCGTCTCGACGGTCGACGACATGCTCGCTTTCGGTCGGATGATGTTGGGGGATGGCGCGTACGGCGGTGAGCGCATCCTGTCGCCGCCATCGATCGAGCTGATGACCATGGACCACCTCACCCCCGAGCAGAAGGCGGCTTCGCCGTTCTTCGAGAACTTCTGGGATACGCGCGGCTGGGGCCTCGGCTTGGGGGTCATCACCGCGCGCCACGATATTGGGGACGTGCCTGGGCGCTTCGGTTGGGACGGCGCCTTCGGCACGTCCTGGCACGTCGATCCGAAGGAGGAGCTGGTTGGCGTCCTCATGACCCAACGCCGTCCGGACCGGCTTGCTCTTCCCCCCGTCGTTCTCGACTTTTGGACCTCGGCGTACCAGTTGATCGAGGATTGAAGGCAGACGACCGCGAGCAAGCACCGGCCGCGAATAGGCAAAGCCCGGCACGACCGAACTCGGTGCCAGGCTTCATTGCCCTCCTGGGCTCGAACCAGGGCTCTGGCCATGGGGCCCTCAGCATTGGCTCCCCCTGCGTGACCAACACGTCCTTGAGCGCGAGCTCGGGCGCGGGGCCACTTCGCCATATCGGCTCTTACAGGGCAAGGCGCGCCTGCAGTTTGGAAGCGCGGTGAGGCGAACGGGAATTGCGACACGCCGCGTTTTATCGAGCAAGCAGGCGAGATCTCCGAATCCGCCCGATGCTGGATCAGGGGAGCAGGGCCGATGAAGTGACCCGCGGCGTGCCGTCCTCGTACAGCCAACGAGGACGACGGACCCGGACGAGGCCAGTAAATGTCGATGGCGTGCAACTAGTGGTCTACATCCGTCTAACTCATCCCCCCTTTACCACCGCTCGGCGCACCACGACCGTGATGTTGTCCTTCCCACCGGCGTCGAGTGCGTCCTGCACCAGGTCCTCGCACACCTGCCGGGCCGACGTCATTGAGCGCAGCCGCTCCCGGATTCGCTCGTCGGGGATGTGGCGGGTGAGCCCGTCGCTGCACAGGAGCACGACAGTGTCCCAGTCGAGGCCGATCCGCGTGACGACCGGCGCGCTCTGCCGCCCGCCGATCGAGCTCGACAAGGTGTGCCCGAGCCGGCTGCTCGATGCGTCGGCCCCGGTCAGCACGCCCAGATCGATCAGCTCCTGGGCCATCGTCTGATCGCGGGTGATCTGGGTCAGCTCGCCGGCCCGGAGGAGATAGCACCGGCTGTCGCCCACCTGGAGTAGATAGGCCCGCGGCCAGGCACCGAGGTACAGGGTGAGCGTCGTGGCCATGCCGTGGTACTGGGGCTCCTCCTCGCCGCGCCGGAGCAGCTCCGCGTGGCACTGGAGCGCCCCCTCTTGAAGCGCCTGGAAGATCTCCCGGTCGTCGGTCGAGCCGGCGGCGTAGTAGCAGCGCATGCTGCCGGATACGTACCGCGCCACGCCCTCAAGTGCGACCCGGCTCGCCTCGCCGCCCTTGGTGCCGCCGCCGACGCCGTCGGCCACCATCATCAGCAGCCCCACTCGCTCACTCTCTCCCATGAGTCGATCCGGATCCGGCAGGCTGGTGAGCTGGACCACCGTCTGTCGCCGCAGCGCGCAGATCAGGAAATGGTCCTGGTTCTCCGTGCGAACTTTCCCGGGGTGGGTCGATCCGTGAATGTCGATCTCGTCGTCGCGGGGCTTCCGGTCTGGGACGGCGGTGGGCGCGATTGATTGCTGGGGAGCCATCGGGGCCTCCTTTTTTTGAGGGGGCCTGAGGGGCCGTGCTGGCGCCACGAGGGCCTCGGGCCGGAATGGGCATTCCCAATCTGGGGGACGCTACCAGCTTCTGCCAGCGCGGGATGCCGTGGGCAACCCTAGCCCGAGTAAGGTGTAGGCAGGAACGTCACGCAGGCCCGGGGGCTCGGCAAGACCGACCGGACCCATACCGCGAGGGAGACCACTGTTCAAGGCACGCCGAGCTCGTAGCATGTCAAGATTTTTCGGCGTTCGAGCACCTAGCCACCTCCGTTTGGGCGAGGACGAGCCCGAGGAAAAGGCTCGAGCATTTGCGCCGGCGTGCTCTGAGCCCGGCGGCTCCGTAACGGTCCCGCCGATAGGCTCTCTGGACTACGTGTCCCATGAGGCGGCGACGGTTGCCTAGTAATAGCGGAGGTTCAGAATCACCGGCAGCGTCTGCGGTGTGTTGGATGCTCCCGCTGCCGAAACGGTGATGGATGCCTTGAGGGAGCTCGGTCGGTAGCCATTGATGCCGATCCCCGTGGCGGCAGGATCCACCGACACGGTCACAGTAGACGGCGCGGTTCCCGTCTTAGGCGAGATCTTGAGCCAACTCCGGCTGCTTGTCCCCGTCCAGGTCAGCGTTCCACCCCCCTGATCTGTGAGGTGCGGGGTCTGGCTCGCCGGCGCCTGCTGCTTCCGGACGTAGTAGGTGAAGGACAAGCTCGTCGGGCTGAGCCCGATGGGCGGTGAGGTCGTGGAGGGGGTCGGGTCACTGACGCGAAAACTGATTGAGTTCGGTATGCTGGGTGGGTTTCTTAGCTCAGCTGCCTAACCCACGCTTGCAGCTGGCGGGCGCGTCCGTTTCAGCGGAACGTACAGTTCGGAACCACAAGTCTTATCGCCCGCAGCTGAAGCGAGACTGTTAGGCCGCGGCGCGGCTCCACCTCCATGAGGACCCATGACACGTATCGCGCTGGTGCTTGCCTTCGCCTCTGTCCTGCCCCCAGCAGCCTTGGCCCAAGGTGAGCCAACGACGCACGCCCCTTCGGTGCCGTCAAACTGGTACGTTGAAAACCTTACCTGGC
>DATJGL010000138.1:0-45996 GCA_035495075.1 Gemmatimonadales bacterium
GTCCGGGGCAAACCCGAAGTGCTGCGCCACCACCTTCATGGGGGCCGACATGCCGAACGATCGCATACCGAGGATGGTGCCCTGGGGACCGACATAGCGCTCCCAGCCGAAGGTCGCCGCTTCTTCGACCGCCACTCTCGCGGTGACATCCGCCGGTAGTACGCTCTCGCGGTACTCCGGTGATTGCTCCTCGAACACCTCCCAGCACGGCAAACTCACCACGCGGGCAGGGATGCCTTCTGCGAGGAGCTGGTCCCGGGCGGCGAGGCAGAGCGACACCTCACTACCCGTAGCCAGCAGAAGCACGTCCGGCTTCCCGTCCGGAGCGTCGGCGAGCACGTAGCCGCCGCGCGCGAGGCCGCTCGCCGACGCGCAGGTCGACCGATCGAGTACGGGGAGCGGCTGGCGCGACAGGACCAGGCACGCCGGCCGGTCTTCGAGCCGGAGAATCAGCCGATAGGCTTCAACCACTTCATTGGCGTCCGCTGGGCGGACCACCAGCATGCCAGGCATCGCCCGCAGGGCGGCGAGATGTTCCACCGGCTGGTGCGTCGGGCCGTCCTCCCCAACGCTGATGGAATCGTGCGTCCAGATGTAGAGCACCGGCACTTCCATCAAGGCGCTGAGGCGGAGGCCCGGGCGGCAGTAGTCGGTGAACACCAGGAAGCTCGACGCATACGGCCTAAGACCTGACAACGCCAATCCGTTGGAAGCCGCTGCCATCGCATGCTCGCGGACTCCGAAGTGGATGTTCCGACCTCGGTAGTCGCCGTCGTTGCCCGGCTCCTGAAAGTCACCCACACCCTCGAAGGTCAGCCGCGTGCGAGTGGACGGCCAGAGATCCGCCGACCCGCCCAGGAGCCACGGGATTCGCTGCGCGAGGATGTTCAGCAATTTTGATGAGGCATCGCGCCCGGCGACGCCCTTTGGATCCGCCGGGAACACGGGCAGTTCACGGTCCCAGCCTTCCGGCAGCCTGCGCTGCTGGATGCAGTCCAGCTGGCGCCCGAGATCGGGGTAATCGCGCGTGTAGGCCGCCAGGCGCTCGAGCCATGCACGCCGGATCTCTCCCCCGCGACGGCCGAGGTTTGCGCGGAAGTACTTCGGCACCTCGTCGGGAACTAGGAACTGCGCGTTCGGATCCCAGCCATACGCCTGCTTAGCGAGTCGAACCTCATCGGGACCAAGCGGCTCGCCGTGAGCCTCCTTGGTATCCTGCCGATGGGGCGCGCCGTAGCCGATGTGGCTTTGGACGATGATGAGCGTGGGTCGGTCCGTCGTCCCAAGGAAGCACCGATATGCCCGGGTGAGCATCTCCAGATCGTTGGCGTCGCTCACGCGGGTGACGTTCCATCCGTATCCCAGAAACCGGGTCGCAACGTCCTCGGTGAACGCGAGCGAGGTCGGCCCTTCAATCGAGATGCGGTTGTCGTCGTAGATCCAGCACAAATTCGAGAGCCCCAGGTGCCCTGCAAGCGAGGCCGCCTCGCCGCTCAGGCCCTCCATCATGCATCCATCTCCGGCGAGCGCGTACACGTTGTAGTCGAACAACTCGTGGCCCGGCCGGTTGTACGTCGCCGCGAGCCAGCGGCTCGCCATGGCCATCCCCACGCTCATGGAAACACCCTGTCCCAACGGCCCGGTGGTCGCCTCGACCCCAGAGGTCCAGCCGTACTCGGGGTGGCCGGGGCAGCGGCTCCCGGCCTGACGGAAGGTCTTGATGTCGTCCAACGTCACCGCCGGCCGCCCGACCTCCTCATAGGAGGGGTTTGCTGCACGGACACCGGCGAGATGGATCAGACTGTAGAGCAACATCGACGCGTGACCATTCGACAGAACGAATCGGTCGCGGTTGAGCCAACGCGGGTCCTCCGGGTCGTATCGCAGGAACCGTTGCCAGAGACAGTAGGCGGTCGGGGCGGCGTCCATCGGCGTGCCGGGATGACCGGAGTTGGCCTTCTGCACGGCGTCGATGGAGAGCGTCCGGATGGTGTTGGTGCAGAGCTGATCGAGGCGATCCGCGTCGGTCATGGGGTCCTCCGCAATTGCCGATACCGCTGGATCAGCCGGCTCGTCGAGCTATCGTGGGCGGGCGCGGCAGCCGTGCTGAACTCGGGCACGATCCGCAGTGCCAGCACCTTACCCAACTCGACGCCCCACTGGTCGAACGAATCGATCTGCCAGACGGCGCCCTGCGTAAACGTGCTGTGCTCGTACAGCGCGATCAGCGCTCCCAGGATTTCCGGCGTGAGCCGCTCGGCGAGAAGAGTGCTGCTGGGCCGGTTGCCCTCGAACACGCGGTGCGGCACGAGCCACGCCGGCGTTCCCTCCGCCCGCACGTCTTCCGCCGTCTTGCCGAAGGCGAGCGCCTCGCTCTGGGCAAAGACGTTGGCCATGAGGAGATCGTGGTGCGACCCGAGCGGGTTGAGCGATCGGCAGAAGCCGATGAAGTCTGCCGGGACGAGGCGGGTGCCTTGATGGAGCAGCTGGTAGAAGGAATGCTGGCCGTTGGTACCGGGCTCGCCCCAGTAGATCGCGCCGGTGGGGTAATCCACCCGCCCGCCGTCCAGCGTGACGTGCTTGCCGTTGCTCTCCATGGTGAGCTGCTGCAGATACGCGGGAAAGCGCACCAGATACTGATCGTACGGCAGGACGGCCACCGTCTCCGCGCTGAAGAAGTCGCTGTACCAGACCGCCAACAGTCCCATCAGCACCGGGAGGTTTCGCTCGAACGGGGCGGTCCGGAAGTGCAGGTCCATGGCGTGCGATCCCGCCAGCATCGCCCGGAAATGCTCCGGCCCGATCGCGATCATAGTCGAGAGCCCAATGGCAGATTCGAGCGAATAGCGTCCACCCACCCAGTCCCAGAATCCGAACATGTTGCCCGGGTCGATGCCGAACTTGGCAACTTCCTCCGCGTTGGTGGACACCGCCACAAAATGCGCCGGCACCGCCGCCGCCCCGCCGTGTGCCACCAGCCAGTCACGGGCGGTCCGTGCGTTGGTCATGGTCTCGAGTGTAGTGAATGTCTTGGACGAGATCACGAACAACGTTTCCGCCGGGTCGAGCCCATGGGTTTTTTCGGCGAAGTCGGTTCCGTCCACGTTCGAGATGAACCGGAGGGTGAGGTCGCGCCGGCTGTAGTGTCGCAGCGCCTCGTACGCCATCACCGGCCCAAGGTCGGATCCGCCGATCCCGATGTTGATGACGTTGCGAATCGGCTTGCCGGCGTGGCCCTTCCACTCCCCGCTCCGCACCCGGTCCGCAAATGCTGCCATGCGGTCCAGTACCTGATGCACGTCGGCCACCACATCGCGCCCGTCCACGAGAATGGACTCGGTCCGGGGAGTGCGCAGCGCGACATGAAGCACCGGCCGGTGCTCGGTGAGGTTGATCGCCTCTCCGGCAAACATGGCATCGATCCGCTCGCGCAGGCCGCACTCGCGGGCCAGCTCGAGCAACAGGCGCAGCGTTTCGTCGGTGATGCGATGCTTGGAATAATCGAGGAAGATTCCAGCCGCTTCCGCGCTCAGCCGTTCACCACGGTTGGGTTCCCGGGCGAAGAGCTCCCTCAGATGAACGTCGCGAATGCTCTGGTAGTGAGCTTCGAGGGCGCGCCAAGCCCGGCGCTGCGTGAGGGGGAGGCTGGGCTCAGAAGCCAGGGTCGTCATCGACGGTCCCCGGCCAGGGCGGCATCGCGCAACGTAGCCGACTTGGCCTCGAGGCAACTCAGCAGGTCTTTCCAGGACGTCACGAAGGCCTCTGCGCCCTCGCGCTGGAGCGTCGCGGCCAGCGCGCCGACGTCCGTGCCTGCCTGGCCAAGGCGGTTGAGCACGAGGTCGGCGTCGCCGCCGTCAGGCCGCATCAGTTCACCAACCATCCCGTGATTGGCGAACGCGAGCAGCGTGTTTTCAGGCATGGTATTGATGGTATCGGGTGCGGCCAGCGCGATGACATAGAGCACGTCCGACAGGCCCGGATCCTTGGTCCCGGTGCTGGCCCAGAGCAGCCGTTGCGGCGCAGCGCCCGCCGCCGCGAGTCGCTTCCATCGCGGCGAGCTCAACAGCTCGCGATACGCCCGATAGGTCCGGCCCGCGACCGCGATTCCGACCCGACCCCGCAACTCGTCGGACGTCTTGCCCTGAAGCGCCTTGTCCCAGCGGCTCACAAAGACGGAGGCCACCGAACGCACGACCGGATTCAGGCCGGCGCCCAGCCGACGCTCGATGCCTCGCATGTAGGCGTTGGCCGCCGCGAGATACTGCTCGTCCGAGAACAACAGCGTCACGTTGATCGGCACACCGGCGAAGATCGATTCCTCGATCGCCGGGAGGCCCTGCTCGGTACCCGGGATCTTGATAAACAGGTTGGGGCGGCGGCCCCGGGCGTGGAGCGCCTTGGCCTCCTCGACCGTACTCCGGGTGTCGTACGCCAGGAGGGGAGACACTTCGAGCGAAACCCACCCGTCCATGCCCTGGGTTTGGTCGTGAATCGGCCGGAACAGATCCGCCGCCTGTCCCAGGTCTTCCAATGCAAGCTCAAAGAACAGATCCTCGCCTGACTTGCCCTCGGCCGCCTTGCGGCGGATGGCGTCGTCGTAGAACGCCGTGTGAGCGATGGCCTGATCGAAGATGGTCGGATTCGAGGTCAAGCCGGTGACGGAGAAATCGGCAAGGTAGCGCCGGAGCGTACCGCTGCTCAGCAGTCCGCGGGTGATGTTGTCCAGCCAGAGGCTCTGGCCGATAGCATGGAGTTGGCTTGTCGGGTTCATACAGTCCTTCCGATCGTGCCACCGGCCGCGGCGGCCTCGAGCAGCACGTGTGGGTCCAGATGGAGCAGGTCGCCGATGGCCGGCAGGGCGACATCGGCCGGGGGATATTCGGCGAGCACGGCAGGGTCGAGGGCATAATGGCCCTGCCGAACGAAAACCGTGGTGACGCGTGAGCCCCATACCTTTTTGACCGCGGTCAGAATCCGGAGCTTGTCGTCGACCAGGACGTAATGATCCGCCGGGTAGAAGCGCTCGACGTCGGTAAGCTCGTGCTCTTTGTGGATGTAGATCAGCACGCGGCCGCCAACCGCCCGGCGCAAGCCGGATCGCTCGATCTTGCGCGGCTGAATCACTACATCGCCATCGGAGAGGATCGCTGTGGGGCCGACTCGCCCAAAAGTCGAGAGCACTTCCAGGGCGTTGGGATAGAGCCGCTCGGGAAACGGATAGTCCAGGAGGAAGCCGGCGAGGCACAGGAGACGAGGGTCGTGCAGGTGGTCGAGTCGGTAGCGTTGCAGCCCGCCGAGGTAGTCGGCGTAGCCCAACTCGCCGCGCAATTGCTCGAAGATCTCCCAGTAGCGGCCCGCCGTCGTGTCACCCGCCTCGCGGATCATGTAGGCTCGAAAATCCCGCTCGACGGCGTCGTTGTCGAGCAGGGTGTTGTCCACGTCGAACAAGAGAACCATCCGGCTGCGGCCGGTCACTTGCAGATCCCTTCCGGCACCGGGTCGTGCCACGAAGCGCCGTTGAGCAGGGCGTTCGCCTGGGGCGGCCCCCAGGTCCCGGGGTCGTACTGGTCCGGTGGCGTCGCCTCATTCAGGACGGGCGCGACCACCCGCCAGGCGTGCTCGACCGAGTCCTCCCGTGCGAACAGCGTCTGATCCCCCCGCATCGCGTCGCGAAGCAGCCGCTCGTACGGCGCCATCTCGCTTCCGTGCTCGTGACAGGCCACTAGCTGTACGTCCTCACCCGCCATCACTTCGCCGGGCAGCTTGGCCCGCGCCGCCAGTCCCAGCTCCACGTGCGGACTCAGGCGGAAGCGGAACCGATTGGGCGTGGCAGTAGGCACGTCGGCGAACAAGAGCTGCGGAGGTCGCTTGAGCTCGACCGAGACCTCGGTCGCGGTAATCGGTAACGATTTCCCCGCGCGGATATAGAAGGGTACGCCGGCCCAGCGCCACGACTCGATATGGAGCCGGAGCGCCGCGAAGGTCTCGACCTTCGAGCCGGGGGCCACACCGTCTTCCTTGCAGTAGCCCCGGAACTGTCCCCTCACGACTTCCGCCGGCTCGAGCGGCTGCATGGCCTTGAAGGCTTGGGCCTTGGCGTCGCGGACACCTTCCGCGTCGTTGCCCACCGGCGCTTCCATTGCGAGCAGAGCGACAATCTGGAGAAGGTGGTTCTGTACTACATCGCGAATGGCCCCGGCTTCCTCGTAGAAGCGCCCCCTGCCCTGCACCCCGAAGCTCTCCGCCATGGTGATCTCCACCCGGTCCACGTAATGCCGGTTCCACACCGGCTCGAGGAAGGAGTTGGCAAAGCGGAAGTAGAGGAGGTTCTGGACCGCTTCCTTGCCGAGGTAATGGTCGATCCGAAAAATCGCCTCTTCGGGGAAAAAGCGGTGCAGCGCGACATTGAGCGCCCGGGCCGACTCCAGATCGCGCCCAAAGGGCTTCTCGAGCACGACCCTGGCCCCCTTAGTGCACCCGCTCTTGGCCAGGCTGGTGACGACCGCCTCGAAAAGACTCGGCGGGATCGCGAGATAATAAAGCGGGCGCCGGGCGGGACCGAGCGCTTCGCGCAGACGGGAGAAGGTGGTGGCATCCTCGTAGTCTCCGCTCACGTACCGGAGCCGCCCCGACAGTCGGCTGAAGGCGGCTTCGTCCACTCCGCCGTGCTCCGCCAGGCTCTCGCGAGCTCGGGCCCGCAACTGATCGTCGGTCCATTCGGACCGGGCCACGCCCACCACCGGCACATCGAGCAGGCCACGTCGAGTGAGCGCCTGGAACGCCGGGAAGATCTGTTTGGCCGCGAGGTCGCCCGTCGCGCCGAAGAACACCAATGCATCCGAACGCGTGTCTACCATGGACAACAGTCTCCTCTAACGCACGGCTTTCTCGCGATGGCCGCCGAACTGGAACCGCAGAGCCGAGAGCAGCTTGTCCGCGAAGTCGCCCTCGCCTCGCGAGCGAAAACGGTCGAACAGCGCCGCGCTCAACACCGGTGCCGGCACCGATTCGTCGATCGCTGCCTCCAGCGTCCAGCGCCCCTCCCCCGAGTCCGACACGCGTCCGCTGAAGTCGGCGAGGTCGGGGCTCTCGGCCAGTGCCTGAGCAGTGAGATCGAGCAGCCAGGACGCGATGACGCTGCCTCGCCGCCAGACCTCGGCCACGTCCCCCAGATCGAACTGATAGCGGTATAGCTCGGGACGAGCGAGCGGTGTGGTCTCCGCGTCCGCGACCTCGCGATGCAATCCGGCATCTGCGTGTCGCAGAATGTTGATCCCCTCGGCGTACGCGGCCATGAGACCGTACTCGATTCCGTTATGCACCATCTTCACGAAGTGGCCGGCTCCGGTCGGGCCGCAGTGGAGATAGCCGCGCTCTGCGGTTCCATTCGGCCGCTCGCGGCCGGCAGTTCGTGGCGCCGCCTCCAGACCGGGGGCCAGGGCGGCAAAGATCGGGTCGAGCCGGCGGACCACCGGCTCCTCCCCGCCGATCATGAGGCAGTATCCCCGATCGAGCCCCCAGATGCCGCCGCTGGTACCGACATCCACGTAATGCAGCTTTTTCTTCGCCAGCGCGGCCGCTCGACGGATGTCGTCGTGATAGTGCGAATTCCCGCCGTCGATCACGACGTCGCCCGCGGCAAGATGCGGCGTGAGATCGGTGAGCTCGTCGTCCACGACGCCGGCGGGCACCATGAGCCAGATCGTGCGTGGAGGGGTGAGCTTGGACGCCAGATCTGCGAGCGACGTGGCGCCCACGGCGCCCTCGCTCGCGAGCGCGCGAACCGGATCCGGATGAACGTCGAACGCGACACAGCGGTGCCCCGCACGAAGCAGCCGCCGCACGATATTGGCGCCCATTCGCCCCAGCCCGATCATTCCCAGTTCCATCGTCGACTCCTTAACGGGTGACTGAGGGATTGCCCCGGATCTTCGCCGCAGGCGCTGCCCGCTCCCGATCGGCGCCCAGCTGGAGTCCCCGAATGGCCGCGCCGAAAATTGCCGCCTGGCGCATCACCACGTGCACCGGCATGCGGCCCATCAGCCCGGCCATCCGCCCCTTTCGAACGAACGCGCGCAGGAAGTCCCCGCGCTGCAGAATGGGCAACATGTGCGACGGGATCCCGCCTGCGATGTACACGCCGCCGGTCGAAAGAACCTTGAGCGCGAGATTGCCCGCCTCAGCGCCGAGGATCTCGGCGAACATCGCGAGCGTCGCCGCGCTCAAGGGGTCGGGCGTCTCGCGCAGACCAGCCTTGGCGATGATCGGTGCATGGTCGGGTGCGGCAGCCAACTGGGGCGCCACGTCGGCTCCTTCGGGAGCAACCCCGGCAGACCGCAGGTACTCGTAGATCGCGACGAGGCCCGGACCGGAGCACACCCGTTCCACGCTCACGTGGTCTCGTTGCCTGAGCAGCTCGACGAGAAGTCCCACCTCGTGCTCGGTGGCCGGCGCGAACTCGGCATGGCCGCCTTCGGAGGGAAACGCCTGGTAGCGGGTACCGTCCCAGATGAGGAATGCCTCGCCGAGCCCCGTGCCCGGCGCGACCACCGCGATGGCACCGTGCGCAACCGGCTCACCGACGTTGAGCGTGACGAGATCCTCCGCAATCAAGGCGGGCACGCCCCGCGCGACTGCCTCGAGGTCATTGAGCAGATGCACGATCCGCAGATCGAGGGCGCCTGCCAATCCCGATTCGCTGAGGTCCCACGGAAGGTTGGTGATCTTGGCACGGCCATCGATTACTGGACCGGCTACATCGAAGCACGCCCAGGTGACCGGCAACGCGGTCGAGGCCAGAAATTCGCGAACCAGCGCCTCCAGGCTCGGGTAGTGCCCGCTGCGGTACTCGGCCTCAGCCAGAGGGCGCCGGGGGCCCGCTTCCGGGGAGTAGATCGCGAGATCGGTCTTGGTGCCGCCAATGTCACCAGCTAGTAACATGAAACCGCTCCAAGCAACGGGACCCCAGCCGTCCTAACTTACACCCCAAACCCCAGGCATCTTGAACGTGAGTGCCGCGGACGCAAGCGGCCAGGCCGGTAGAGGGGAGGACCGAGGAATCATGCCTCGTATCGAGCTTCAGAGCTATGCGGATGCTGCCGAGTCGGTGCGAACGGAGTGGGACCGCCAGATTCGCGAGCATGACCGCATGACGAACATGAAACGGACTTTGGCTCACAACGGCGCCGCGCTCCACGCTCTGATGGAATGGTATCCCCTGCGCGACGAGGTCAGGACGTTTCTGGGAGAGCGTCTCACCGATCTGTTCGCCCACGCTGTCTCCGCCGAGAACGATTGCCTCATCTGCTCCACCTTCTTTCGGCGAATCCTGATCGAGCGAGGAGAGGATCCGGAAAACCTGCGCCTGGATGAGCGGGATGTGGTGGTGCTCGAATATGCGCGGCGACTTGCCACCGGAGGGCACGACGTGTCCGACGCTCTGTTCGATCGACTTCGGAGCTGGCTCGCGCCGGCGCAGATCGTCACGCTGACGGCGTTTGGCAGCATCATGCTTGCGACCAACGTCCTGAACAACGCACTCCAGGTCGACCTCGACGACTACCTCGAACCGTTTCGCCGCCACCCGCCGTCGGTCGAGCGGGCGGGAGCCAAGCAGTGAGCCGCGAGCTGGCAGGCAAGATCGCGTTCGTCACCGGCGCGGCGCATGGCCAGGGGCGCGCGATTGTTCTGGCCCTGGCTCGCGCCGGAGCAGCGGTTGCGGCTTTCGATGTGGCCAAGCCGCTCGCGTATCCCGGGTACGCGATGGGGTCCGCCGACGAGCTGGCCTCGCTCGCGGCCGAGTGCACGGCAGCCGGTGCTCGCTGTCTGACGTTCGCGGGAGACGTGCGCGACGACAGCGCTATCACTGCCGCGGTAGAACGCACGGTGGCTCAACTCGGACCGATCTCGATTCTGGTGAATAATGCCGGCATCTGCGGTTATGGCCTGGCCCATGAACTCACCGAAGAGGCATGGGACGCGATGCTGGACATCAATCTGAAGGGAAGCTGGTTGGTCGCTCGGCGGGTAATTCCCGTGATGATGAAGCGGCGCGAGGGCGTCATCATCAATAACTCATCGATCGCGGGGCTCCGGGGCATGCGCCGTTTGAGCCACTATGCCGCCTCCAAGTGGGGACTGACCGGCCTGACGAAGTCGTGGGCAATAGAGCTTGCACCGTACAATATTCGTGTAAATTCAATTCACCCGACCGGCGTCAACACGCCCATGAACGACGGTCTCGCAGCGCTTGAGGGCGCCACCCCGAGAGAGATCGCCGAGCGGTCGGCCGGGAACCTCCTGCCAGTCCCATGGATTGAGCCGGAAGACGTCGCGGGCGCAGTGCTCTACCTCGTATCCGAGCGGGCACGGTACGTAACCGGCGCGCAGCTGGTGCTGGACGCCGGACTGCTCACGCGGTGAGCTGCGGGGGTGAGCCGTAAGATCCAAGGCGAGAACCAGGGGCCAGTGGTGTCTCGTCTCTAGACGGTAGAATTGGCCCGCAGTTTGCCGAACGCCATTTGCGATGCGACGAGCGGGCACCTGTCGATGACGGTGCCGCGAGCGCAGGTTCGGAGGGAACCACGCCTATGTCCTGGTTCGATTCGCGGTATCCTCGTCCTATCCTCCCCTTTTCGTTACCTCGTTTCAGCCCGCGCGTGATCGGCGCCGTGGCCTTTGCGGCCGGTGCCGCCCTCGCTAGTGGCGCCTGGGTGTCCCGACCGGCACCTGACGCGTCGCCCGGAGCATCCGCGTACGCCAAGGCGAGAGTCTTCGAAGAGGCGCTGACGCTACTGCGCGCCCACGCGGTGGACACCTTGAACGAGGGCGACCTGTACCTCCGGGCGACAGAAGGTGTGGTAAAATCGCTGCACGATCCCTGGGCGGCGCTGCTGGTCGGCGACCGCTACGGGAAATTCAAGGCGCAGCTCGACGGGATGACCACTGGCGTTGGGCTGGAAGTCGAGACCCGCGGTGGGCGAGTGGCCGTCGCCAGCACCGCTGCGGGTTCGCCGGCGGCGCAGGCCGGCCTGATGGCGGGGGACTGGGTGCTGACCGTGAACGACAGCACCACGGAAGGCTGGTCCGGAGAAAGAGCAATGGCCGCCTTGCGTGGACCGGAGGGCAGCCCAGTCCAGCTCACGCTGATGCGATCGGGCGGTACCGAACCGTACGGCGTCACCCTCATTCGAGCCCCGGTTCACCAGCCTGCGGTAAAGCGTGGGCTCCTGGTCGGCGACAGCATCGGCTACCTGGCGGTCACGGCCATGACCACCCGGGCGTCGGACGAGTTGACCCGACAGATTGACGCGCTCGTCGCCCGGGGCGCTCGTGGCGTGGTACTCGACTTTAGGGGAAATCCCGGCGGCCTCGTGCAAGAAGGCGCAAAGATCGCCGAGTTGTTCCTCGATCCGGGCCAGACCGTCGCGACGATGAAGGGGCGTGACCTGGAGGTGTTCCAAGCGACCGATCCACAGCGTTGGCCGGGTCTGGGAGTCGTCATCCTGGTTGACGGTGGAACAGCGAGTGCGGCGGAAGTTGCGAGCGCTGCCTTGCAGGATCACGATCGCGCAATCGTGCTGGGCACACCGAGCTTCGGTAAGGGCGTCGTCCAGCGAACCTACGCACTGGCCGACGACGTCGCCCTGCGCTTCACCACGGCCCGCTGGTATGCCCCGAGCGGCCGGTGGATCCAGCGCGGCATCAAACCGGCCCGACTGGGTTACCCGTCGGACGGTGGGCGCATCCTTCCGGCCGGCGCCGGCGTGGTCCCGGACACCGTCGTCACTCCGGCCGTCCCGACCGACGCGGAGAGAGCCTACGGGATCGCAGTAAGCCGGGACCGAGGCGAGTACGAGGAGGCCCTGACGGTGATCGCCGCCCACCTCGTCAGGGCGGGAGCGGTCTCGACCGACTCGACGCCGGTGACTTCCCGGATGCGGGCCATGCTCTTCCAGCGCCTTCAAGGAACCGGGCTCCACATCTCAGACACCTTGTACGCGCAGGCCCGGTCGGCAGTGGACCGCGACCTTGGCGTGGCGATGGTCCGGGCCGCGTTCGGCATGACCGCGGCGGAGCGTCGCCAGATCGCCTACGATCGGCAGGTCCAGACCGCACGTGAGCTTCTGAAAGAGTACCCCGACCCTCACGCCCCGCTCTCGCTGGAAACTGCAGGACTCGGGAGCCTGGTGGCGAGCACTACGGGCTCGAGCGCAACAGAGTAGGAATCGATCGCGCCAGCGCGCCACACCAGCGATGCAAAAGGGGGATGCTCGGATCAACGAGCATCCCCCTTGCATTTTCTCCAGGGAAGCGATCCTACCCGGGACGAGCTTCGATCGTGTGAAAGATGCCGGCGAAATGGCGGGCGGCTTGCACGATCGACAACCCGGCCTCGCGCACCAGCTCGATGGGTTCGCGATTCCACTGGCACCCGAACCGCCGTTCGTGGGCCTCGGCGTGCAGGTCTTGTCGACGCGCCGCCCACGCCCGATCGCTCCGGCCGTGCTCGATCAGGAGGATGCAGCCATCGGGACAGCACACCCGCGAGATCTCCCGCAAAGCCCGAACCGGCTCCGGGAACGTGCAGGTGGACAAGGTGGAGACGACGGTGTCGAAGCTGCGATCGGGAAACGCCAGTCCGGCAGCATCCATCAGGGCAAAGCGATAGCCCCGATGCAGCTGAGCCGCGCGCCGACAGGCGAGCTGCAGCATCTCGGCGCTGAGATCGACTGCCACAAGATTCAGTCTCGCCGGGTAGAACCGAAAGTTCTTTCCGGTGCCGGCGGCGACCTCCAACACGTTCCCGCGCGCCCGAGCGAGCATCCGTCGGCGCAAGCGGCCGATCCCCAGGATTTCCGGGAGCGCCTCCGCCAGATCGTACCAGCGGGCGAGGCGCCGGTATGCATCGCGAAGCTCCCGAGTATCCATCCGAAGCCTCGAACTCTATCGCGGAAAAGCTTCCGGGAGCCCGCCGTCAACCGTGAGGATGTCGCCTGTGGTGAAGCGGAACCGGTTGCTGGCAAGCAGGACCGCGAGATCCGCCACTGCCTCCGGCGGGATCAAGCTCGCCCCCATCAGATTTCGACTGCGGTAGGTCTCGAGTTGCTGCTCGACAGTTACACCGCGACTCGCGGCGCGCTCTCGCACGAACTCGAGAAAGAGCGGCGTCTCGACTTGATCGGCGTTGATGGCGTTCACCCGGATGCCGTCCGGCCCCAGCTCCACCGCAGCCACGCGAAGAGCCTGGAGCAGCGCTGCCTTGCTGCCGCCGTATGCCACGGCGTCCTTCCCCGGAACCAGGGCTGCCTTTGAGACCGATGCCACGACCGACCCACCGAGCGCTTGTCGTCGCATGATGGTCGCCGCGCGACTTACGGCGGCCACGGCGCCGAGGTAGTGCACGTCGAGCTGCCGCTGGAGGTCCTCTCTCTTCACCTCCGTGATCGGAGCAAAGCGAGGTGCAAGTCCGGCCGTGTAAAACAGGCAGTCGAGGCCACCGAACTCGCGCACGCATCGCTCGAAGAGCGCATCGAGGCTCGCGTCCTCTCTCACGTCCACCGATGAGGCGATCACACGTGCGGGGTAACGCGCTGCCAAGTCTGACGCCACACTCCCTGCCAGCTCAGCGTCGAGGTCGGCCACCAGCACATGTGCGCCCTCCTCCGCAAACCGTCGCGCCGCAGCCTTGCCGATCCCGCTGGCGCCGCCGATCACCACAACAACATGCCGGGGGAGTAACCGCGTGGCCCGGTCCCGGGCGCTCTGCTCTTCGATCTTCCTCCGCTCGAGGGGCCAGTGCTCGAACTCGAACACGTCAGCTTCGCCGATGAATTGGAACCGATCCACCGCCTCCGCGTTGGCCATGGCCTCGAGCACTGCCCGATAGCACAGATTCGCGGTCACGGCACCACGCTTGTCCGCGAAAGCCGTGATCATTCCGAGTCCCGGAGCGAGAACGACCTTGGCCCAGTCGGCGAGGGGCGGTTCACCCGACGCTGCGTTGCGGGCGTGGTACTCCTCGTACTCCGCCCGAGCGTCGGCAAGGTGGCGTCTGACCGACTCCACGATGCGCTCCGGTGGGGCAGCCGGATCCAGATCGAGCCAAATCGGAAGGCGACCGGCACGGAGCAAGTGCTCCGGCGTGGCCATCCCGCGAGCCGCAAGCTCGGGGATTCGGTCCGCCGCAAGGGTTGCAAGCAGGTCGTCGGCGTCGTCGAAGTGGAGGATGACCCGCTCGGAGCCGCTGAGAGCCCCTCGCACCACCGGCAGCACGAGGTCGGCCAGCTTCCGGCGCTGCTCGAGTGATGGGGTCGGCGCCCGTGCCGGCCCGAGAATCTGGCGACCGCGTTTCCGATTCGTTACGTACTCGTCGATCCGCCCCACCACATGCGAAAGGCGGGAGTGGCACTGCCGCACATCGTCGCCCCAGACCACGAGCCCGTGATGCGCCAGCGCGAGCCCGATCGCGGCGGCAGGAATGCGGTCGAGCATCATGCTCACCGCGCGGGCAAGGGGAAACCCCGGCCGGACGTAGGGGACGTAAACGAGAGCGCCCTCGAACAGCTCGTTCACCAATCGCTCGCCAGTCGCGTCCGGCACGTTGGTGAGACTCATCGTGGCCACGTCGTGGGTGTGAGCGATCACCCGGTAAGGAATCAGGGAGTGCAGCGGCGTCTCGACGCTCGGGGCCGGCCCTTCCCTGAGCATACAGCCCGCCATGAATCGCATCATCTCGGCGTCGCTCATCTTCTCGGCGTGCCGGAGCGGCGCCAATCGCGCCAGCGAGAGCCAGGTGAAGCCGTCTGGCCCAATCGTGCGGAGGTCGGTCCCGCTGCCCTTCACCGCGAGCGCCTGGACCGGCTCGCTATTGTCGGAGGTGAGTCGCAGCTTGGCGGACGTGTTACCGCCCCCCGGCTGGACCAGCCGGGAATCCTGGCCGAGGAAGTTGGAGAGATAGACCAGCTCGTCGAGCAGATCGGGCACGCCTAGCCCTCGTCGGGTGGACCGCCGGCGCTTGCTACCTGGTCGGGGCGAACTTTGCCCGCGTCGAACCGCTCCGCAGACGCGAGCATCTTGGCCAGAGTTTCGTCCGGATCGGCCTGCGCCCCCCGCTTGAAGCGAAGGGGGTTGATCCGGGCAACCACGAAGGCGCGGAGATAGGGGCTCTGGAAGCCCCGCTCCTTGAGCCGCTTCACCGCCTCCCCCACCGCGACATCCAGCTCGAGCAACCGTTCCGCCCGCGTGCGCCGCTCAGCCAGTGCGCGGGAGAGCTTGCTCGAACCGAAAGTCTCCGTCCGCTTGAGCACTGGGTGATACGAGGCCCCGGCAAAGCGACCATTCTGGAGGTAGCAAAGACCCAGGGTGATGAGCGACGGCTCCTCGAACTCGACGGCGTAGTCGCGCTCGGGCCGGTCGTCCAGCTCGACGAGCGCCTCGGCCAAACGCGCGACTTCGAGCGCGCGCTCCCGAAGATTGTGCGCCTTCTCTGTGTTCAGGACGAGAATCCGGTGGGCTACCTCAGGCTCCGGCACGACCAGGGCGATGACGGAGCGGGCGCCAAGGGCGCGGAGCGCCGCCAGTCGATGATTGCCGTTGGGCGTCCAGTAGCGCCCGTCCTCGGCGGGCACGACGATGATCGGATCGAGGAAACGACCCAGCCGGTCCAGAGCATCACTCAGTCGGGCGACGTGTGGTTGGGACAGGTCGCGCTGGTACGGCGTGGGCTCGACCCGGTCCACCGGCAACGCCGCCATCACTTGCCAGTTGCCGCCGAGGGGGTCCCGATAGGCGGTAAGGGGAGTACCGCCGTCGGCGGAGATGCGCTTCTCGAGGGCGTCGATCGGGGCCGGCGGCGTGCCGGACCTGACGGCGTCGGCCGCCACCCCACGCGACGCAGGCTCGGCGGCGCGCTTTCGACGGCGGGGCGACTTGGGTTTGGGCTCGGCCATGAGGGGAAACAAGCACGAACCCGACCGTTACGCCATCGGCCACGACCCCGATCGCGACCGGCGGCTACGTTAGCCTGTCGTGATGCGTCGCCTCATCGAGCCGGCCGGACCGCAGGCTCGATGAATAGCTCGTCCACGTAGCACCAGCTCCAATCCTCTCCCGGCTCGAAGCTCCGCATGATGGGATGGCCGGACGAGTGGAAGTGCTTGGTCGCGTGCTTGCCCGGCGAATTGTCGCAACAACCGACATGCCCGCATTCCTGGCAGAGCCGAAGGTGAAGCCAACGCCCACCCGTGCGGAGGCACTCCTCGCACCCCTTGGGCGTCAACGCCGCGACGTCCCGAACCTCATCCAAATGCCGGCATTGCTGTGCCATTGATCAGTCTCCAAAGGTGGGCCGCCCGCTTTCCATCGCAGGCCGGCCGGGTTCGCTCTACGCTGGCCGCGCAATGTGCGCGTGCACCAGACTCACAGCCATTGACCCTTCGCCCACCGCCGAGGCCACCCGCTTTACCGATCCGCTGCGCACATCGCCGGCGGCAAAGACGCCTGGCAGGCTGGTCTCGAGCAGGAAAGGGGCGCGACCGGTAGCACGCCAGCGATCGGCCTCCGCCGTTCCCGGCGGGAGCTGGGTTCCGGTCAACACGAACCCCTTGCTATCCAACTCGACGCAGCGCCGGAGCCAGGCGGTGTTCGCGTCCGCCCCGCAGAAGAGAAACAGTGCTTTGGTATCGAAGCCGACAGCATCACTTGATCCGACGCTTACCTTCACTCCGGACAGGTGGCCGTTTCCCTCGAGCCCAGTGATTACTGCGTTGCAGTGGACAGTCACATTGTCGAGACCCTGGATTCGATCCACCAGGTACCGTGACATGCGGGCGCCCAGGTCGGAGCCGCGAACCATCATGTGCACCCGGCGGGCATTGCGCGCCAGGTACACGATGGCCTGCCCGGCCGAGTTCCCTGCCCCCACCACCACGACCTCCTCGCCCCGGCAAAGCTTGGCCTCCATCTCGGTGGCCGCGTAGTAGACCCCAGCACCTTCGAAATCCCTTAAGCGCGGAACGTCGAGGCGGCGGTATTCGACGCCCGTTGAAACCAGAACGCAACGGGCTCGGAGGCGAGTTCCGTCCGCCAGAGTCACGATGCGCTCACCACCGTCAATGCCAAGCGAGCGGACCTCGCATGGGACTGTGATGCGAGCGCCGAACCGTTGCGCCTGCAGCAGAGCATTCTGGGTGAGGTCTTTTCCCGAGATCCCGGCGGGAAATCCGAGATAGTTCTCGATCCGCGTGCTGGTGCCTGCCTGACCGCCCGCCGCGAGGGCATCCGCGGCCAGCACGTCCAGTCCTTCCGACGCAGCGTACACAGAAGCGGCCAGACCCGCAGGCCCTGCCCCGACGACGATCAGATCATAGACGTGATCCTCCTCGAGCGTCGGTGTAAGCCCGGCGCAGCGGGCAAAGTCCGCCAGGGAGGGGTTCCGGTGCCAGCGTCCCTGGCGACCGAGGACGATGGGCGTGGCTGACGTGGGGACGCCCAACTGGCGGAGCATCATCTCGGCCTGCTCATCCGAGTCGAGATCGATCCACCTAAAGGGGACGCCGTTTCTGGTCGCAAAGTCCCGCAGCCGATGCGCATCGGGAGAAAATCGCGAGCCGATGATCTTCACCCCTTCGAAGCCCTGATCGAGCAGCAGCGTCCGGCGCATGAGAAACGCCTTGACGATCGTCTCACCAGCCTCCGGGAGCTCGTCAATCGCTCGGCGCAGCTCCACGGCGCTCAGGGTTAAGACCTGCCCGTCTTCGGCCACCCGTGCAGTCACCAGTGCCGGCCGCCCGGTGAGCATGTCCACATCGCCGGTAAAGTGTCCGGGACGGTGAACTGCGATGACGCGGGGTGTGTCGCGCGAGTTGTCGATGATCTCGATAGAGCCTTCGCGCACGACGAAGAAGCAAAAATTTCGATCGCCTTCGGCGAAGAGAACCTCGCCGGCGTGGATGGGCCGAATCCGGCCCCGCGCCTCCAGAGCCGCGAGATCCCTGGCCTCGAGAATGGGAAATGCAACGTCGTGATCGTTCGCCATTACCAACGCGCTCCAAACTTGTCGCCAATACAACGATCGATTGTGGTCAGGCGATGAAATGTAGCGACGACCCCGACTACTCTTGCCCTCCCGATCGGCAAGGTGCAGGTTGAGGCCCGGATCATGAGCTCTGGCTTTGCTCTAGCGCTTGCCTTCGGCATCGGCGTGGTCTGCGGCTTGCGCTCGATGACCGCACCGGCCGTCGTCAGCTGGGCCGCTCGGCTCGGCTGGCTGGATGTGAGCCACACCTGGCTGGCATTTCTGGGATACGCCTGGACCCCATATATCCTCTCCGTTCTCGCCGTGGGCGAGTTAGTCGCCGACAAGCTGCCGATGACGCCCAGCCGGAAGGCGCCTGGGCCGTTTGGCACGCGGATCGTCCTCGGGGCGCTTTCCGGCGCTGCCCTGACCGCGGGACACGGGCAGTCCTGGGCTCTTGGCGCTATGGCTGGCGCGGTGGGCGGGATCATTGGAACGGTGGGTGGGTACGCTGCGAGGACGGGTCTGGTTCGGGCGCTCAAGGTGCCGGACTTCGTCATCGCTCTGCTGGAGGATGTCGTCGCGGTCGGCGGTGGGCTGTTTCTCGTCTCCCGCTTTTGACCGATCGTCCGCCGGCGGGACCAGGTCACGCTCACCACCGCAAAAGCCACAACGCCCGCTCACCGGTGGCGAGCGGGCGCTGTCGGCGACCCGGCTATCTGCGGATGACCACGATCACCCGCACTCGCTGAAGCCGCACACGTGGCATTTCATACAGCCCTCGGCGAACTCGAGCTGCGACCCGCAATCGGGGCAGGCGCCAGATAGGGTCTCCTGCATTCCGCCGAGCGTCATCTGTTCCCCGGTGTGACTGATCTGCTGCACCACCGGCGCTTCGACCGCCGAGGCATCGAGTCCCGGGATCAGCTCCTGCTGCACGCCCTGCTTGTCCTGCATCCACCGCTCGATCGCGATGCCAACGGCGTCAGGCACCGATAGCACTTTGTTAGCGCCCAGGCCGATCGTGCGATCGGAGCTGATGCCGCGTAGCTGGCGGTAGATCTCCTTCATCGGAATTCCCGAGCGCAGCGCGAGGCTGATCAGACGACCGAGCGCCTCGACATCCGCCATCAGCGCCCCGCCCGCCTTGCCGAGGCTCATGAAGACCTCGAAGGGCTGGCCCTTCTCGTCTTCGGTCACGGTGACGTAGAGCGTGCCCAGCGGCGTTTCGAGCCGGCGGGTGGTGCCGCGAAGCAGCTCGGGCCGTGAGCGCTTCTGGCGCCGCTGCAGATTCTCCGCTTCCAGCTCGTGCAGCACCTTCCTGATCCGATCGTTCTCGGCCCGAAGCTCCGCGATCTCACCATGCAGATCGGCCGTTTGGGTGGCGGTCCCGCCCACCTTCTGAACGACCTTCTGTGCCGTGGCGCCGGTCGACAGCACCTGCGCCTCCCGGCTCGCGTCGCGATACACCGTCACGCCCTTGCAGCCGAGGTTGTAGGCCAACCGATAGATCTCCTCGACATAGACCTCGCTCGCGTCGTGGGCGAAGTTGCAGGTCTTTGAGATGGCGGAGTCGTTGAACTCCTGGAAGGCCGCCTGCATCCGTATGTGCCACTCGGGCCTTATGTGGTTCGCCGTCACAAACACCCGCTGCCAGCGCTGCGGCACCTCGGGGAAGTTGATCGTTCCGGTTTCGGCGATCCGGCGCATGAGGTCGTCCGAGTACCAGCCCTCCTGGCGCGCGATCGCGACGAAGTCCTCGTTCACGTCCGGCATCAATACGCCGGCCTGGTTCCGCATGAACGCGACCGCAAACAGCGGCTCGATCCCTGAGCTGGAGCCGGCGATGATCGAGATGGTTCCGGTGGGAGCCACCGTCGTCACGTTGCAGTTCCGGAGCCGGCGCATGGGCCGGACGCGCTCACGGTTGGGTCCCCGGGCGCAGGTGGCGTCCGGACCCCAGATGCTCCGCTCCCACTCCGGGAACACTCCGCGCTGGGTCGCGAGCCGCTCGGACTCGATCTTGGCCTCGTCATCCACGAACTGCTGCACCTTCCGCCCGAGCGCAACGCCTTCCTCCGAGTCGTAGGCGACGCCCAAGCGGACGAACAGATCCGCCAGGCCCATCACGCCGAGCCCGATGCGCCGGATTCGCTGAGCGAGCTCGGTGATCTCGGTCAGCGGGTACTGGTTGGCGTCGATCACGTTCTCGAGGAAGTGAGTCGAGAGGTGCACGACCCGGCGCAACTGGTCCCAATCCACCTGTCCGTTGGCAACGAACGCTCCGACGTTGATGGAGCCGAGGTTGCAGACGTCGTACGGAAGGAGAGGCTGCTCACCGCACGGGTTGGTCGCCTCGTAGGCGCCGAGATGCGGGACGGGGTTGTAGTAGTTGGCGCGATCGATGAAGAACACGCCGGGCTCGCCGGTTTTCCAGGCGCCGTGGATGATCCGCTGCCACACGTCGCGGGCCTCGAGCTGTCCCACCGGCTGCTGCGTCTTGGGGTGAAGCAGGTCGTACATCCCGCCAGCCTCGACCGCCCGCATAAACGCGTCGGTGACCGCCACCGAGATGTTGAAATTCGTGATCTTGGTGATGTCATCCTTGCAGGCGATGAACTCCAGAATGTCCGGATGATCTACCCGCAGGATGCCCATGTTGGCGCCGCGCCGGGTGCCTCCCTGCTTGACGACGTCGGTGGAGGCGTCGTAGAGCGACATGAACGAGACCGGGCCCGACGCCACGCCCATGGTGGAGCGGACGATGTCGTTCTTCGGCCGGAGCCGGGAGAAGCTGAAGCCGGTGCCGCCGCCCGACTGGTGAACCAGGGCCATTGCCCGGAGGGTGTCGTAGATGCCGCTCCGCCCGTTGGATATGGCGTCGTCCACCGGAAGCACGAAGCAGGCGGAGAGCTGGCCCAGCGGCCGGCCCGCGTTCATGAGGGTGGGCGAGTTGGGCATGAAGAACCGGTCGGCCAGGAGTCCATAGAACGCCTCTGCCAACGCCTCTACCGCCCCGCCCGACGCGCCGTAGCGGCGATCGGCCTCGGCGATTGTCCGGGCGACCCGCCAGAACAGATCGCTGGGCGTCTCGACGGGCTTCCCTGCATCGTCCTTGATGAGGTAGCGCTTCTCGAGCACCGTGACGGCGTTGGGCGACAACGTGACTGCGTCCCGTGGTGTGGACGGACTCATGGGCAACCCCGGTTTGTGAAGGATTCCTGCGTGCGTGCCAACCCGGCAGTTTCAGCGGATGGGGGATTCGCCGAAACGGAGGGGCAAACTAGGGCAACCCACATGGTCGCACAATGCCTCGTAAAAACCGCGTCACGACGCGAAATCTCTTCTTTCACATCACAAAAATAATCACATCCTCCATTGTGGAAAAACGACGAACCCCCTCACGGGGCACACGGATGCATACAGCGTCACGTCACTGCCCCTGTTCCAATGGGTATCGCCCCGCCCGGTGCTGCCGGGCGAGCTCGACATAGTGGGCCCAGGTCTCCGCAATCCGCCGCTTGAGCGTGTCGTCCACGGGACGAACGATGCGTCCCGGCACTCCCATAACCAGTGAGCCGGGCGGGACGACCATGCCTTCGGGGATGACCGCGCCCGCCGCTACGACGCTCCCGGTACCGATGCGGACGCGGTTGAGCAGGACACTGCCCATCCCGATCAGACAATCGTCTTCCACAATGCAGCCGTGCAGGATGACCCGGTGCCCGACGCCGACCCGCCGACCGACCGTGCACGGCAAGCCCTCGTCCACATGGACGACGGCGCCATCCTGGATGTTGGACTGGGCGCCGACGGTAATCGGAGCGAGGTCGCCTCGAAGCACGGCCTGGTACCAGACACTGGACTCGGCCTCGAGGGTGACCGAGCCCATGATCGAGGCGCTGGGGGCGATGAAGGAAGTTGAGTGGATCATAGGCGCTATCCGCTATCCGTCATCCGCTATCCGCAGCTATCCGCGACGGGTCCTTGCGGATAGCGGATAGCGGTATAGCGGATAGCGCTCAGGGTTGGGGCCTGAAAATCATCTGCGTCCACGCCTCCACCGGCTGTCCTCCCTTGGTCGCAGGGTACCACGACAGCTGCTCGGCAAAGGCGCGGACTTCGCGCTCGAACGCGGCATCGCTCGAGGACCGGAGTGACTTCACCTCGAGCGTCTTCCCGTCGGTGGAGACCTTCACCCAGAGCAAGGAAGGACGCGGAGTGCCTTCGGCATCGGCTGGGACGGGCACAAACGGCGGAGCCACCGGTTTCGGCCGCTCGTCGAAGCAGGAGCCGTCCGCGTTGTAGCGCGGACCGGGCGAGCAGGTGCTCGCCGGGCGGGTGGTATCGCGCCCCTTCGCGGCGACCGGTGCGCCAAGGCGAGTGAGCTGAGGACTGACCTCAGTCATCTTCCCCGGCTGTACCACGATGGTGTCGGTGTAGAAATTGTGCTGCGGTGCCGAGATCGCGAGAACATGCCGGCCGGCGGGCAGGCGCGTCTCGGGCTCGGTCACCGGTTGCTCGTCGATCAGCACGCTCGATCCGCGGGGCAGATTCATCACCCGAATGCCCCCGCTGTCGGCGGCCGCGACCGGCGGCGCCTCCGCATGTGCTGTGGTGTCGGCGCGGCCGGGACGGGGAGACGAGGGGCTCGCAGCCGGCGGCGTCGTCGATTCAGGCTTTGGCGACGTCGCCGTCGCCGGCGGCGGTGCCGGCGCTGCCGGCGACGGTGGGGCCGGCGTCGCCGCGGTCTTGCTGGTGTCACCGCGGGCACTGTCGGCGCCGAGCGTGGTGGAGCGGGTGGTCGAATCAGTGGTCGAGTCTTTGGTGGCGCCCGCCGCGGCCGGCGTGCTGTCTCCACTGATCGACCTGAAATAGAAGAACCCACCGGCTCCGAGCATGCCTACCAGCAGAAGAATCCACAGGACCGGACTGCCCGAGCTCTTCCGCATGACCGGAGACCGGTCGGCAATGCCGCGCTCGGGTCTGGGGCGCGCTCGCCGCTCGACCGAGGGAGAATTGATGGGGGTGGTTGGCTGGCTCGCGATTGCGGGCGGTGCGGAGGAACGGCCAGGTTGGGCCGCCTTGAAGGAGCCAGGGCCCGCCGTTGGCTGGCCCTGGAGCGAGGCGATCAGCTCCTCGCAGGCCTGAAACCGATCCGCGGGTTCCTTCATCAACATCCGCTTGATCACTTCGAACACCCGGCGCTCGTCGGGAGTCGGGAGGTTGGGCATCGGGATCGGCTCGGTGATGTGCTTGTAGCCGATCGAAAAGCTGTCCTCTCCGTCGTACGGAACGACCCCGGCGAGACACTGGTAGGCGACGACACCCAGGCTGTAGATGTCGCTTCGGCCGTCAATCGGCTGGGCGCGGGCCTGCTCCGGGCTCATGTAGTGCGGCGTGCCGATCGACATGCCGGTGCCAGTAAGCCTGCCACCTGAAGCCGCTTTGGCAATGCCGAAGTCGGTGAGGACGCACTGCCCGAACTCGTCGAACATGATGTTGTCGGGCTTGATGTCGCGGTGCACGATGCCTCGCTGCGCCGCGTAGCCCAATGCGCTCCCCGCCTCGATCAGCAAGCGCCGGATCTCGGGCGGCGTGAGCTTCTTTCGCTCGGCCAGCACGGTCGCGAGCGAGCCACCGCGGAGATACTTCATGACGAAATAGATCACCCGCCCGGAACGACCGACCCGATAGATCGGAATGATGTTGGGATGTTCCAGCTGAGCCGCGGTGCGCGCTTCACGCTGGAACCGCGCTACGAACTCGGCGTCAAAGGCCAGCGTGAAGGGTAGAACCTTGACGGCTACCTCACGCTCGAGGTGGCGGTCCTTGGCCCGAAAAACCAGGGCCATTCCGCCCCTCCCCAGTTCCTCGAACACCTCGTACTCGCTGCTGAGGGCTTCCCGGACCAACTCGAGATCTGCCACGGCGCCCGAAGCCATCGATCGAACGGGTGTGGCGGCAGTTAGATCGAGGCCGCAAGAAGGGCAGAACTTGGAGGTGTCGCTGATCTCGCTTCCACAGCGGGAACAGAACATGGGCGCAAGCTACCTAGCGTGAGGGGGGAGTCAATGGCGGTACGCGTGCCCTTCTAAGGCTATCGCGAGTACCTCCCGCCAGCCCCATGGCACGAACCATGCTCAATCGGCGCGGCGTTCCCCCAACATTGCTTAGCGACCGGGAGACGCTGTGGTTCCGTACCACACGATTGCCTTCAGCCAGCAGAAACTGCGTGCCGCGCTTCGCCGGTCAGGCGCGCAAGAGCCGGCTCTTGCGTACGGCTTTGTGGTGCACTCCCGCCGTCAGCAGGAACGTCCCACGCTAGGATTGATTACCCTGAGTGGGGAAAGCCTGCCCCTCAACCGCCGCCTGCTCACTGGCCTGGACGGACTGCCCCTTTGGTTGTTCGGCCACGCGCGCATTACGCTCGACCAGGGCATTCCGATGGATGGCATTCCGGAGGAAAAGCTGGACGATGCCCCGCTGACAGGCCTGCTCATGCATATTGCCACGTTCGACGTCACGGCAGTCGCCCAGAGCCTGGTCCAGGTCGAAGCAGCGATCCGAGCGGATACCCTGGTTCAGCCGCTTATCGTGTTGACGACGTCCCGACCGGGAGCATGGCCTAGATAGGGAGGGCGATTACTGTTCACTGTTCACGCCTTTCAGAAACGCCACTATCCCGTCATACACGCCCTTCGCATACAGCTCCTGCCCCTCCTTCGTTCGCAGCGCGGCTTCCTGGTCCGGCAACGTCATGAACAGTCCCTCGCACAGCACCGCCGGCATCCAGGTCGGTCGCGCCAGCGCGAGGTCACCACGCCCCACGCCGAGGTCGCGCAGGCCAAGGCGAGCCACCAGGGCCGCCTGAATCGCACGCGCCAGCGGGAGACTTCGGGGCTGATTGTAGAACACGCTGGTTCCGTTGTTGGTGAAGGGATTCACCCCGTCGGGTAGCGCGTTGTTGTGAATGGACACCAGCAACTCGGCGTTCAGGCTGTCCGCCAGCCGGACCCGTGCACCCAGCTCGACAGGCGCTGGGGTGGTCCGCGTCATCACCACCTTGGCGCCGCCTTGAGACAGCAGGTCTCGCAGTCGCTCGGCGACCGCGAGATTGGCGTCGGCCTCGTAGAGACCGGTGGGACCCGTGGCACCAACGGGTGGGTGTCCGGGATCGACCACGATGAGCCGTCCCTCGAGTGGACGCCCGCTGCGAATCGGGGGAGGACGTCGCACGTCGAGCACCAAGTCACTCCCGCTCCAACGGGCCCGATACCCCCACACGGAACTCGCAAGCTCAATCTCCAGCGCGACTCGATCGCCCGTCTCCTGCTTCCAGGTTACCCGTCGCACCACCGAATCGGCGGCGTGGTAGCGAATCCAGCTGGCGTCGCCCGAGGCGCCATACAGCGTGAGCGTGAGACGCCTGTCACCTTCATCGATCCGAAATGGAATCCGGACACCGAGCGGGATTCGGATCGATGCGAGGCCGGGCGCCGGCTCGGAGATGGCCAGCGGTCCTACCAAGGCCCGTGGCACCGGCGTGCCGGCCGGCAGGGCGCGGACGTCTGCGGCCGCGACCCAGGCCTCGACATCCGGCCCGAGTCCGAGCCGCACCTGCTCGTTCTGTCGTCCGGTAACAGCTGCGCGGGTCCCCGCGGGAAAGAACCAGTGGTAGCTCCCGCGAGGAGCTGCTCGGCCGACCACGACGCCCTCGTCCCCCTGCGCCTGAGCCGGGTACAACTCCGCTACCACGGGGAGGGTGTCCGTCAGGGCGAGCTGCATGGGCCAGCGGACCCGCGCTGTATCAGTGCCGCGAATGGCCTCGAGCAGAGGTTCGCCAACCGCGCTGGTCCAGTCGTCGGGCATCACAAAGGGGCAGACCGCACCAGGCGCACAGCTGGCGGCGGACCGCTCCAGCGCCGCCTGAAAGGCGGGGCCTGACATGGGCAGAATTGGGCCGGGATCGGAGCCCAGGGGGCGCCCGCGCAGAACGCCAACGTATCGGTCCGGCCGCACCGGGGCCCGCAGCCCCAGAGTGTCGCTGTCGAACATGCGAACCCGATCCGGCACCTCCTCCGGTCGCGGGTCAGCCACCAGCGGAATCGTGGTCCCGTCGCTCAGCCTGAGACGCACGACGGAGCCCTCGGCCGCTCGCGCCGAGAGCGAGAGATATTGGGTAGGCCCAAGCCATACGCGGCCCCGCGGCGACAAGGATGTGGAATCGATCCAAACGGTCGAGTCGGGGGCGACGAACCGCACGGCTCGACGGGCGACGTAGACTATGTCGGCAGAATCGCGGGGCGTACGGGCCACCAGGTGAAACTGCATCACCGAATCGGGCGGCAATCCCACCCAAGCGAGCCACGCACCGTTGGGCCATACTTGGACCGGTGCCCCGTTGATCGTGAGGTCCGCATCGCCCGCCCCTACTGAGCCGAGCAGGAAGCTCGAGTCACGAGCCTCGATCACCGAGGCCGCGGTGGGATACACCACCTTGATTGCCAGCGGACCGCGCACCAGCGGTACCGCCGGCAGATGGCCTGCGGCGACGGGACTGGGAGCGGTATTTGACGGGCGGGCGCAGGCAAGCACGAGGAGGCCAAGAACGACGGCCGCTCGCGCGCGGACGGCGGTCATGGCTGCAAGGTACACAGACACCGCAACTTACGCCACGCACCTGGTTGACGCGTTTCGGGTCGAACTCTAGATTTGCCGGCCACCCCGCTCCCCATCCAACGAGGCCGCGCGTGAGCTCTGGTCCGGTCCGCGTCTCAGTCTTCGGCAAGACCGACCTCGGCCGTACGCGCGAGCACAACGAGGACACCTTCCTCGTCGCCGATCTCTCGGTCCAGAACGCGAATCTACAGCCCGAGATCGAGAGTCATGCGGTGGGGCCCAAGGGCTCGTTGTTCCTGGTAGCCGATGGGATGGGCGGAGCCGTTGCCGGCGAGCTGGCCAGTCAGATGGCGACCGACGTGATCTATCGGCACCTCTCGACCGTCTGGGCGACCGATGCGGACACTTCACAGGATCGGTTCGTCTACCGAATGAAAGAAGCGATGGAACTGGCCAACCACCGCATCTTCGAGTATGCACGGGCGCACCCCGAGCTGCGTGGCATGGGCACCACGGCGACGGTGGCGGGCGTGCTCGGTGATGGTCTGTGGCTCGCTCAGATCGGTGACAGCAGAGCGTACCTGGCGCGCGGCGGAGAGGTCATCCAGCTCACCAAAGACCAATCTCTCATGCAGCGACTGGTGGACGCCGGCGAGCTGACGCAAGAAGAGGCCGATCAGAGCGAGCGGCGCAACATCATTCTCCAAGCGCTGGGCCCCGATCCGCGGGTAAAGGTGGATCTGACGCATCAAGAGCTGCGCCGGGGTGATCTCCTGGTGATATGCTCGGACGGGCTTTCGAGCCAGGTTCGTCGCGAGGAGATCGGTGAGTTGATCGAGACGTCAGACGGGCTGGCCGACCTGTGTGGTGCGCTGATCGATCTCGCCAACGGGCGCGGCGGACCCGACAACATCACGGTGGTGGCCGCGCGTTTCGATGGCGAGGGGCTACCCGACTACCAGGGCGCGGGCGGCGTCGGGTACCACGTCTATCGACTGCCCGACTCGGCCACGCCCACGGCCGAGCGGGCCGTGCCCCGGCCCCTCAAAGAAGAAACCGTGTCCGAGAGCATCACGACGGAGAGCCTCGCCCTGGAGAGCCCGCCTCGCGAGACCGTCACACCGCTGGAGGCGGCGCCGCCACCTCTTCCCACAAGTCCGGCAAATGGTCGCGGGCGCTCGCTGCTTCTGGCGCTCGGACTCGCCCTTCTCGCCGCGTTGCTGTTCTACATCGCTATCCGGTGAGCCGGTCGCTTTCCACTCGCTTAAGCTGGATTGCAGCGCTCGCCTTCGCTTCCGGTTTTCCCTTCGGCCTGATCAACGAGGCCCTGCCGGTTTATCTCCGTACCAAGGGAGCGGGACTGGTTGACATCGGCCGACTGGCCGCCATCACGGCCCCCTGGAGTCTCAAGTTCCTCTGGGCGCCACTGGTGGATCGTCTTGGCACCCGGCGCCAGTGGATCGCCGCCTGCCTCGCCCTGCTCGCCGTGCTGACGCTGGTTCTCGCCCACAGCGACCCGGCCCGGCTAGGCGCAGCCTTTTGGATCCTGGCCATCGCGATCGTCACCCTGTCAGCGACCCAGGACATCGCGATTGACGCATACACCATCGAGATCACCAGCACGCAAGAGCTGGGGGTGGCCAATTCGGTGCGGATTGCCTCCTACCGAATTGCGATGTTCACCGCCGGCGGTCTCCTGATCTGGCTCGCGGGGCGCGCCGACTGGGGCGTCAGCTTCACGACCGGCAGTGCACTGCTTGCGTTGCTCACCGTCGCGGCCCTGCTCATGCCCGCACCGGAGACCACTGGGGCACGGCCTCACGCGGTCTGGGAACCGCTCCGTGCGCTCATACTGCGGCCAAGCATCTGGGCAGTGGTCGTGTTTGCCCTGCTCTTCAAGCTGGACATCGCAGCACTCGAGCCGATGACCCGGCCCTTCTGGGTCGATCGTGGCTTCTCGCTGACCGAGATCGGCGCGGTCCTCACCACCGGACGCATCATCGCGACGCTGGCCGGCGCGGCGCTGGGCGGCGTAGTGACCTCGTGGTGGGGAATCTTCCGAGGCCTCTGGATATTGGGGCTGGTCCAGGCATTTTCGAGCCTGGGGTATTGGGCCGCTGCCACTGCGGCGCCGTCGAAGCCGCTCATCCTGACCGCGGCGCTGTTTGAGAACTTTGCGGCGGGTATGGGAACGGCGGCCTACCTGGCGTTCCTCATGTCGATCTGCGAGAAGCGCTACGCCGCCACGCAGTTCGCGCTGCTGTCGGCGCTGCTCGCGATCACGCGCGCGGTGGCGGGAGAGTTCTCCGGCGGGCTGGCCGAGCGGCTGGGGTACGGGCCGTACTTTCTGTTGACGTTTGCGCTTGCGTTTCCGGCGTATGCGCTGTTGCCGGTGATTCGAAGGGTGACGGCCCCTGAACAGGGTGAACAGTGAACAGTAAGCAGGGAACTCCGCCTACGACCGGAGCACCCCGTTCACTGTTCACGCTTTTCGAACTGTCAACCGGTTCGCGCTGCAATCCACCTCCACCCCGCCTCCTGCATCAACCTCTGCCGATGCCAGGCGAGCAGGACCGGAGCGGAGCCTGGCACCTCGGCCAGCAGTCGCGGATGGGCGAACAACACTACCAAATCCGCGGTAGGTGCCTCACGACCGAGCGCGGCGCGAGCTTCCGCTCCGAATCCGGCCTGCCCCTTCCACGCCCGCGGCTCGGCAAAGGCCAGCACGATCCGCGAGCCGCCCAGCCCCAGCAGGCCGCGCTCATCCAGCCGCCGCGAGAGGTAGTCGCCGGGGCTCGGCGGATAGGGGCCGCCTACGTCGTCGTCAATGGTCACCAGTTCGATGGGCCGTTTCAGCCGCCGAAGGGCGCCCCGGAGAAGGCCGCGATCGAGCAGTGCGTCGGCCACCTCCTCCGGCGTTCCGTGGGGACCCGCTGGCGCACCAGCTGCCGGACGGGCGGCCCTAGCCAGTGCCTGTTGGTAGCGGCGGTGCGCCTGAGCCAGCCGCTCCGCCGGCAAGCGCCCGCTCCGCTCGGCCTCGCTCAATGCTGCTGCCACGGCCGGCGGATCGCCCGGATACAACAGCAGATCAACGCCTGCCCGCAGCGCCTCGACCGCGCCCTCCCCTGCTCCTCGTGAACGCGCGCCCTCCATCACCAACGCATCGGTGACGACGACGCCGTCGAAGCCGAGTCGTCGCAGACGGTCAATGATTGGGGGTGAGAACGTGGCCGGCCTGCCCTCGGGATCGAGCGCCGGAAATGCCACGTGCGCGGTCATTACGCTCGCGACGCCTGCGGCGACGGCGGTGGCAAACGGGCGCTCGTCGGCTGCCAGCGTTGCCTCCGTCGCGTCCACCGACGGAAGCGCAACGTGGGAGTCCACCGCGGTCCTCCCGTGACCGGGATAATGCTTAGCGCAGGCGAGAGCGCCTGCGGTCTCGCATCCCTCGATCCAACTTCGTACACACGCCGCGACCGCCACCGGATCGGCGCCAAAGGCCCGAGTCTGAACGATAGGATTCGCGGCCAACACGTCGAGATCGGCAACGGGGGCGAAGACCCAATTGATCCCAACCGAACGCGCCGCGGCGGCGGTAAGGGCACCGGCCCAACGAACGACGTCGAGATCACCCAGCCAGCCGAGCGCACCCGGAGGCGGCAGCTCGGAAAGGCCCGCGATCTGCTGGCCCGCCCCGCGCTCGAGATCGGAGGCGATGAGGAGTGGCCGCCCCGCGCGATGCACCAGCTCAGCTGTCAGCGCCCGCACCGAGTCGGCCCGGCCGCCGAAAAGTATGAACCCGCCGACACCAAGCGCGAGCGCGCTCGCGATGGCAGAGGCTTCGTGTGCGAAACTTCCCTCGGAATCGGCTCGGAGGGCGGGGAGTATCAGTCGAGCGGGATCAGTCACGCCGGAGCGACCATCCCGAGCACGCGGGGACCGGCTGCACCAGTGGCAGCTACGAGGTTGCCGGGTTGACCGTGCAGCGTGAGGTACCCAAGGAGGGCGAAGGCAACGGCCTCCTTCGCATCTCCCGGAAAGAACAGCTCGTCGAACCGGCGAAGTCGGGTCTCGCGACGAAGGGCACCGAGGTGGCGCGCGAGCCCGGCCATGAGACCGGGGTGGTGCACGCCGCCGCCGGAAGCAACGATTTCCGGCGCCGGCGGAACCCACGTTGTCACCGCGTGAGCGATCGAGCGAGCCGTGAGCTCGACCGCTGTCGCAACGCCGTCGGGGCCAGGGACACGCTGGTGGAGCGCCCGGGCGAACTGTTCGCCGAAACGCTCCCGGCCGGTGCTCTTGGGAGGAGGAAGCGAGAAGAAGGGATCCGCCATGAGCTCGGCGATCACGCGCTCGTCCGCCTGGCCGCGCGCTGCCAGCGCCCCGTCCCGATCATAGGACAGCCCGGGTTGTACCAGGCGGGCGAGGGCATCGATCACCGCAACGCCCGGCCCGGTGTCGAAGGCGAGCGCGCCATGATCCTGAGCTCGGCGCTCGACGTAGGTCAGGTTGGCCATGCCGCCGAGGTTGAGCAGTATCCTGGGCGCGTCAGGTGCACCAAAGAGCAGCACGTCGGCTACCGGCACGAGGGGAGCGCCCTGCCCACCAGCCGCCACATCGCGTGCCCGGAAGTTGCTGACCACCCGCACGCCAAACCGCTCGGCGAGGAGAGCACCCTCGCCGAGCTGCCAGCTCACCAGCGGAGGCTCGTGCCAGATCGTCTGCCCGTGAAACGCGATGAAGGCGAGGTCGGACGCAGGCGCGGGAGCGGCGTCGAGCACCAACTGCACAGCGTCACATGCCCACTCGGCGAGGCGCAGGTGGAGCCGGGCGAAGTCCCGCGGAGCGCCGCCCTGAAGGGCCGCGCGAATGGCATCACGCTCGGCATCGGCGTAGGGACGGGTCGCGAAGGCGAGCAGCTCGGCGTGGGTAGGACCGTGAAACCTGACCAACGCCGCATCCATCCCATCGAGCGAGGTACCAGACATCAGCCCGACGCCGATGGACGGGCGCTCGGTCACACCGACCTCACCGGCGGCGGGTCGCCCACGATGACACGGAGGTGGCCCTTGTGCTCTGCCAGCAGCCGCTCCGCCTCGACCTTGGAAACGCCGCGTCGCGCCATGACGATCGCGACCTTCACACTTCCTTCGGCTGCGTCGATGAGCTCGCGGGCACGTGCTCGCTCGACGCCGGTCGTCTCCATGATGATTCGCTCGCTCCGGTCTACCAGCTTCTCGTTCCAGGCCTTGAGGTCTACCATGAGGTTGCCGTAGATCTTGCCCAGGCGGATCATGGCACCGGTGGTGAGGGTGTTGAGCACAAGCTTGGTCGCCGTGCCCGCTTTCATCCGGGTAGAGCCGGTCACCACCTCCGGTCCCACCGGCACGAAGATCACAACGTCGCACGTTTCGCGAAGAACTGCCGGCGGCTCGGCACAGGTGACGAGCACCGTTCGCGCGTCGAGTGCCTGGGCGCGGCCCAGCGCGGCACGCACGAACGGCGTCGTGCCGCTGGCCGCAATACCGATGACCACATCGTTGCGATTGACCCTCCGTTCGTCCATCGCCGCGATGCCCGCGTTGACGTCGTCTTCCGCCCCCTCGATCGACCGGACCAAGGCCTGCGCCCCACCAGCGATCACGGCAATCACCATGTCGGGCGGGGTGCCGAAGGTGGGAGGACACTCCGCCGCATCGAGCACGCCCAGTCTGCCGCTGGTTCCCGCACCGACGTAGACCAGCCGGCCCCCGGCGCGGAAGCCCTCCTCCAGCAGCTCGATGGTGCGGGCCAGGTCCTTGCGGGCACCGACAACCGCCGGCGGTACGCCGGCGTCTTCTGCGCCGATGATGTCCACGATGTCGATCGGCGCCGCGACGTCGATGGTCGCGGTCCGTGGGTTCCGGCGTTCCGTGAGCCGCGCGTCGAGGAAGCTGTCAGCCATGGGTCAATTCAAGCGGACCCCTGGCCTCGGGGCAACCTCCTACGCCCGGGTGCGATGGTGGCTGGATTACAAAAAAGGGCACCGAAACCCTCGCGGGCCCGGTGCCCCTGCTTGTGTTGACTTACAAGGTGACGACGAGCTTCGACTGCAACTTCAGGCGAACGGCGTTGCCGGGGGCTACCACGACGTCGCGGTCGGCAGTCTCGACCGCGCGTTGCGTGCCCACTGCCCCGCCAACAACGCCGCCGATGATTGCGCCGGTCCCGCCGCCGATGATCTTTCCCGCGATCGCGCCGATGCCGGCACCTGCCGCGCCTTTGCCGATATCGCCGGCGCCAACGCCGCGGCCTTTCAGAATGTACTGCACCGAGTCGACGGTCGCATCCAGCGGATAACTCTTTCCACCAATGCTCACGCTGGTGGGGGTCAGCTTGAGTTTGCCGGTCTTGTCGCTCTTCCGCTCCGACTCATGTAGCTCGGCGATCGTCATCGAGATGGTTGAGCCGGCGGGAATGACGACGCGACCGGTGGCATCCTTCACGTCGTTTGCCACCTTGGCTGTAACCGTCTCGCCCGCCTTGTTCGACTTCGAATTGATCGAGTCGATCATGGTAGCTGCGATCACGGACCCGGCATCGAGGGTCGCCGGGCCGAGCGGCGCCGGTGTCGGCGCCGCGGAATCTTTCGCGGCGGTCGCGGTAGACGGTTTGGCAGCCGGCTTGTGCTTCGGCGCAGGCGCCGGAGGGTCGGGCGCCGGGGCCAGAGCCGCAGCCGGTGCGTCCGCGAGAGGCTTGGAGGTGTCCACCGGTGCAAGCTGGAGATCGCGGCTCATGCTATCGGTGTTGGCCGCCGCTTGCTTCGGCTCACCCCCACGGCAGGCTCCGGCCGCAAGGAGAGCCACTGCGATAAGCACTGTCCTTGTCATGTGAGATCCTCCATCGGCCGCCGGAGCCAGTGGTTGGGTGGAACCCTGTTTCCTGCGTCGAAAACCTACACCCTCAGCTCGTCAGAACCAGCTTCGATTTGAGGGTCATCCTGACCGCGTCGCCGGGAAGGGCGACCACATCCTTCTTTGCGGTCTTGGCGGCGACCCCAGCTCCTGCGGCGCCACCTACAACCGCACCGACTGCGGCCCCAGTTCCGCCGCCGATGATCTTTCCGATAATCGCCCCGACTCCAACACCCGCCGCCGTTTTGCCGATCTCCGCGCCACCCACCCCGCGACCAGACACCTTGAATTGCACCGAGTCCACGGTCGCGTCGAGCGGATAGCTCTTACCACCGATCATGACGTCGGTCGGAGTGAGTTGGATCGATCCATTCTTACCACCCTGGAGCGATGCGATCGTCAGGTTGACCGTGGACCCGGCGGGAATGACGACCTTCCCGGTCGCGTCGGCGATGTCGGTTCCCACTTTCGCCCTGACCTTGTCACCCGGCTTGCTGTTCCGCGAGTTGATCGTGTCGAGGATCGTCGCGCTGACGGCGGTGCCGGCATCGAGTGCCGCCGGAGCAGCCGCTGCCGGGGCAGCCGCAGGGGCCGCTGCCGCGGAATCCTTAGCTGCGGGCGCCGCAGCCGGCTTCGCAGCGGGCTTCGGCTTGGGCTTGGGCTTTGCCTTCGGAGTCGGCTGGGGCGGCGGTGGAGTTGGCTGCGGCGCCGGAGCGGGAGCCGCCGCCGGCGCGTCTGCGAGGGGCTTCGAGGTGTCCACTGGTGCGAGCTGGAGATTGCGGCTCAGGCTATCGGCCGCTGCCGTCTGCTTCGGCTCACCCCCGCGGCAGGCTCCGGCCGCGAGCAGAGCCACTGCGATAAGCATCGTCCTTCTCATATGAGCATCCTCCATCGGCCGTAACTTGCCGAGGTTTGCCGGCGCAATGACATTGCAGCTCTATGCGCGAGCTGCGGGCGCTATTGCCCTTCATGCGGCCCTACCGCGGCATCCTGGCCGTTGGTCTGGCCATGGTTCTCATCTCCAATCGCTTCGCCGTGCTCGGGCCCCGTTATCTGCAACAGGGCATCGACGCACTCCGCGCCGGCGCCGCGTTCGGGGACGTTTCCCATTTCGCATTGCTGCTCGTAGGCGTGGCGCTGATTGGGGGCGTGGCGCGCTACTTCATGCGCGACATTCTCAATAGCGCCAGCCGCCGAGTGGAATTCGACCTGCGTAATGTTCTCTACGACCACGTCCAGCAGATGCCCGCGGAGTTCTACGACCGGTTCGCCACCGGCGATATCATGGCGCGGGCGACCAACGATCTCCTAGCTGTGCGTATGGTGGCTGGACCGGCAATGATGTACCTCATAGATACAATAATACGCGCGATGCTGATCGTTCCAGCTATGCTGCACATCAGCCCGCTGCTCACCGAGATCGCGCTCCTCCCCCTGGTGGGACTTCCGCTCGCCATGGTGGTCCTGGGACAGAAGATTCACCACCGTACGCTCGATATCCAGAACCAGTTCGGCGAGCTCACCAATTTCGTGCACGAGAACCTCTCGGGCGTGCGCGTGGTGCGCGCCTATCGGCAGGAGCGGGCCGAAACCGACGCGTTCAGACGCCTCAACGAAGACTACCGGCGACGCAATCTCGCGCTGGCCAAGGTCCAAGGCGTCTTCTACCCCGTCCTGACTCTGTTCGGTGGGTTGGGGGCTGCTGCGGTGCTCTACGTCGGTGGCGGGCTGGTGCTCCAGGGCCAGGTAAGCGTCGGTGCGTTTATCGCGTTCGGCGTTTATCTCGCGATGCTGGTCTGGCCGATGATCGCGCTGGGATGGGCGATCAACCTGTTTCAGCGGGGCGCCGCGGCGATGGCGCGGATCAACCAACTCCTGCGTGAGCGGCCGAGCATCGTTTCACCGTCCAGTGCCGCGGGGTTGCCTCCGGCCCACGGAGCGCGCGCGCTAACAGTGGACGGCGTGTGGTTCAGGTATCCCAACGCGCCGGAGCGGGGCTGGGTATTGCAGGACGTCTCTTTTTACGTTGCGCCCGGTCGGTCGCTTGCGGTCGTAGGGGCGACCGGGGCCGGCAAGAGCACACTGGTGGACCTTCTGGTCCGGACCTACGATCCGGATCGAGGGCGGATCCTGATCGACGGCGTGGATATCCGCACCATCTCCCTGGCTGATCTGCATCAGGCAATCGGCTTCGTTCCGCAGGAGACATTCCTCTTCAGCCAGACGCTCCGGGACAACGTGCTGCTCGGTGCCCCTGACGACGGGCGGCTTGAGCGGGTGGCGGAGACCTCGCAGCTGGCCGCTGCCCTCAGCGACCTGCCTTCGGGCTTCGACACAATGCTCGGCGAGCGGGGCGTCAACCTCTCTGGTGGCCAAAAGCAGCGGGCAGCGATCGCGCGGGCGCTGGCGCAAGGCCCGCCTATCTTCGTGCTCGATGACGCGCTAAGCGCAGTTGACGCGCAGACCGAGGCCAAGATTCTCGCCGGGCTGCGAGGCGCGTTGGCCGGGCGCACCAGTGTGATCGTGTCCCACCGGCTGACGGCGGTCCGCGAGGCGGACTGGATCCTGGTCCTCGATAGCGGTCGCCTGGTCGAGCAGGGAACCCACGAGGAGCTGGTAGCGCGCGGCGGCCGCTACTGGGAGTTGCTGCGGCGACAGCAGTTGGAAGAAGAGCTGGAAGAAGCGAGTGACAAAACAGCGTGAACGCTTTTCAGATGAGGTTCCGTATCGCATCGGGGGTCAAAGCCTGCAGCCAACCTGCAAGTCGGGTGAACTGCCCCGTCGCCATGAGCAGGCCCACCAGAACGAGTAGCGCCCCGCTCACCCGCATCACCCACGGCAGGAAACGGCGGAAGCGTTGAAACCAGTCGAGAAATGACTCGACGGCAACTGCCGCGATGAGAAAAGGCACTGCCAACCCGGCTGAGTAGACCCCCAACAACAGCATGCCCCGGCTGACGCTCTCGGTCGTTGCCGCGAGGCTCAGGATCCCGCCCAGTACGGGGCCGATGCACGGCGTCCAACCGGCGCCGAACGCCATGCCGACCAGGGCCGACCCGAGGTACCCGACGGGCTTGTGCTGGAACTGCAACCGGCGCTCCTGCTCCAGCCACCCGACCCGAATCACGCCGAGACACACCAGGCCGAACAGAATGATGAGAACGCCGCCGATGCGCGCGATCCAGAGCTGGTAGTACTTGAGAGCTCCGCCGAGTGCGGTCGCGCTGGCGCCGAGGAGCACGAAGATGAGCGAGAATCCGGCGACAAAGAGCAGCGCATGCAGCGCGGCGACCCGCCGGCGGTCCGACAGCTCCGGCAACGTCATTCCGGTGAGAAAGCCGACGTACGAGGGGACTAGTGGGAGGACGCAAGGGGAGAGAAAGCTCAGGAGCCCTGCCGCAAATGCAACCAGAAGGCCCAGGCTCGCGGGTTCCCTCACGCTTCACCAGTCAGCGGGCCGAGGTCGCGCCGCCGGCAATCACGGCAGAGTCCGTAGACCTCGACATGATGGCGCTGGTGCTGGAACTCATGCTCGTCGGCAATGATGGGCAGCATGCGCTCGAGACGCTCGTTCTGGAACTCGACCACCGCACCGCAGCGAAGGCAGATGAGATGCTCGTGATGGGTCTGCTGCGGCATCGGCTCATACCGCTTGAAGCCCTCGCCGAAATCGTGCGCCCGGACCAATCCGCTCCGCACCAGCACGTCGAGGGTGCGGTAGATGGTCGCGGTGCCTACCTTCTCGCCTTCGTCATTGAGGAGTCGCTGAATCGCCTCAACCGACAGATGCTCGTCCGACATGAGGACGGTCTGGGCGATGAGGTCCCGCTGGCGGGTAACGGGGAGGTGGTGATCGCGGAGATGGCGGCGAAACCGCTCGAGCAGCGCCGCGCCCTCACCCCTAGCGAGCCGAGCCATCGGGAGGCGGGGAAAACCACTCCGCGGGAGCGATCGGCACAGGCGGGTGCTCGTCGTCGGTCCGCTTGTGCACTTCGCGCAGCAGGTCGGAGATCGTCTCGAGGGGGCCGCTTCCGACCTCCTCGACAGCCGCTTCGAACCGGCCCCGATCCTTGCCCTTGAGCACCAACTGGTAGCGAGCGGTGTAGATGCGCCGCCGCTCGCCTTCCACTCGGGCGATCACGGCCGTGCCCCACTCGTGCCCATCGCGCCGCAAGTTGGGGAACGCCCAGACGGCGTCGATCTCTTCCTTGGGAAGCAGCCGGGCAACCTCCTCGGCGAGGCGGCTCCAGCCGAGCCCCACGCCAGGGGCGCTGGCGGGCTGGTTCAAGCCGATTCCCGTGCCCATCGCTCTACGTAGAACCGCAGGACGTGCATGAAGTCCTGCGCGTTGGTGACAACCCCGTACGCCTGGTGGGTGCCACGGTCCTTGAGCTTGTTCACCACGAACTCCGTCTGGTCCACGCAGATGGTCATGAGCGGCGCCGGCGGACCGTAGCGGGTATGGAAGGCCGGCAGCATGTTGCCGACGGCGATCGCGTGCAACGCCGTCGCGATCAAGATCGCCCCGGTGGCTTGCACGGTGTATTCACGCATGGCATCCTGCGCGTCCAGCGTGTTGCTCAACACGCCAGGCAGCGGGCCGTCGTCGCGAATGGAGCCTGCCAGCACGAAGGGAACGTTGTGCGTGACCAGCGCGTGCATGATGCCGCTCTTGATCAGCCCGGAGTGTACGGCGCACTCGATCGACCCCGCCGCACGCACCCGGTTGATGGCCCGCATGTGCAGCCCGTGTCCACCTTGCGACGGGGCCCCGGTGCTGGTCATGCCCAGGGTCGTGCCGAAAATGGCGGCCTCGATGTCGTGCACCGCGACCGCGTTGCCGATCAGCACCGCCTGGACAAAGCCGTTGGCGATGAACCATTCGAAGTCGGCCCGGGCCCGCGAGTGCACCAGCGCAGGGCCGACCACCCAGACCAGGTAGCCCCCGCTCTGCTTCTCTTCCACCAGCCGTCGGGCAAGCTCTTCATAGTTGACGGGCCGCTCACGACTCACTTCGGTGGACATGAAGCGAAACTCGTTGGCGCCGTGGCTGCCGCCCAGAAACCCTTCGGCGTAGACCACGATGCCCTGCGAGCCGTCTTCCGCCTCGCCCATGGCGACTAGATCGCCCCGCCGCAGGCGCCGCGGCTCGATGGTCTCGAGCTCGTTGCCCCGTCGGACGACGACGCAGTCCATGCGCGGCCGGGCCGGCATGGTCCAGCGCCCATTTAGCTTGATGTAGGTCGGCAGGTTCGAGGTCGAGAAGAATCCTTCGGGCAACACGCCGTCGGCCGGAAGCGGCTCGAAATGCGCCTCGGGAGCGCCGGCGAACGGCGACTTCGAGAAATCCGGAAGGTGATACGCGCTGGTCGCTGGCTGAGTCGGGGCGAGATCGCTCATAGGGCGGCCTCAAACCTAGGCGCGCGCCGGAGGTGATTCAAGCTATGCTCTTCGCGGGAGGGCCGATGTCGGCTCGGCTGATGCTCCGTGCACTCTCTATTTTCGCGGCCTTTCTCGTTGACGGTGCCGCTCTGGCCGCGCAAGGCCGAGCCGACGATGGCCCGACCATCCTCCGCAACATGAGCTACCTCAAGCCGCTGGTAGGAACCTGGAACGCGGTGGCGGAATACCACCAGAAGGATGGGTCCGTCGCGTACGACGTCGGGACGTACAAGATCTCGTACGTTCTCGAAGGGACCTACCTCGAGTGGGACGTCGAACTGCACGACAAGGACGATCCCAGCCAGCACCACGGCTTTTTGAATTTCGTAACCTACAATCCGGTCACCGGCAGGTACGATTCGACCTATTTCTACAGCCTCTGGTCACTGCGAGTATCGGAGATCGGAAAGTACGACGACAAGGCTAAGGAGTTCACGACCGAGGGCTTCATTCCCGTGGAAGACGGCGTGCACGACGAGAATGTTCGGACGGTCACGAAGATCGGCGACAGCAACAAGATCATTCATGAGCACTACAGCAGGTACAGCAACGAAACCACCCCGCGACTGGACCTGGTGATCACCCTGACCCGGGTGCAATAACCCCGACCGCTTGGTCGCGGCGGCACGGTCTTCTTCGGCTCATTCTCTCCTAGCGGCCGCGGGCCCGGCAGCTCCGACACCTTGTTGCCGGACGCGCAAGGGAAGGTGACGGTGGTGTATACGGCTCCGACCCGGCTCTCGGTACAAGCGGACCCGCCAGGATCCGAGTGCCAATTCGGCGTTGGCCCCCTTGCTAGCTACCTCCCCGGGTGGGTTCTCAGTCGGCGCCGGCGGCGGCGGTTGGATCTTGCACCAAAGCCCCGGCCCTGCCGCCGCCATCCTCGCACAGAGCGGAAGCGGGCAAGCTGCCTCGCCTGGAGCGATGCTCCCGACTCCGCTCCAGGCTGTAGTAACGGATGCATACGGTAACACGGTTTCGGGAGTTCCGGTTACGTGGGTGGTAAGCTCTGGCGGTGGGTCACTCAGTCCGATCAACACAACGACGGACGGTAGCGGGCGGAGCAAGGTCCTGTGGACTGTCGGGCCGACTCCGGGCACCCAGACCGTAAGCGCTTCGATCGCAGGCGGAATCAGTGTGACGTTCACCGCAAGCGTCAGCTGATCCCGCGCGGCGAGATTATCGGCTTCACGATGTCGCCGTCGCCGAGCGTCAGAGCACCGACACAGGATCGCGGTCGATCACTACTCGTACGTCTCCCGCCCGAGTGAGCCGACGGGCCCCGTAGCGCACCACGCGGCCGACCACGCGCGACGGGCCCTTGAGCAGTACGTGCCAGCGCCATCGCTCCTTGATGCGCGCGAGCGGACAGGGAGCAGGACCCAGTACCTCGAGCGGAAGGTCGTAGCGCGAGACGAGGGCCGCGCACCAGTCGGCAACTTCCGCCGCGCGCCTCCCTACCGCGCCTTCGTCAGCGCCGGACACCACGAGATTGGCGAGCGCTACAACCGGCGGATACGGCGGCGCCCGCCGCAGCGCCAGCTCGGCGCGGAGAAAACCTTCGGTATCGTGTTGCGCTGCGTGCACCAGCGCGTGATGCCGGGGGCTCCGGGTCTGCACTAGCACCTGCCCACCCTTAGGCCCCCGCCCGGCTCGTCCCGCAACCTGCGCGAGCAACTGAAAGGTACGCTCACCTGAGCGGAAGTCCGGCAGATATAGTCCGGTATCCGCGTCAACCACCCCAACCAGCGTGACGTTGGGAAAATCGAGCCCTTTGGCAATCATCTGGGTCCCAACCAGAAGGTCCACTTCACGTCGCTCGACCTTCCCCAGAATTCGCTGGTGTGACCACTTGGTGCTGGTCGAGTCGAGATCCATCCGGGCAACGCGTGCCCGCGGAAAGCGCTCCGCCAAGAGCCGCTCGAGCTGTTGGGTTCCCACCCCGCGCATCTCCTGTACGACATGCCCGCAGGTCGGGCAGTCCAACGCCAGCGGCTCTTCATGACCGCAGTAGTGACAACGGAGCGCCTCCGGCGCGCGATGCACGGTGAGCGACACCGTGCAGCGGGGGCACTGGCGTACGCCGCCGCACTCGGGGCACTGGAGAAACGACGCCCAGCCCCGACGGTTGAGCAGGAGCAACGCCTGCTCCTCCCGGGCCAATGCCTCGGCGACTGCCTCGTCGAGCCTGTTGGACCATGGTACCGCGCCCGTGCCCGAGACCCGTGGTGCCGCGCGGAGATCGATCAGCTCGACCGGTGGCAGCGGCCGCGTGCCGACCCGCTGGGGAAGCCTTATGAGACGGAGTTTCCCTTCGGTGGCGAGCCCCATGGTTTCGAGCCCGGGAGTCGCGCTGCCCAGCACAAGGGCCGCGTCCTCCAGCCGGGCGCGCACAGCGGCCACCGCTCCGGCGTGATACCGGGGCGCCTCGCCGTTCTTGTAGGTGGCCTCGTGCTCCTCGTCCACCACGACGATGCCGAGATTGGGCACCGGGGCGAAGATCGCAGACCGCGCTCCGACCGCTACCCGCCGCTCGCCCCGGCGGAGCAGCCGCCACGCGTCGGCGCGCTCGCCATCCGAGAGCGCGCTGTGCAGCACCGCGACCTGATCCCCGAATGCTCCACGGAAGCGGCTAACAGTCTGCGGCGTGAGCCCGATTTCGGGAACCAGCACGATTGCGCTCCGACCGGCAGCCAATACCCGACGGACCGCCTCGAGGTACACCAGCGTCTTGCCGCTGCCTGTTACGCCAAACAGCAGCGCCCCCTCTCCCGGCGCTAGCGAGCCGATTGCGGCGAGCGCCGCGTCCTGGTCCGGCGTGAGCGGTGACGGAGGTGGCGAGGCCGGCGTGTCAGCGAACGGATCGCGCAGGCGCTCGGCGGATTCCACCCGGGCTAGATGCGCCTTGACCAAGCCCCGAACCACGGCGTCGCCGAAACCGAGCTGCTCCACCACGTGGCGCACCGGAGCCCGGCCCCCCAAGCCTTCGACGGCTTCGTAGAGGGCCCGCTGCCGCGCCTTGCGCTTGAACAGAGCGGCACGCTCCAGCAGCGAAGCCGGTTCCCCCGCCAGCACCAGGAGTCGCTCGGTCGCGCCGTCGGCCCCCGTGTCCGGCGGCTCCACCCGCAGGCTCACGGCCCCCACCCGGGCGAGGCGATCAACCGCGTCCCACACCGGCCGCTTGAGCGCCCTGGCAATGGTCGGCACCGCTGCTTCCCCACCCCGTTCACCCAGCCATTCAAGCACGTCACCAGCAAGGCCACGAGTAAGCGGTCGCGTCGCGACTCGCGTGACGATCACCTGCGATTGGCCCCACATGCCGCTTGGCAGCACGGCACGAAGCGTCAGACCGACCGGCGCCCCGTAGTAGTCGGCGATCCAGCGAGCGGTTCGTAACAACGGAAGGGGCAGCGCGGGCTCGTCGTCCGGGGCGGCAAGGAGGTCCCGGGCCGCTACGCTTGGCGCCTCGTCGCTGAGCTCGACCACGAGGGCGATCAGTTCCCGGTCCCGCAGGGGAACCACCACCCGCGCGCCCGGCACGACGCGGTCGGCCAGGGCCTCGGGTATCCCGTAGGTGTAAGTCGAATGAAGCGGGAGTGGAAGCGCGACGCGCGCGTAGGCGGTCATCTCGCTCGCACGCCAAGCCCCGGTCCGGAGGGAAGGACGATGCGGCCTTGCTCGATCGTGGCCCCCTCGAACGGATCGGACGCGAGCAGCGCCGCGCCGTCGAGGTCCACGATGTCCACTAGCGGCGTGACATGAGCTGCCGCAGTGATTGCGATGGACGACTCAATCATGCAGCCCACCATGACCATCATACCGTGCGCCCGCGCCACCGCGATCATGCGCAGCGCCTCGCGGAGGCTGCCGCACTTGGCCAGCTTGATGTTGATGCCGTCGACCACGCCGACCAGCGGGGGTATGTCGGTGGCCACGAGACAGCTTTCGTCGGCGATAATCGGGATCCGCGCCGCGCGGGTCACGGCGGCGAGTCCCTCTCGATCGTGAGCGGGAAGCGGCTGCTCCAGCACCGTCACGCCGAACTCCTCGAGCATCGGCAGCATACGGATTGCCTGCTTCCGAGTCCAGCCGCAGTTGGCATCCACCCGAAGCTCCTTGTCGGTGGCGCCGCGGATGGTGCGCAGAATCTCGTCGTCCCGGTTGGTCCCGAGCTTCACCTTGAGTACGGGATACGGCTCGGCCTCCAGCACCTTGGCCCGCATCTTGTCCGCTGTGTCCAGCCCGATCGTGAACGTCGAGATCGGCGTCGCCGCGGGGTCGAGGCCCCACAGCCGATAGAGCGGCACACCCAGCCGCTTTCCGACCAGATCGTGAAGCGCGGTCGAGACCGCGGCCCGAGCCGACGGATTGTCGGCCAGCGTGTTCCTGAGCGCGCGTTCCGTGCTCTCGAGGTCGAAGGGATCCCGAGGCAGGTGCGGAGCATACAGCTTGAGCGCCGCGAGGACCGTCTCCGGGCTTTCGCCATAGTACGTAGTAGGCGCGGCCTCTCCCCAGCCTACACAGCCGTCGTCGTCACGCACGCGGACCCAAACGGTGTGGTGCAGCGCCTGCCCACCCCGTGCGATCAGAAATGGATGCCGGGTGGTCAGCTCGAGCACTTCGGCTTCGAGATGCAGGGCCACGGTTACTCTCCCAACGCCTGAATGTGGGCGACCGCGCCGGCGGCGACGCGGGACGGAATGTACCCACCCTCGAGCAGGCCCACGATCGGAGCATCGGGCAGTCGCTCGCGGAGCCGGTGGGTCAGGTCGGCGTAGTGGGCGGGCTCCAAGGTGAACCCGCCGAGCGGGTCGCCCCGCATCGCGTCGAACCCGGCAGAGATCAGCACCAGTGCCGGGGTCCAGTCCATGGTCGCGGCTACGATGGCGGCCCAGAGATCGCCGACGTAGAGCTCGGCCGGTTTGCCTGGACCACGTGGCACGTTGAACACGTTGCCCACGCCCCGCTCGTCGGCGGCGCCCGTCCCGGGATACCAGGGCGACTGGTGCAGCGAGACATAACGGATAGTCTCATCCTGCTCCACCAGAGCCTGGGTGCCGTTCCCGTGATGGACATCCCAATCCACGATCAGTACGCGCTCCCGCCCGAGCCTCTGCGCATGCCGGGCCCCGACGACCGCGTTATTGACCAGGCAGAATCCCATGCCGACCGAGGCGAGCGCGTGGTGACCCGGCGGCCGCACTGCGGCGAAGGCGTGCCCCTTGCCGGTATGGACGTGGTCCACGCCCGCGACGACAGCGCCGGCCGCTCCCAAGGCCGCAGCCCAGCTCGACCGGTTGAGAATGGTATCCAGAAAGAGGGCGCCGCCGCCGGCTTCGCTCAGCGCCTCGACCGATCGGAGATAGCTGTCCCTGTGCACCGCCAACAGCGACGCGCGGTCTGCCGGGGGGGCATTGTGCAGGGCCGCTGACGGTTCAGTGCGAAGTCGGTCGAGTAGGACCTGGAGGCGGGCCGGAGTCTCCGGGTGGTCCTGCCCTGGGTCGTGGCGAAGGCAATCCGGGTGGGTAAAGATCGCGACGGGCACCGACTCAATTCCCGCGGAGGAGCTCCCGCAGAGATTCCGTCTCTTCCCGGAGAGCGCGGCGAGCCGCGGCGATCTCCTCCAACTGTCGCTGGTGCCAGCGCCAGTACAGAAGGACGAGTCCGGAGGAGACGAACAGCGCCGCGCCGATCAGCGCGAGCAGTGCGTGGCGCGACCAGATTCCAAAGACCAGCAGCGCGGCACCGTCGAAACCCAGAAACGCAGCGGCGAGCAGCGTCAGCGTGCGGTTGGCGCTGGTGGTGAGCAACACCGGCTATCTCACCGGCCGGCGCCGACGCGGCAGCACGATGAGCTCTGCGTTGGGCGGGACGCCGACGGCCTTGAGGGTAGCTGATTCATCGAGCACCTCCGCCCCGCGGAACTTGACGACATACTCCCCCGGGTCGCGCCGAACAAGGGTGCGCCTCAATGCCTCGCGCTTGAGATCCGCCAGCGAGGTCGAGGGCGCGAGATCGAGCAGCACCGCGTTCCAGACGTCTGTGACCATCACGCGCACCGGCAGTTCCTGGTTCATGCGGAGAACTCGTCCGGCGTTGGCAGAGTCGAGAGAAACCGGTCTAGCGCCTGGTCGAACAGCAGGGTCGATCCGCGCACTCGATTGCCGCCGGGCGCGGGGGTCACGGCAATCGCGATCTCCTCCCCACCCTGTCCGCGCAAGACCAGGAAGGTCGGCCCTTCCTTTTCCGGGAAGGTGGCTGCGAGCGGAATCCGCTCGGCAAAGAACCGCTTAGCACGAATCAGCACCTCCGCCGCGCTCAGGGTGGTCACCGTTTGATATGTCATGGTCGCGAAATATACGAAGTCGCCGGGTCTGCGGACCAGTCACGCACCGAGCTCGCGCCGCATGATGGGGCGAACGGGGGAGACGCGGCGGGCTTCGGTAAAGCCGGCCGCCCGGAACGCCGCGGCTGTGCCAGTCCAGGCGAACGCATCGGCATAGTCCGACTCGCGGGGATCAACCGGATATCCCTCGAGAATCCGGGCGCCTCGGCGCCGGGCAAGCCATGCGGCGCCCTCGAGCAACGCCACCGAAACACCCTGGCGGCGATGCGCCCGGGCGACGTAGAAGCACACCACCGACCACACCGGTTCTGCATCGATTCGCCGGAGCGCGCGGGCCCGCTCGAGTCGCGGGAATGCATTGCGCGGCGCGACTGAGCACCAGCCCACCGGGGCGCCGTCGAGATAGGCGAGCAAACCCGGGAGTTGGCCGGAGGCCACCAGGCCCCGCAACGACGCGCGATTGGCTCGACCCTTCCCTCGGTTGAAATCGGCAGCGGCCCGGCGCCAGTACATACACCAGCAACCGCCACACGCGCCCCGAGCCCCGAACAACGCGGCCAGATCGCGCCACCGCTTCGGGGTCACAGGTAGGACCCTGATCTTCGATGCCATTGCCGGAACAGTGCGGCAACCCGGTCGGCGCCGCTACCGAATTCTTGCGCGCCGGCGAAGGGGGC
>DATJGL010000139.1:0-2168 GCA_035495075.1 Gemmatimonadales bacterium
AACCCGACGTAGTAGGTCCACGGATTGGTCGGGTCGAGCGCAATCGCGGACACCCGCCCTCCCATCATGGCTGGACCGATGCTGCGCGCCTTGTACGCCGTCGGCACAACAAGGGAATCGAGCGTCGGCGTCGCTGCGGTGACTTGAGGCTTGGCCGGCTCTTTCTTCTTGGTCTTGGGCTGTTGCGCGGCAAGCGGAAGAGCGACGGCGACAAGAACGATGGCAGAAAGCGACGGGCGGAGACGCATGAAATCCCCGAAATAGGAAAACAGCGTGAACGGCGAACGGTTAGCGGGAACTGCGTGAACAGTAAACAGTGAACAGGGAGCTTCGTCCATCATAGAAGCCCCCTGTTCACCGTTCACTGTTTACTATTCACGCTGTCTTCGTCACGTCCCCAGCGGACTACATCCGCTTTCGAGAGCCCGGGCACGGCACTCGTCGTCCGGGACCAGCAAGCGGGTGGGGACCTTGCTCGCACCGAAATTATTGTTCGGCGGAGTGCTGTTGGAGAACCCCGGCGGGATTGGGATCGTGTTCAGAAGCCCATAGCGACGGGCGTCCAACCACGTGCCGCCCTGCTCCCACAAGAGTGAGTACTTCCGGTTGTACAACAGCTCGGCAATGGCCTGGTCCTTGGTGCCGAGCGAACCGAGCGCGGGCAGGAGGCCCGCTGTGGTGCGGATGAAGTTGATGTCCGTCAGCGCCGAGCCGAGGTCGTTCAGGCCAATATTTGCCTCGGCCCGTAACAACGGCAGCTCCTCGCTGCGGATGACCGGAATCGGCGCCGAAGGATTCGGCTCGCCCCCGCTCAAGTAGATAGTGAACTTGTGCGTCCCCAGGATGCCGATGCCGCCCAGTTGCTGCGGCGTGCCCGCCGTCTGCGGCGCGATCTTGGTCTCGGCCCGCTGATCCGGGGTGGTGCCGTCGGTTTGCTTCTGCGCCAGATCGATCAAGAGCGGCAGTGCGAAGAAGTTCGGAGCGTCGAGCGCATCCGACAGCTCATTCGACAGGTCGCCGGCACCGGGCGAATAGTCGAGGTAGACACCCTTCTTGAGCTGGGTCGGATCCGAGATGGCAAAGCCGGGGCCCGCCAGCGCAAGCGCGGCCAGTGCAGCGTTATAGCAGGTCGCGGGGCCGCAGGTGGAATTGAGTGCCGTGGCCCGGAATACATAGGCCTTGGCCGCGAGCGCGCGGTTGAACGCCACGAATGTCGCCGGCGTGCTGAAGCCGGTGAAACCCGCCGGCACGGGGAAAGGAAATGCTGCCCCCCCCGCCGCCGTCAGGTCGGCCTGGGCGGCATTCAGCGTTGCCAGGATGTACCCGTAGACGCTGTCCTCGCTCACGAACGGCGCGGGAGGAGCCGTGATCGGCTGCCCCACGTCGACCGGAGCGCCCAGCGAGCCGTGCGAAGTGACGACGTAGAACAGTGCCAGGGCCTTGAGCGTGTTGGCAAAACCGAGCGAGGCCGCCACCTCCGCACCCGACAGACCTTCAGCGCCCGCAATCTGTGTGGCCTTCGGGACGGCGGTGATGTACGTGTTGGCGTTCAGCACCTCGCGGTACTCGTTGGTCCAGATGGCGGCCCCGAAGCCGGTTCCCTGCAGCGGGCCGAAATAGGGTTCCTGGTAGTCGGGCTGGTTGTTGCCGGAAAGGTTAACACCCTCGCGCCCCATGGAGCCGAGGCGCCAGATGTAGCTGGTTTGATCGACTCGAATCCCCACCAGCAATCCGGTCGCCGCCGCCGATAGCTTGGTGCGGGTCGGGTTGTTGACCAGATCGTCCAGCGTGGGCTGGTTCGGGTTGGTGACATTGAAATCGCCGCAGGCGCCAATGAGCAGGCCACCCGCGAGAGAGGCCACCATCGTGAGGCGGCGCAGTGCGTGTGTCTGCATGGTCAGAACCCCAGCGAGATGTTGAACAGGAAGCTGCGCATCGGAGGATACGGCCCAAGATCGATGTTTCGAACGATCGCCTGCTGTCCGTAATTGCTGACTTCCGGGTCATACCCGAAGTAATCGGTGAAGAGCAGCAGATTCCGTCCGGTCAGGCTTACCCGGAGATCGCTCGCTCCCATAACGGCCCGCGCCCATTTCCGCGGCAGGGTCAACCCGATCGAAGCCTCGCGCAGCTTCACAAAGCTGGTGGATTGCACGAACGGCCTGGCA
>DATJGL010000140.1:0-9619 GCA_035495075.1 Gemmatimonadales bacterium
ACCCTCGGTTGGGGAAGCGGCACGGGAAGCCGATCCTGCGCCAAGGCGTCCGGTCCGATCAGAACCGCTCCGCCGGCGACAGGATAGAGCCACAACCCAAACAGATCGTGGGGTACGAGCCGCCCCAACACTTGCGATGCCAGGCCGAAGAAATCGCGTGGTGAGCGGGCCTCGATCCACGCGTTGGCCAGCTCGGCCCCGAGGTCGGGGACCATTGCATCGGCGTCCGCAGATCTTTGCTGAGCGATTCGCGCCAGCGTCGGAGCAATCGCCTCAGCGATCCGCTCGAGCAGGGTTTGGGCAGCATCGTCGTCGTATCGATCCGGTTCGAGCGCGGCGATCAGCAATAGTCCGACGTCGCTTCGACCGAAGCGGATCGGCAAACAGGCCGCTGAGCGGTAGCCGGCTCGACGCACGACCTCTCCCAGCTCGTCCGCCTGCTCGCGGCTGACCCTCGGTTGGGGAAGCGGCACGGGAAGCCGATCCTGCGCCAAGGCGTCCGGTCCGATCAGAACCGCTCCGCCGGCGACAGGATAGAGCCACAACCCAAACAGATCGTGAGCCAGCTCGACACCGACCGAGTCCGCCAGGGCTTCGTGCCAGGTGGCAAGCACGTCCTGGTCAGGCGGCCCCTGTTCCGCCCGGAGGAGCGGAATAAGAGGAAGCGGTTTGGGATCAGGCGACTTGGTCATAAGGAGGCCGTGAGAGCAGGACACATGCCCCTGGGCCTGTAGCGCCTAACCAGCAGTGGGATGGCCACTTAGGCGCGAGAGAGATGGTCTCCCAAGAGCCACCTCTTGGCGTGGACAGGGCTCGCGGGGCGTTTTGCACCTGGCGACGGGCCAATGAGTCAGACCTGTAACCTCAGGTTGCCCAGTGCGTTGACATACCCCCTCCCCCTATCTAGAATCTTTCCCATGACACAGGCTACCATCGAGATCGAGGGCATGACCTGCGACCACTGCGTGAACGCCGTCCGCCGGGCCCTCGCTACGCTGCCGACCGTTGAAGTCGAATCCATCCAAATCGGGCGAGCCGACGTCCGTTTCGACGAAGCCACCCTGGGCGCCGACCGGTTGACCGCTGCGGTGACGGACGCGGGTTACACCGCAAGGCTGGGGAATGTCCGGCGCTAGCGCCACCTGCACTATCCCGGTCTCCGGGATGACGTGCGCCGCCTGCAGCGGAAGGGTGCAACGCTCCCTCGAACGCACCGCGGGCGTGAGCTCCGCGACCGTGAACTTGATGACCGGAGAGGCGACCGTCGCGTTCGATCCCCACGCGACTGGCCCCGACCAATTGGTTCAGGTCATTCGCGACACGGGGTACGGCGCCGAACTTTCCGCTCCAACCACCAATGCTGAAGATGCGCTCGAAAGCTTGGAGCGCGAGCGCGCTGCCGAAGTCAGGACCCTCAAGTGGAAGCTGTGGGTGGCGCTGGTTCCAGCGGTGATACTCATGCTACTGGGGCACCCCCACACCGCCGGAGCACGTTGGCTTGCGTTGGCTCTCACCCTGCCGGTGGTGGGTTGGAGCGGGCGGCACTTCTACAGCCGGGCATGGGCAGCACTGCGCCATGGCGGCGCCGACATGAACACCTTGATCGCGGTTGGAACCGGTGCGGCCTTCGGGTTCAGCTTCTTCATGACGATCGCGGCTGGGTGGGTGTCCACGTACGGCGTAGTTCCGCAGGTCTATTACGAGACCGTCGCCACGATCATTGCCCTCGTGCTGTTGGGCAATCTGCTCGAGGCGCGCGCGAAGAGCCGGACCTCGAGTGCGATTCGCAAGCTGATGGACCTGAGGCCGGCCACCGCACGCGTGATTCGAGGCGGTGCCGAGGTTGAAGTGCCCATCGCCAACGTTCATGTAGGCGACGAGGTGGTGGTACGCCCCGGTGAGCGCATTCCCGTAGATGGTGTCGTCCTCAGGGGCGCGAGCACGGTGGATGAGTCCATGCTGACGGGAGAGCCGGCGCCGGTGGTCAAAGAGCCCGGTGCCGAGGTGGTGGGCGCTACCCTCAATCGAAACGGCGCCCTGCAATTCCGCGCGACCCGGGTCGGTGGCGACACCGTCCTGGCCCGCATCATTGCGCTCGTGCGCGGCGCCCAGGGGCAAAAGGCCCCCATCCAGCACCTGGCAGATCGAATCTCTGCTGTATTTGTACCGGTCGTGATCGGAATCGCCGCAGTGGTGTTTGGCCTGTGGTACGCGTTCGGGCCCGAGCCGCGCTATCTCCACGCTCTCATTTCGGCGGTAACGGTCGTCATCATCGCGTGTCCCTGCGCCATGGGACTCGCCACCCCAACGGCAGTCATGGTTGCGACCGGCCGCGGCGCGGAGCTCGGTGTTCTGATCAAGGGCGGCGAGGCCCTGCAACGTGTCGCCGAGGTCGACACGGTAGTGCTCGACAAGACGGGCACTATAACCGAAGGCCGACCCCGGGTGGTCCACCTGGGGTTGTCCGACGACGATCTCCGTCTCCTCGCCTCGATCGAGCGCCTGAGCGAGCACCCGCTGGGCGAGACAGTCGTGGAAGCGGCCCGGGCGCGCAACCTGACGCTTCTCGAGCCCCAATCCTTCGGCGTCAAGCCGGGCAAGGGAGTGGTTGGCACCGTAGATGGCCACACCATCGTAGCGGGCAATCGCGTGCTCATGGGAGAGCACCGCATCGATATCTCGGCGGTCGAGCCGGCCGCGATTGCCTTGGCGGAACAAGCGGCCACTCCGGTGTTTGTGGCGGTGGACGGCCGTGCGGCCGGTTTGGTGGGCATCGCGGATCCGCTCAAGCCCACCAGCGCGGAGGCCGTGCAGCAGCTGAATGAGCTGGGCCTTCGGGTCGTCATGCTTACGGGCGATGACACTCGTACTGCGGCGGCGGTGGCAAGAACCGTAGGCATCGAGCGGGTGGTTGCGGAGGTCCTGCCGGAGCAGAAGCTGAACGAGGTGAGTCGTATGCAGGCGGAAGGCCGCGTGGTCGCGATGGTGGGCGACGGCCTCAACGATGCGCCTGCGTTGGCTCAGAGCGACGTGGGGATCGCGATGGCGAGCGGCACCGACGTGGCCCTGGACACGGGCGCTGTAACCCTCATGAGGAACGATCTCTCCGGTGTTCCGCGGGCCATCCAGCTCGCCCGCCGCACGATGCGGGTCATCCGGCAGAATCTGTTCTGGGCATTCGTGTACAACGTGATCGGGATCCCCGTCGCGGCTGGGGCGCTTTATCCCTTGTTCGGGATCCAGCTAACGCCGGCGCTAGCCGCCGCCGCGATGGCGGTGAGCAGCGTCAGTGTCGTTACCAACAGCTTGAGGCTTCGAAAAGCATGACCAGCGAAACTGCCTCCTGCCCTTGCGCTCGCCCCGGCGATGGCGTTCACGCCGTCGCGCTCGCGCCGGAGACCAAACAGGCCGTGCTGACCCGACTTCGGCGAATCGAGGGCCAACTACGTGGACTGCAAAAGATGGTTGACGATGAGCGCTATTGCGCGGACGTCCTGGTGCAGATCGCCTCGGTGCAGGAGGCCCTCCGGGCTGCCGGGCGGGCACTCCTGGACAATCACCTCCGTCATTGCGCAACCGAAGCCATCCGGTCGAACAACCCCGAGCGCGCGGAGGCGATGTACGCAGAGCTGCTGGATCTGGTGTATCGCACCAGGTAATGCGTCGATCAGCCCGTTTCTGCGCGATGCATATCTTGCGCGAGGGTACGGGTGGCGCCCAGGATTACGGCCCCGCCCAGCGTAGCGACCAGCGGCAGTACGAACACCGCCCGATCGAGGCCGAACCGATCGGAAAGCGCGCCAACTAACGGAAAGGCAATCGCGTCCCCGGCCAGGTGGATAAACAGCAGGTACGCACCTGCGACCGTGGCGCCGACCCGCGCCGGCACGACGTCGAAGATCACCGCGGTCAGCGGACCGTTGTACCAGGAGAGGAAAAAGAAGGCCCCGAAGAATGCCGGCGTAAAGATGCTGGGATCGCGCACCGTCAGGAGCCAGATCGCGATCGGCCCGCCCACCAGTAACCCGATCGCGACGGTGATGACCCGGCCCTGCTCGGTGAAGCGCCTGAGCCAGTCCGCCAGCGCACCTCCTAGAACGGTCCCGGCCGTGCCGGCGAGCAGCCCCCATTTCCCCAACAGCGTCGCCGCCTGAGAGGCTGTAAGCCCCAACTCCCGGGAGATGAACGTGGGCCCCCAGCCCACGATGCCGTTCATCCCAAACGAGATCATCGCTCCGGCGGTAAACACATACATCAGAGTCGGCGTCGTCAGGACCCGTTTGCCGGCCCGGACGATATCGGTGATCGTGGATTCGATGCCGTTGCCCAGTGGAGTGTCGAGCGAGTGGCCTGCTCGACTGAGGCGGGCCCAGCGCCAGATGTCCAGCGTAAGACCGAGCCCAACGGCGGCGCCGAGCGCCGCGGTGTCGAGCTTCGAGTCAGCCCCGTAGGCTCGGTCAATGCCGAAAGCTGCCGCCGCGCCGGCCGGCAACCCGATCAGCGTGCACATGAACCGGCTCATCACGGCGTTGAGCCCAACGCCCACACCCCGTAGAAATTCGCGCACGGAGAGCGCGGCAGGCGGTCGCGTCGGGTCGATCAGGCGCGCCGCAGCCGCCGCGCAGATAAACCCCGGCACACCCACGACCATGAATGCGATGCGCCAGCCGTAATGGCGCTCGAGCAGGCCACCCAGGCCGATGCCGAGCACGCCGCCAAGGGCGATACCGGAAGCGAGAATGCCCATGGCCGCTGCCCGACCCTTGCCGGGGAAGTAGTCTGCCACCAGCGAGGATGCGGCCGGGCCGAAAGCGGCCTCGCCAACCCCGACTACCGCACGGCACGTGAACAGCTGCCAGAAATTCCGGACCAGCCCGCCTAGAAACGTGAACGCACTCCAGACCGCCACCCCACCGGCGATTACCGCCCTGCGGGACCGTAGGTCGCTGATGACGCCGAGGGGAAGTGCTGCAACCGAGAAAACGAGGATGTACGCCGAGCCCAACCACCCAAGCTGTGTGTCCGTGAGCGAGAGCTCGCGCTTGATCGGCTCGAACAGCGCGAAGATGACGTTGCGGTCGAGGTAGTTGAGCAGGTTGATGAGGGCGAGAAGCCCGAGGGCATACCAGCGGTAGGCCGGTGTGAGACGCGGGGAACGGGCGACCGCCTCCGCGCTCCCGCTCGCGTCGCTCCCGCTCACCGCGCAGCCGGCTTGATGCTGCCCGCGGCTTGATGCACGCCGGCCGATGAGTCTTCTGCCCTGCGATCCCGGTGTGCGAGCGCGTCACGATACTCCGCGACCAGCCGGTCCAGCATCGCGCCGCGCTTTCGCTGCAGGCGCTTGAGCGGTCGTGGCTCGCGGCGCGCGAGCGCGTACGCCGTGAGGAGCGGCAGCGCGACCGAGTTGTCCAGGTAGACTACGACCGTCCCAGGCAACTGGTCTGGGTCGATCTTTCCCCAGCTCACGGCTTCGGCCGGCGTCGCACCGGACAGGCCGCCCGTGTCGGGTCTGGCATCCGTCATTTGGAGGAAGTAGTCGTGCCCCCGCTCGTCGATGCCGAGCACTTCCTGGATCTGCGGCTCGGTCTGGAGGATGAAGTTCTTTGGGCTGCCGCCGCCTACGATCAAGCACCCGCTCTTTCCACCCGACCGTTTGGCGTCCAGCACGATAGCCGCGGTCTCGTTTACGTCCGCACTCACGTCGAAACGGAGCCGGCTCCCGGCGAGTGCCTGCTCCGCCACGTTCATCCCGATGGAGCTGTCGCCCGGGGAGCTGGTGTAGATCGGCACATCCAGCTCGTACGCGGCCGCCAGGACTGACCGCCGATCGAGGCCCAGCGCGCGTTCCCGCTCTCGCAGGTATTTGCCCAGGAGCCAGTGGTATTCAGCGGTGCTCATCGCGCGCTGAAACTCCTCCCGCGCCGACACTTCGCGGATGAAGGCATCGGTCGAGAGGAGAACCGAGTAGTCGAAGAAGATGTCGTAGATGCGAACCACACCCTTGTCCCGAAGCTCCACATCGTCAGCGTGCGGGGTGCCGCGGTGCATCGCGAGCCCCAGGCCAAAATGGGCGTCGTGATACAGATTCGCGCCGGTGGAGATGAGCCAATCCACGAAGCCGGCTTCCATCAGCGGAATGAGGCAGGTCATGCCGAGCCCGGCCGGAGTCATGGCTCCCGTCAGGGTCATTCCCACGGTCACATCCGGGGCCAGCATGCGCTGTGTGAAGAGAGCACACCCTTCGCGCAGCCGGCCGGCGTTGTACGCCATGAACGCCCCGTCGATCAGATCCGCCGCAGTCTCTCGGCCGCTGATGGCGTCCGGATCGATCCGCTGCCCGCGGAGGTACGGTGCGGAGGGCCGGGTCACACAGTACCCCGCTTGTGCTCGCGGGTGTGTCGCGACGTCGCCTGGCCCCGAGCAGCGTCTTTGCGTGCCTCGATCACCATCTGCACTGCCTCCGCTGGATCGTCCGTCAGCCGAAAGAGATCGAGATCCTCGGGGCTTATCTTGCGCTCCGCCGCGACGGTCTCCCGGAGCCAGTCGATGATTCCACCCCAGTAGCGGCGGCCGTACAGGATGACGGGGAAATGCTTCACCTTGCCCGTTTGAATCAGGGTCAGCGCCTCGAACAGCTCGTCCAGCGTGCCATATCCGCCCGGGAAGACGATGAATGCGGCTGCGTACTTCACGAACATCATCTTGCGCACGAAGAAAAACTTGAACATGAGACTGCGGGTCACGTACGCATTGGTGCCCTGCTCGAACGGCAGCTCGATGTTGCAACCGATGGAAAGGCCGTTAGCCTCGAACGCGCCCTTGTTGGCCGCCTCCATGATGCCCGGACCGCCGCCGGTAATCACCGGGATGCCGGCCTCCGCCAAAAGTCGGGCGGTCTCGACTGCAGCCTCATAGTGGGGGTCCTCGGGACGAGTGCGAGCCGAGCCGAAGATCGATACACCGCCGCTCACATCCGCCAGGTTATCGAACCCCCAGACGAACTCGCCCAGAATCCGCAACGCCCGCCACGAGTCCGATGCCTTGTGCAGCGCGGTGGCTTGTTGCGGCGGCGGGCTCTCGAGCAGCGCCTCGTCTTCGGTCTCTCTCGAGTCGCGGCGGGGGCGAGGCGACCCCGGCCGCAGAGGCTCGTCGTTCACGACGTCAGAAGCTCCACCAAGGCGTCGAGATCATCAGGAACGTTGTAGAAATAGGGGGAAACGCGAACGTGCCCAGGTCGAGCGTCGGTCACGATATTTGCCGCCGCCAGCCGTTGGACGTCGCGCGCCGGGTCATCGCTGGGCAGCATCACGATGCCAGACCGTGTTTCAACCGTGGCCGCCACTTTGGGCCGGAGACCCGCTTCAAGAGCACGCTCGATCAGCGCCTCGGTGAGCGCCATGGTCTCGTGACGGATTTCAGTCGCTCCGAGCTCCTCGATCACGTCGAGGCCGCCCAGTTGGGCGTAGACCGCTCCCATACCGGGAGTACCGGCCTCGAAGCGGCGGGCATCATCGTGCAGCACGAGCCGCTCCGGATCGAACCGGAATTGCTCCTTGTTGCCGAACCATCCCGTCGCACGGGTTGCCAGCTTGGCGGCGAGCTCCGACCGGACGTACAGGAATGCGATCCCGGATCCACCCAGGAGCCACTTGAGACCGCCGGCGCAATAGAAGTCCACTCCGAGCCCGCCAACATCAACCGGGAGCTGCCCGGCGGCGTGATAACCGTCAATCAGGAGCAGCGCCCCCTGCCGATGGGCGATGTCGGCCAGGGCGCTCACATCCTGGATTGCCCCGGAGGTGAAGAACACGTGGCTGGTTGCCACGAGCGCAGTGCGGTCGTCGACCGCACGCTCGAACGCCTCCAGCGGAACCTGGACCCCGTCCGGGCTGTCCAACATCACCAATTCGATTCCATCGCTGGAACGCGCTAGCCACTGGTACGCCACCGTCGGAAAGTCGAGCCGGGTGATCACGACTTTGCGACGGTGCCGGTAGTCGAGGGCGTCGGCGACCGATGTGAGCGCCGCGGAAATATTGGGATGCAGAGCGATGTCCGAGCCGGAGGCGCCGACCATTCGCCCATAGCGATCACGCAGCTCGCCCAGCGCTGTCCACCACGTGTCGTACCAGGCAGCGGCGCCTCGCGATTCCCAGACGTCGAGGTACTCGTTGACTCGAGCCCGCGAGCGACGTGACAGAGCGCCCAAAGAGCAACTGTTGAGATAAATCGTGTGCCGGAAGATCGGGAACTCGTCCCGATAATGCCGCCGGGGCGGCGCGGAAACCGGTACGGCGGTCATAGGGAGGGGAATATACCCCAGCAGCCGGAATTATCTTAAGGCAATGAGGGATTCCTGGTTGCGCCTCAGCGCTCGACTCGCGGTTCGGGCGATCGTCAATCCGCGGCTCGCGATCGACCTGCTCCGCACCGCCTGGGCATTTCGGCGGCGCGAGTGGTGGCGCAAGCCGCCCTTCCTGCCCCTGCCGGACCGAGCCTACCTCGCCTGGCGCATGTACACCGCTTACGCCGACGAGGAGGCGGTTCCGCCGATCGAGGATGTGATCCGGTTCGCCCGGTGGCGGCGCGAGACCATGGGCCTATGACCGACGGGATCCCGCCGAAGCGGGACGGCGACCGCAAGGTGCCCCACGTTGTCATCGTCGGGGGTGGATTCGCCGGCATCTACGCAGTGCAGGCGTTGAAGCGAGCGCCGGTGCGCGTCACGATCATCGACCGCCGCAACTACCATCTCTTTCAGCCGATGCTCTACCAGGTGGCCACCGCCGGACTCAACCCTTCCGACATCACGGCACCGATTCGGTCGGTCGTTCGGCACCAGCGAAACACCGAGGTCATCCTGGGCGAGGTCAGTGGAGTGGACAAGGCGGATCGCCAGATCGAGCTGACCGACGGAACCCGCGTGGGCTACGACTACCTGCTCATCTGCACCGGCGCCCGCCACAGCTATTTCGGCCACGATGACTGGGAGCGCCTGGCCCCTGGACTCAAGGGCCTGGAGGATGCCCTCGAGATCCGCCGCCGAATCCTCACCGCGTTCGAGCGGGCCGAGCGAGAGCCTGACCCCGTCAAACGGCAGGCGTTGCTGACCTTTGTCATCGTGGGTGGTGGACCAACCGGTGTCGAGATGGCCGGCGCGGTGGCCGAAATCCGGAGCTATGCCCTGCGCCGCGACTTTCGACATATCGATCCGCGGGAGGCCACTGTAGTTCTGCTCGAAGGAACCCCGCGCCTGTTGAATGCGTACCCCGAACGCTTGAGCGAAGAGGCCAAGCGCGAGCTCCGAAGCCTTGGGGTAGTCGTGCGGAGCGAAACCTACGTCACCAACGTCCGGCCCGGGGCCGTCGAGGCAGCGGGTTGGACGATTCCGACCCACACGGTGATATGGGCGGCCGGCAATGTCGCAAGCCCACTCCTCAAGACGCTCGATACCCCGCTGGATCGGCAGGGGCGCGCCATTGTTGGGCGCGATTGCACCATCCCGGGCCATCCCGAAGTGTTCGTGCTGGGTGATGCGGCTCTGTTTGAGGAGAACGGACGCGCGGTTCCTGCGATCAGCCCGGCCGCGATTCAGATGGGACAGTACGCCGCGCGCACG
>DATJGL010000141.1:0-13267 GCA_035495075.1 Gemmatimonadales bacterium
TGATCTCCTCCGGAGCCCACTTGAAAATCTGCCAATCGCCGGTCCCGCGCGGTGCATTCATCATCAACATGTACCTCATGGCTCGCTCTCCGTTCCAGGGTTTGAAGCCGTCTCTCGGGGCTTGCGTAGAGTAGTCGGAGCTGGCGGCGGGTTCTCTACATGTCGGGCACAGATCGCGGAAGCCTGTCCGCTTCGGTCCCAGGCCGGAACGGTCTCAGGCGGATGGGCCGGGGCGCTACGACGTGGCGACGGGCTTCCGGGCAACGAACGCGAATCGGGAAAGCCGGCGCTCGCCGGACACCCGATGCGCGCAGGCCAAGAAGCGCTGGAGACCCTCGAAGTTCGCCTCGCCCTCCCGAGCCAGGAGCGCATCCCGGTGTGCCGCCCTTGCATCGTGCCACCGACCGGCGATCAGAGCGGCGTTCTCGGTGACGTCGAGCACCCCTACCAGATCGAAGCCGGCGTCACGGATGACACGCTCGTTCTCGCCCGGCGGGACGAACAGGTAGAAGCCGATCGAGCTGCGGGTGGCTAGTTCCTCGTTCGAGAGTGCTCCGGTGAGAATCATCGCGTCGGAATACAGCGCCCGGCCGCCGGGGCGAAGCACGCGGTGCCAGTCGCGAAGCACCGACAGCCGGTCGCTGAGGTGGCAGATGGCGTCGTTCGACACGATCGCGTCGAAGCTCGCCGGCGGGAATGGCATGGGCCCGGTCGCGTCCACCACCTTGAACGTCGCCCGGCCCGCGAGCCCCCGGGCTTCGGCCAGGGCCCGCGCGTTTCTCACCCCGTGCTCGTTGATGTCCACGCCGGTCACTCGGCAGCCACGAGTGAGGGCCAGATACACCGCCGGACCACCGGACCCGCTGCCTACCTCCAATACTTCGCTGGCAGCCGTCACCTGGAGCTGGTCCGCGAACTCGAGCCATTCCGCGGCCGTGAGCCAGCTGCTCTGACCGATGTCTTTGCCGAAGGCAGCTTCCCGGACGGCGGCCTCGGCGCTACTCGCAAAGTCGGAGTAGACATTGTCGTAGAGATCAACGGTCGGGGCAGGGGTGGGCCTCTCGTGCTCGGCCAAGGGTTCGTTCGCCCGCGTCATATCAGACTCTCCAGGTCAGCTCGCTCCGCGCCCGTTCGCGCTTCGCCGATAATCTACGGTCCTCTGCCGGACGGGCCCTGCTTGACAGGTGACCAAATAGTCACATATTGTCCGGCATGGATGCCGTCTTCCGAGCGCTCGCCGATCCCACCCGCCGACGCCTGCTCGACGCGCTCTTCAAGCACGACGGGCAGACGCTGAGCGCGCTCCTGGGGCGGCTCCCGATGACGCGGTTCGGAGTGATGAAGCACCTCCGGGTGCTCGAGGAAGCGGGCCTCGTCGTGACCAGGCGGCGTGGCCGAGAGAAGCTCCACTTCCTGAACCCGGTCCCGATCCGGCAGGTCCACGACCGCTGGGTGAGCAAGTACGCCGCACCCTGGGCGGCGGCCCTGACCGATCTCAAACACAACTTGGAGGGTAGGCTGATGGAAAAGATTTTCGAGATCTACATCAAGACGACGCCGGAGCGCCTCTGGGAGGCGATCACCAATCCGGACATGCGGAGCAAGTACACCTTCGGGGTCGCTGTGACGTCGGATTGGAAGCCGGGCTCTCACTACGTTGGGATCCCACGTCAGCAGCCCGATTTCCCGATCTGCGAGGGAGAAAATCTGGTGGTCGACCCACCCCGCCGCCTGGTGCAGAGCTTCCGGGCTCTCTGGAGCGACGACGTGAAGCGCGAGGGAACATCGCGCGTCACGTGGGAGATCGAGCCGATCGGCGACTCGTGTCGCCTGACAGTTACGCACGATCAGATGCGGGAGGGCGCCAATGGCGAGATCTACGGCGGATGGCCGATGATTCTCTCCGGCTTGAAGACGCTGCTCGAGACCGGCGAGCTGCTCACGACTCCGGGCTCGTTGCGTTATCTCGGAGCCGAATGGGGTCAGCCCGCTTAGCTCAAGTTCTCCTGGATGAAGCGGGGGCTCAGGTGCACGTCCACCTGGACCAGGGGTTCGTCGCCGATGGCCCGGAAGCCATGAATCTCTCCGGCCTTGATCACCAGGATGTCGCCGGCCCCGGCTTCGAACTCCTGTCCGTTGACGGTCCATAGACCGCGGCCTTCTCTAACGATCTGGACCTCATCGTATGGGTGGCGATGAGGTCCGGGGCCGCGCCCCGGGATCGCGCGGAGGAGAAACACGGACACATTTACGTCGCCGTGATCGGCGCCGACAAATTCGTGCGAGCTGCCCTTGAATGGCAAGTCATCCTGACGTACGCGATACATGCAGGAACGCTCCGACTCGTGATGGTGGGCTCACCGACTCTCGTACGCCCGCTCCAGGGTTGCGATGTCGATCTTTTTCATCTTCAGCATCGCCTCGAAGACTCGCTTCGACTTCGCGGGATCGGGGTCACTCAGCAGCTTTCCCAGGATTCCGGGATTGATCTGCCATGACAGGCCATACTTGTCTTTCAGCCATCCGCAGGGCTCTTCTTTTCCGCCTCGCGTGAGCTTCTCCCAATACTCGTCTAACTCGCGCTGCGTTTTGCAATCCACCGAGAACGAAATCGCCTCGGTAAACTTGAATTGAGGCCGCCGTTCGGCGCGATGAATTCCTGCCCATCAAGCTCGAACGCCACGGTCATCACGCTGCCCTTGGGCCCCGGTCCTGCTTCGCCCTAGCGCGCTATGCTCCCGATCTTCGAGTTCGGGAAGATGGAGACGTAAAACCTGGCTGGAGTGATCTTCGGCATACACAGGTTCTGTTGCTCACTCTATGTCATGGAAGTGCCTGGGTCTGCTGGTACATCGCGTTGAGCCAGCGGCCTCCCCGTCGAACATACAAGGAGCTGACCCATACCGGACTCGGCACTGTGTGGCCGTTACAGAGCGTCTGTTGAGCCGCGTGATAGGTCAGAAGGGCCGTCGTCGGGTTCAACGTCGTGAGCTCAAACGAGTCCACCGCGAAGCTGTGGACGACACAGGCCGGACTGCTCACACCGGCGACGACCACCGACTTGTCGGTGACGCCCCTGAAGCCGACTTTCACGTGGTCGTCGGAGAGGAACTTCTGGAAGAAGGCGCCATCGCGGTGCTGCCACGCGCGCCAGGACTCCTTCTCGAGCGCAACCAGACTGTCTTTGAGCGCGTCCTGCCCCGGAGCCGGCCAAGTTACTGGACCGGGCGACAGGGCCGAAGCCAGCAGTCCGAGCGAGGCGAGGCCGAGCAAAATCCGAGTCGTCATCTGTCACCGCCGAGAACGGGCTTGAGGTCGATTACCGGGGTGCCGTCAATAGCCTCGAGATCCTGCACTTCGAGCTGGCCGGAGCGGTCGATCTTCAGGACCTTGACCCGGTGCAAGCCGACCGGATTGGGACGGTCGGCGGAGCGGGTCGCAAAAACGCCAGTCAGCGGCCGCCGCAGGTCGTCACGAGGGTGCACCGCTAGAACGTCGCGCTTCGCCTGATGCAGCCACGTGAGCACCAGCAGGTCCTGGCCGGCCTCGATGCCGTCGAGTGCGGTCAGGAAATCCGGCTCGATCTGAATCCGGGCATTGGGCGCTCCCTCGAAGCCCTGCTTGGGCGCATCGGCAGGCCGCCGCAGCGGCGAGCGCACCCACCCGATCGGCCGCAGTGAAGGGGCTGGCCGGTCGTCAGCCATCGCGGTGCACGGTCTCCGGGGCAAAAGCCGGGAGGCACACCGCGATGTATTCAGCACCGGCCGGGTCCCGCGTGCTGTAGCGGACCCACTCGCCCGGGGTGGCCACCACGGCCTGTCCGGCACCCACCGTCAGCTCGCCGCCCTCGTATTCGACTCGCAACCAGCCACGGAGCACGACGGTCAGCTCCTCGAACTCGGGTCGTTGTCCGGGCTCCTGCCAGCCCGCCGGCGACACCATCCGGGCAATGCTCACCTGCTTATGCGCCGAGTTGACCCGGCCAACGAACTCCTCGATGCGCTTCGGCTTGGTGCCGGCGGCCTGGATGATGGCCGGCTGGGCAATCAGTCTGGGCATGTGGGTGCCTGTAATGCCTACGAGTCCGTCGGACCGACGAGCAACAGCTGCCAGTAACCCACGTCGATCCATCGGTTGAACTTGTAGCCCGTTTCCTTGAAGTGAGCCACCTTGACGAAGCCGAATCGCTCATGGAGTGCCACGCTCGCCGGGTTGGGGAGCGCGACTCCCCCGATCACCACGTGCATCTTCATGGCTCGAAGTCGGTTCAGGAGCTCCTCGTAAAGCGAAGTGCCAATGCCCCCACCGGTGAATCCGGCTGCGACGTACACCGAGGCCTCTACCGCAAAGCGATACGCCTCGCGCGTCGCCTTCCATTTCACGGCATAGGCGTAACCGGCAACCGCGCCATCCACCTCCGCGACGAGCCACGGTAGCGAAGCGAACTGCACGACCGCGACCCGGGACTCGATCTCGGCGGCCGAAACCGGCTGCTCCTCGAAGGTGACGGTCGTGTTGGTGATGTAGTGGTTGTAGATCGACGCAATCGCAAGACAATCGGCCGGTTGCGCGGGGCGAATCACCGGGTCCACGTGAGGCCCCCCAGCCTAGAAGAGACTGAGTCTGCGGAATGCCGAATCCATGATGACGATAAACCACGGGGCATAAGGGAGGCTCAGGTCGTATCGGTATCCGGGATCCCACACGATGTACCGGTCGGCAGCTTGAAGCACAAGGACGCGCCCACTGACCGTATCGAGGTTCCGGTTGAGCTCTTTTCGGTATGCGAACGAGGCTGCCTGACACACCGTCTCGTTCTGGACGACCTGCAATGCGAGCGTGTTGGGCCGCAGTCCCAGGCTATCACGAATGAGGGCGTCGTGCCCCCGAGCGGCGAACACGTAGCGCTGCATCTGAAAAATGAGCAACGCGCTCGCCAACCCCGGCTGTCGGCAAGCGAACGGGGGCGCGGACGGAAGGTGCGCGGTGAGGGCGAGGCTGGCGACCGCACAAGCCAACCCGACCCGGCGAAGGTGAGCTGAAGAGTGGGCGGGCACCAAGGGGCGTTTGAGCTGCGGCGCGGTGGCCCGCGCCGCAGCTCAAAGCGTGTCAGACAGCGCTGAGCGCCGCGCGGGGAGACTGCTGCAAGGCCCCTCGGATCCGGGCCAGGTGGTGATAGCTGTGCCGGACCGCGTGATCCTCGAGGAAGAACTGGCAGGTAAGTGGGGCGTCGAAGTTCAGGGACACGGGAGCCGCCCGATCCAGCTCCTCGTCACCGAGTGCTCGGATTGCGGCTGCTGCAGCCGCGCTGTGGCGCCGGAGAAGCTCGAGCGCCTGCTCCTTCGTGACCGCGTCGTTTTCCTTGGCATGCTTGGCGTTGAGTGCGTGGACGTCGTCCCAGGTCACGCCCTCGATCGCCTTGCCTGCAGCCAGCGCCTGGGCCAACTGGATCTCCAGCGGGTACATGGAGGCGACGTGATGGACCACGACGCCGATCTTGCGTCCGTCAGGGACGTGGCTCTGCCACTCGGCGTCGGTCAGCTTGGTCGCAAGGGTGGCAAGGGAGTTGGCGCCTTGTTCAAGGCGTTCGGCAAGGGCGTTGGAGCGCTTACTCATTGGCTCTCCTCAAGTTGATGGTAACGAGCCGCCCTCAGGCAACTCGTGCCTGGACTTCGAGATACTCGCCGACCACCGTGGTTGTACCGCCGGGGGCGACGTTGTGTTGGTGGAACAGCCGCGTCAGCTCGTCCCGGAGCCGGCTTGCGCCGGCGGGGTCCGTGGCCCGGAGCGTCGCGGCAGTGGGTCCGTACGAAGCGGCGAACACTTCGGTTACAGCCGCGGGCGGCATGGGAAACCGCAGCTCCAGGGTTCGTCTGGTGCAGGTCAACGACGTAAGCCCGCCTGCAAAGCGGTCGCGGACTACCTCCTCGACCCCCCACTCCAGCGGGCTCGGCACGCCCAGGGGCGGCGGCACCACGGCAGCGTGGGCGCGCAACATCTTGCCGACGAAGCCATCGGGGGTCCAGTTCGCCATCGCCACACGGCCGCCCGGCCGGGTCACTCGCAGCAGCTCCGTCGCCGCCCGTGACGGCCGATAGGCGAACATCGCGCCGAACATGGTCACTGTGGTGTCGAACTGGGCGTCGTCGTATGGGAGCGCCTCGGCGTCGCCAATGTCGAAGGCCACGATGCACCGGGCGGCGCGGGCTTCGACTCGGGCCTGCGCGATCAGGTTGGGCGCTATATCGATTCCGCTCACCCGAGCACCCGCCCGCGCGGCTGGAATGGCGAGGTTGCCGGTCCCGCACGCCACGTCGAGGACCGACTCGCCAGGCTGGAGCTCGAGCCTGGCGATGAACTCCTCAGCGCCGGGCGCGAAGCTGCGGGCGATTGGGAGAAAGTCGCCCGCGGTCCAGACCGCGCGTGCCCGGGCGGTCAGGGGATCCTCGGACCAGGCCGGCACCACTGCGGCCGCACCGGCGCTGCCAGGGAAGGGAATGCTCTCGGATGACATACCAACTCCTCCGTCAGTCAAGTCAGGCGTGCCCTCAGGGCACGTGGGCATCATTGTGCAAGCGGGAAGTGATTTCACCAATGACTGGCCGTCCTGACTTCCTGCTCGGGAGTCGCCGAGTGTGAAAGAGCGAGGAGCCACGCCTCGACGCATGGCCCTCTTCGCTCCGCTCGAGTAGGCTGTTGTCAGCCTATGGCTTGCCCTTCTTTTGCGGGTCGTCGGCCGGGTTCACGTACGTCATCGCGAACGGGCCCATCGCGGTGACCGACACGACCGTTTCACCTTTTGTGGCCGCATAGTGATGCGCCTTGGCCGGCACTTGCCCCTTGGCGCCCACTTTCATGGCGTTGGTCTTGGAGAGGTCCAGCGAATCCCCCATGCCAACCAGGAAGGTCCCCTTCTTCACTTCGACCGCCTCGTCGGTGGGATGAAAATGAGGTGGGATCTTGTATCCGTCCGGCATCGACAGCTCGATGGTGAACATGTCGGCCTTGGCCGGGTCGCCGCTGACCAAGGCCATCTTGGCGCCACTGGGGAACACTGCCGGCGCGGGTCCCCACGAGAGCGTAGAGGCGGCATGGCTCGTCGTGGTGGCTTGCCCGTGCAGCGTGCCCGCCAGCAGGAGCAAGCAAGCCGAGAACGAAAGTGCGCGCATATGGGTCTCCAAGAAAAGGATTCTCTCTTATCCTCAGGCGCGGGTGCCGACCACAGCCAGGAACTCGGACTCGACCCGGGTCCCGTTCGGACCGGCGGTATTGTGCTCGGTCCAAAGCCGCACGAGATCGTCGAAGAACTTAGGCTGCCGCTCCTCCTCCAGGGCGGCGAACGCACGGACAGTGGGGCCGTACCAGGTACGGAAGAGCTCCACCGTCTCCTCGGGGCCAAAGGGATACGCGAGCACCATGGCAAGCCGCTCGAACCGCAGGTCGGACAATCCGGCGCCGAGGCGTTCTTCCACGGCGCGCGGATTGCCCCAGAGCAGGGCAGAGGGGACGCCGGCGGGTGGCGGCACATAGCCCACCGTCAGCTTCAGCATGCGGCCCACGAACCCTTCGGGAGTCCAGTTCGCCATGGCGATCCTGCCGCCCGGGCGGGTTACCCTCAGCAACTCGTTGGCTGCCTGGTGCGGGTGGGCCGCGAACATAGCGCCGAACATCGTCACTACGGTGTCGAAGCTGTCGTCGGCGAATGGCAGTGCCTCGGCGTCGCCCTCGCGTGCCTCCAGCGTGAGGCCCTCGGCCGCAGCGCGGGCTGCGAGCTGGACCACGAGCGCGGGCGCGATGTCGATTCCCGTGACGCGCGCCCCTGCGCGCGCGGCGGGGAGCGCCAGGTTGCCCGTCCCGCAGGCCACATCGAGCACCTGATCGCCCGGCTTCAAGCCCAGGCGCTCGATGAATGCCGCCGCTCCTTCCTCGTAGCCAACCGCGATTCGACCGAAATCGCCGGCCGTCCAGGTGGCGCGCACCCGCGCGCGCAACACCTCCCCCTGGGGCAGGGCCTCTTGCCGTACTCCTGTCATCCAGATCTCCTCTCGACTTGCAGTGCAGGCCCCACCTTTGATGAGGCCCGGCCGCCTTCCGGCGACGCGAAGGGTATGAATTGCCATCCCGAGGTACAAGTATGAGATTCGTACCGACCTCGACCCCCGGTGTCTCGATGTCCGCTTGTCCTCCCCGGAGCTACGGCTCCTTCTGCCCGGTCGCGCAGGCGTCCGAAGTTGTGGCGCAGCGTTGGGTTCCCCTGATTCTTCGCGAGATCATGGTGGGCTACCACCGCTTCAACGAGATCCGCCACGCGCTGCCGCTCATCTCGCCTTCGGTGCTGTCTCAGCGGCTCAAGTCGCTGGAGGATGACGGCGTGATCAACCGGCGTATGGACCTGGGCGGGGTGACCTACCACCTCACCCCTGCGGGCGAGGATCTGCGGCCGATCATCGACTTGCTCGGCCACTGGGCGAGGAAGTGGGTGACCCGCGACTACCGCTCGTACGAGCTGGACCCGGGAGTGTTGATGTGGTCTCTCCGGCGTCACGTCCAAACCGCGGAATTTCCAATGGGCCGCACCGTGTTGCATTTCAGCTTTGAAGGCGCGCCGCGGCTTCAACGCTACTGGTGGGTGGTGGTGGACCGCGGTGACGAGGAGGATGTGGACATCTGCATGACCGACCCGGGCCATCCGGTGACGCTCACCGTAAGCGGCAAACTCCGCGCGCTGGTAGATGTCCTGATGGGTGACGCCATCCTCACGGATGTGCTTCAGCAGGGGTTGCTACAGGTCGAGGGAGAGCGCGATCTGGCTCGGCGGTTCGAGAGCCTGTTCGAGTTCGAGGGATCGGATTCGTTCACTGGGGGATCGTCCCAAAAGGCAGGGATTGCGGTTGTCGGCGGCGCGTAGCCCCGGCCGGGGCGCGCGCTCGAAAAAGCCTGATAATTCACGTGAATCTCCTGCCGCAACTGAAAGCAACGCCGTCGGTTCCCTCCCTCCCTTGGGTCGTGCGGTCGATAGGTGCTTGTGCTGGCTGACCAGATTACGGGTAGGGTGTACGCCGGGTCTCACGCCAGGCGCCCGGCGCGAGGCCGGTCGCCTTCTTGAAGGCACGGCTGAACGCGGCCTCCGAGCCGTAGCCCACCTCGGCGGCGATCGTAGCGACCTTCGCGCCGCTCTGAGCCAGCAAGTTGGCCGCGACCTGCATCCGCCATTGGCCGAGGTACTGCATCGGCGGTTGCCCGACGAGGTCGGCAAACCGCTTGGCGACGTTGGAGCGGGACGAGCCGGCTTCGCGCGCCAGCTCGTCGAGAGTCCAGGGATGCTCGGGTCGCGCATGGAGCAGTGCCAGCACCCGACCCACCAATTCATCGCGAACGCCGGCGAGCCAGCCGGTCTGTCCCTGCGGCAGGTCCTCCAGATACCGGCGCAGTACCTCGATGAACATCAATTCGGCCAATCGCGTGAGCACCTGATCGGCGCCGGGCCGACCGAGGTGGGATTCCTCGGTGAGCTGGCGGGTGTAATTACCGAGCCAGGCATTCGACATGCCCCGCATGTGCATCCGGCGTGGCAGCGCGGCCAGCAGCGGATTGAACGGGCGCCGGTCGCAGCCTAGGAAGCCGCACACAAAGGACGCGCCGGAGGTTCCCGGCTTGCCGACGAAGACCGTGTCGGGATAGCGGGCGGGGGCAAGGTTGTTCATCTGCGGGCCGATGCCTCGCGCACTCGACATCACGTGCGCGTCTCCGTGGGGAAAGACGATCACGTCGCCCGGCAGCAACTCGACTTGTTCCTCGCCGCGCACACCCGCGAAGCAATGGCCTCTGGTCAGAATGTGGTACGAGATCAGATGCTCTGCGGTGGGCAGGATGCGGGGCGAGAGCTCCTGGGCGGCCACCGTCTCGACGCTCCAGGGTTCCGCCGCCTCGACCGCGAAGAAATACGCACCATCGAGCCGGACGACCCGCAGGAGATCCGAGAGAGGGTCCATCGGCCGAGAATACTAACCGGCCCGCGGTCTACTCCGGCAGAACCTCGAGGTCGGGGGGACTCAACACGATCTCACCATGCCCAGGTACATCGACTGTGATGCGGTCGACCAGGGGGCCGGTGGCGGGACGTCGTGTACGGGTGACCTCGACGATCGTGCCCGTCTTACCGACCACACGCGCTACTCCTGTACGGAGCACTCGGGCTCGGTGACCGGGTATGCAGTCATTGATGTCAGCCATCGTGTTCTCCTTCAGACCGTGCTCGCGGGCTACCCGACGTGCCAAAGCGACGCTCGGAAAAGCCAGGCTGGTCGTCCGATTCGAGGAAGGCGACAATTTCAGCGGCGGGAGCTTGCGGTTGCACCAGTACCCCGTGGGCGGCAAAGTCCCGAAACAACTGCACCGACGGGAAATTTTCCGAGGGTTGCTCGCGGGCCAGCCGCTGCATCGGCGTGTCCACGATTCCGGGCTCGTAGCTCAGAATAGCTACATCGGTCGGTGTCGGCAGACGGCGCTGGGAAGAGACCAGCTCGGCGGCGACTACCATGCCGGCCATCCGGAGGGCGGCTTTACTGCTGCCATATGCAGCGAGGCCGGGAAAGACCCCCACTGCGGCGCCCGAGGACACGTTGACGATACGGAGAATCGTGGTCCGCGGACTCCGCCGGATGGCAAACCCCATGAGCCAGACAGGGGCTGCGGTGTTGACAGCGTAGACCCGGAGCAACGCGACGGGGTCGATTTGCTCCAACCGAGGTCAGGAGGTCTGGGTTCGCCGCGTTGTTGACCAGCCCAACGCGCTGCCATCGGCTGTCACCGACGAGCGGGGCCACTTCTTGTTCGACCGTGCTTGCTGCGTGCGACAGATCGGCGAGGTCGATTCCGAGGTGGCGGTACTGCGGGTGCTCTATCTCGGCGGGCCGCCGAGCCATGCCGATCACTTGCCAGCCACGATCGAGCAGGCGCCGAGCGACCGACAGGCCGATGCCCGACGTGGTGCCCGTGACGAGAGCCAGCTGGGTGGTGCTACCGGCGGACCTCGCGCAGCACATCACAAATCTCCGCTACGGTTGTGAAGAGTGCGTCTCCCGCGTACCGCAAACTCGCCAGCGCCCGCTCGCCTGCCTCGGCGTGGCCCGCGCCGCAAGCGTCGGTGACGATAATGGGGATGTAGCCGAGGTCGGCTCCATGACGGACAGTGGGCTCGATCCCGACCTCCGTCGCGACGCCTACGATAAGGAAGGCGGTGACGCCGCAGTCGCGCAGGGTGATGTCCAACGGCGTGCCCTCGAACGCCGACATCGTGATCTTGTCGAACACAGCTTCGGATGTGCGGGGGGTCATCTCGGGCAGGAGCTGGAATCCAGGAGAGTCGCGCAGAAACCAGGGACGCACTTCTTCAACGCTGGCCACTCGCTGCCACGCCATTGCCATCCGGAGCTGTGCCACGCCCATGAGCTCCTTGGGTAGCGACAGGTGGCGGGAGAACAGGACCCGTACACCGGCCTCACGCGCGGCTTGCAAAACCCCCAGGGCGTTGGCTGTTACCACGGCCCCGTCGCTGATCTGGCTCAGGATACCGACCTGCATGTCGTAGACAATGAGAGCAAGGCGCGCAGGATCGCACGCCTCCTTGAGGCTTTGCGGGATCGTGAGTTGGTAGGCTTGTTGCACTGGTCACCTCGTACCGCTGCCTAAATACGGAATTTCTGTGACCAGGATTCTACTTGGTTGTGGCGGCACCCTCCATTGCTGAGGCCCCCGATTCGATCACGATGTACGGAACGTCGTCGGCCGACACCGCCCGAAGCCACGTTACCAGATCCGAGACCGCGGTGGGCGGGTACACACCCCGGGCCCCTTCGAACTCGCGCACGATGTGAAGGGTCTGGCCATCCTGTGTGTAGCGCGTGACGTAACGTCCCCACTTGCCGTTCACCTCCAATGCCCGCGGTAATTCTGCCCGCCAGCCGGTAGGGAGGGCCAGCGTAATGTCGCTGCGACCTGCCATCGGCCCCAATACTTTCGCTGCGTCCACCGGGAACCTGCGAACCTTGCGAGCCTCGAGCCGGGCGGCGGCATCGGCCAGGTACCGCATGCTCGTCAGGGGGATGGAGAGGATCACCGTGTGTCCGGTTCCGGCCGGGCGCGCCGCGAGCGCATGGGTGAGCCGGAATGCCACCCGCGGCTCAATGGAGAGATCGCGGCCATCGAAGAGCTGAAGGCTGTCTACCTGCGCATCGGGGTACAGCCTGGTCCCGATCGCACGAGCGAGATTGTCTCGTCGCGTGGTGTCGAGTGGCTGAGAGAGGATCCGGCGGAACATGTACTGCCAGGTCCCCAGCATGCGCTCTTCCACCGAGACGGTGAGGTAGCCGTCCGGCGCCAGGGCGCCGGTCATCCGGGTCGATTGCAGGTTCTCGCTCGGCGCTGCTTCCGGCAGGATGACCTGCTCCGAGCTGCCATCGGGATGGACGACGAGCGCGAACTGGCCCTGATCTCCGGGCGGCAGCTCACCGTACGGAGTGAGCGCAGCCGTGAGATCGACATAGCGACGGCCGGCAGGGCGATCCACGGCAGCGATCGCATGGTCGAACTGCGCGACGGCGGGCAGCGCCCGCTCGGTGTTTCCGCCGCTGTTGAGCAGCACCGGATATGCCTTGAACCCAAGCCGGTTCGCGGCGGCTATGAAGAGCGTCGCCTTGTCCTTGCAGTCGCCGTAGCCGGAGGCAACCACTTCCGCCGGCGTGCGGGGCTGATAGCCGCCGAGGCCCAGGGCGATTGACACGTAGCGAATATCCTGGGCCACCCAGCGCTGCAGTGCTGCGAGCGTATCGTCCGCCGTGCGAGCGGCGGTCAGCAGGGCAGGGAGCTTGGCCGCGATGGCAGGCGCGAGCACAGTGCGGTCGGTCGCGAGTCCGGCGTACCAGCGTCCGATCGCCTCCCAGGTAATCGGTCCGGTGATCGTGATCGACATGTAGACGCCGTTCGAGTCCGACGCGAACTCTTCGGGCTCTACCGCCGCGACCGACCGGGTCTCCCAGGTCGTCACCCGGCGGCCATTGGCGGTCGTCGTTCGGGCTTTGAACGTGAGGTTCCGCTCCTGGACGTGCGGACGCATGGTCGCCGGCAAATCCACGATGTAGCGGGACCATTGGGTGAGCCGTGCGTTGTGCACGCTCCAGCTGAGCAAGAAATCACCGGTGACCTGCGGTTTCAGCTCTTCGAGCGTATAGCTCCAGTCCACAATCGTGCCGGGCGCGACGCCGCTCAG
>DATJGL010000142.1:0-10920 GCA_035495075.1 Gemmatimonadales bacterium
TGGCTCAGAAGCTCTCTCACTTCCGCCGTCCCCAACGGAACGTCCGGCAGCCGCATCGTTATGGGTATCCGTGTCTGATCAGCAGACTCACAGGCGGCGGCTCAGCCGACCTGGGTGACGGGTCCGACCCAGCCGACCCCGCGAACCAGCGCGGTCTCACCCACCCCGGCGGACCCGCGCTCGTCCCAGAGCAGATGGAGGACGTCGCGCAACTGATGGTTGGTGAAGAGCGCTCGTACCAGGCCGCCGAGGTCTACCGTGCGCTGGGGCAACGGACGATAGGAGAAAACCGCGGCGTGGAAGTGCCCGTAGAGCCCCTCGGTCCCGCCGAGCGGACGGAGATGTGCCCCAAGCGAGCCTCCCGGTTCCCGCGCGACCACGCCGGCGATGAGGGTCGTCATCATGGAGTGGGCGCGCTCGGGTGAGAAGAGGAGCCAGTCGCGCACCGCAGGAAGATCGAAGCGGACTGGAGCGCCGGGACCTGCCGGCGAACGGCGGAGCCTGGCCCCGCACAGACCGAGGGTCTCGCCGGCGATCACCACTCCCGCGATTCTTCCGCGAACCGCTTCGAGAGCCACGGTCGCCAGCTCCGACAATGGCACCGCCTCTGCCCCGCCTTTCGTACTGAACCGGAGTAGCTGGGAGAAATCGCCTTCGCAGGTGAGACCCTCGGCCAGCACCGCGCTGGGGGGGACCCGCCCGCCACCGACCACGTAGTCCGCCATCCTGGCGCCATCGCTGGGGAAGTGCGCGACGCATCCGGCGACCGCGATGAGCTCACCCAGTCGCTCGTGGCATTGTTCGAAGCTCCCGCCGATCGCGCCAACCCCGACGCCGAAGGTGTTGTTCGGGAAAGCGACGGTGCTGCAGTCACCCGCCCTGAAGGGAGCCTTTTCCAGCCGGGCCGGATCGCCGTGAAGATGACATGCCAGCGTCCCCTCCGCGGCGCCTGCCGCCAGCTCGTACTGCCCGCTCCGGTCAAAGTCCGCGCGGGTGTGCCAGGACGAGCGGCGGAGGTCGATGCCGCCCGAGCCGCTGTGAATGTCGGCGGGATCCCACCCGGTGATCGCAGAGATTTCGTTGACCGCGGGTGGCAGGGATGTGAGACGGACGTCGCCCCGGAGCATGGAAAGCTCCTGACGCCACTTGGCCAGCACCATAGTGGCCGCCGAGCTGACGTAAGTGACCCCCGAGAAGTCGATGCTCAAGGATCGGACACCGCTTTGGAGGAGGTCCTCGAGCGTGTTGGAGAGCTGCTCGGCCCATTCGCGGTCCAGGCGGCCTGACAGCCGCACTACTGTCCTGCCGCCCTCCTGGGCCGAGTCGATCTTCATTTCCGCGTCGCGGTGTCGCCCACCACGGTGTCCGCTTGCTTGACCACATCCGGAGGAAGCTTGACGCCCACCTTGCCGGCGCCGGAGGGATTCACCGCTACCTTCACCTTCTGCACCCGGTAGAAGGGAATGGAGCCTGGGCTTTCGCCTCGGAGCACTCGCGCGATCATCTTCCCCGCCTCGACGCCCCCCTCATTGAACTCCGGGAACAGCGACGCGACCGCCCCCTTGAGTACCTCAAAAGGCGACGGAGAAAAGACTGGGATCTTGCACTCGTTCGCCACCTTGATCAGGCTCTCGAATCCGGCGTGCGCGACATTCCCGAAGAGCTCGATCGCGTCCACCTTCTGGCTGCACAGCGCTCGGGTCGCGTCGCCCACCTCGTTGAGGTCGTTCACCGGTGAGACGCTGACCTGGAGGCCCGCTCGGCGCGCCGCCTTGGTGAGCCGGTCCTTGAAGGTGACGGAGAGCTGCTCTCTGGGGCTGAACAGGATGCCCAGGCGACGCGCCTTGGGCACGATGCGCTTGATCAGGTCCACCCGCCTCGTCTGCTCGGGGTCGCCAAATCCCGGGGAGTAGACGCCGGTGATGTTGGGCAGGTGGTTGGAATCGCTCTTCCCTGCGCCGGCGGCGAAGGGATCGGCCAGCAGATGAAAGACGATAGGGATGGATTTGACCCGCTGCACCGCGACCTGGAGCGTCGCGTCCTGTAGCGTGACGATGACCTTTGCCTTGGCGTCAACCGCGGCGTCGATGAGATTCGGCAGCGTCGCCAGGTCACCCTGCGCGCTCGATAGCTTGAGCTCGTAGTCGCGGTCGGGCTCCATGTCGGATTCCCGCAACCCCAGCTTGATGGCGTCCTCACTCCACTCGCTGCCCATCCAGTCGGCCGCACGCACCATCGCGATCAGCGGCTTGGGGCCGGGACTTGTAGTGGTAGTGACGGCCGTAGATTCGGCGTTGCCGGCGGGCCTGGCGTCCGGCTTGCTGCAGGCAGTGCCAAAAACGAGGCAGGCCGCGAGACCCGCCACCGGCAGTCGCACCGTACCACTCATGAGTGGACCTCCCATTCGGGCTTACCAAGACGGCGCGGGAGGGGCGCCGGGTAAAGATGGACTGGCTGCTCAGCCGAGGCCGAGCTTTTCCACCAACGCGCCATATCTCGGGTCCGACCGGAGCGCATCGGCCCAAGGGGCGACCTTCAGGAACAGCAATCCGGGCTCGCGGACCTGATAAGCCCGCTCGAGCTGCTCGAAAGCCCGGTCCTTGGCATCCATTGCCGTAAGAAGGATGGCCGAGAGCAGCGCCAGGCGGTTGTCGCCGGCGAGCTTGGGCTCGAGCTCCCAGAGAATCCCGTCGGCCATCTCGCGATTGCCCGCAACGGTATGGGCATAGGCCAGCATCAGTTTTTTCACGGTCCGGAGGCCGGGGCGATCGGCTTCCCTGGTGATGTCCGCGATCGCATCTCCGTACGTGCCCTTGGCAATCCAGACCCACCAGAGCACCAGGCGGGCCCCCAGAAACTCCGGGTTCATCGCCAGAGCCTTCTGTAGCTCTTCGATGGACTGGTCGTACCGCCGGGCAAAATAGAGCACCCAGCCCACCGCCCGGTTCACCGGAACCGAGAGTGGGTCGAGCTGCTGGGCTCGTTTGATCTCGGCGATCGCCTCTTCGTGTCGCCCCAGTGCCGCCAGATACTCGGCGTACCACTCGTGCGCCATGACATAGCTCGACTTGAGCTCGAGCGCACGCTTGAACTCACGCTCGGCACCGGGCCAGTCGAGATCCCCCAACCAGCGGGCGTAGGCCAGGGAAGTGTGGGCCTCCGCCAAACTGTCGTCCATCTCGAGGGCCTTGAGCGCCATGGCCTTCGCATTGGCCAGGTACTCCACCGGCGGCTTGGAGCTGAATCCTATGCTGAGCAGCTCGTAGGCATCCGCCAGGCCAGCGTACGCGACCGCGTATCCGGGGTCCTTCGCAACGGCCTGCTGGTAGTACTCGATGCCCTTCTGCACGTCGACTTCGGACCACTTGTTGGCCTGAAAGCGTCCCAGCAGATACAGGTTGTAGGCGTCGGCGTCGCCGGTGGCCTTCTTTTCGACCCGCTCTTTTTCTTCGGGCGACAGAGCCACCGACAGGGCCCCGGTGATCTGCTGCGCGACCTCGCTCTGGACCTCGAAGATGTCGTCCAACTTCCGGTCGAAGGTCTCGCCCCACAAATGCTTCTCGGTCTTGGGATCCACCAGGTGCGCGACGATCCGGACCCGCTGCCCCGCCTTCCGGACACTGCCCTCGAGCACCGCCCCGACGCCAAGCTCGTCCGCGATCGCCGTGATCTTCTTGCTGGACTTCTTGTACTGCATGGAAGACGTCCGCGAGATGACCTTGAGCGCGCTGATCTTCGAGAGCTGGGCGATGATGTCGTCCGTGATTCCGTCGCTGAAGTACTCGTTCTCCGGATCGGTGCTCATGTTCTCGAACGGCAGTACGGCGACCGACTTCGCGGCGGCGGCGATATCCTGCACCATCGCGTGGGCCGCGCCTACGGCCACGGCGACGGCCACGGGGGTGCTCAACGCCTCGGTGAACTGCGCCGCTGTGCTGAACCGGTCGGCCGGGAGCGTAGCCATCGCCTTTTTCACCGCTACGTCAACCGCTTCGGGAATCATCTCCCGGAACGAGCGGGGCGAGGGAACCGGCGAGCTCAGCCGGTTGGCGATCACGGCCGTCACGGTCGATCCCCGGAACGGCGGCTGCCCTACCAGCATCTCGAACAGCACGCAACCCAGGCTGTAGAGGTCGCTCCGGCCGTCCAGGTTCTCGCTTCCGTCCACCTGCTCCGGGCTCATGTAGGCCGGCGTGCCCACCAGGTGTCCCGAGGTGGTGTGGGCCTCACCGATGGCGCGGGCAATACCGAAGTCGGCGACGAGCGCGTGACCCGAGTCAAGCAGAATGTTGGCCGGCTTGATATCCCGATGGACGACCTTTGCGTTGTGAGCGTAGCTCAGCGCGTCTGCCACCTCGCGGGCGATCTGAATCGCGTCCGTCACCGGAAGCTGGCGCTCCCGGGCCAAGCGCGACTTCAGCGTCTCGCCTTCGATGTACGGCATCACGTAGTAGACCAGCTCACCGGCCTGATCCGAGTCGTAGAGCGGCAGGATGTGAGGATGGTGCAGCCGGGCGGCTATCTGGATTTCGCGGAGGAACCGCTGCGCCCCTACCTCGGCGGACAGGTCGGGGCGGAGCACCTTGACGGCGACCATGCGCTCGTACTTGAGGTCGTGGGCGAGGAAGACCTTGGCCATCCCGCCCTGCCCCAACTCCCGTTCGATCTTATAGCGGGCAGCGAGTACTACGCTGAGCCGCTCGAGCAACTCCGCCACGTCACCCACCTCCGCCGGTTCTCCGGAATTCCTGTGTGGGTCCAGCGCTCCGAACTCGGGACACAACGGCCAAGTCCCCTCCCGCAAAGCGGTCAGGGCTCCTTTGGCTTTAGCCCGACGTGTTACGCATCGACGGCCTGCTGACAAAACATTCGTGTTACTGCGGTTCGCTCAATATAGGCGGAATCTTGGGGGTCGCTAGGATTGTCCCAAGCCGTTGCGTTTCCAGCGTTGTCCGCCCCTTCCCCGCGGGTTGCGCGAGTGGGTTTACCGAGCGCTCGTAACCGGTTTGTGACGCAGGTCTCACCCCTCGAAAGCCGGGGGGACTGGCGCAAGCCGGCGATGTGCTTACCCTACGAATGAGGAATTGGGTGACTGTAGTCGGTTCCGGCACGACCTTCCCGGTCGGTCGGGGGCACTCATGCGACACGATATCCGTCCTGCTCTTGCCTGGGCAGCGCTTTGCACGGTGCTGTTCGTCAACACTGCCGCAGCCCAGAAGGCCGCCACCATAGCTGAGAAGGGCGCCCTCGGATCGCCCGCTCCGGTTATCGCCGCCCGAAACGCCGCCCAGCTTGGTTCGGCCGTCACCCTTGGCCTGGGACTGGCCCGGCGGGAACCCTATTGCGGCACCTGCGCCGGCAATTTCGGGTTTTCGGGGCTGGTCAACCTGAGTCGCTTCGTCAATCGCGTTACGGCGCTCGGAATGGAAAGCACTGTCTGGCTCAACGACGCCGGCCCGGTCAGCGCCGCACTTGGCTCGGCCATGGGGACGGTCACCCTTTGGGCGGTCGAGTCGGTTCCGATATCGGTCTCGGGAGGGATGGGCTTCGTAGTGTACCATCAGGGCGACGCAGCGTACCGCAGCAACACCACCAGCGTCGGTTGGGGCTACAGCGGGCGAGTCGGGTACGACGCATCGGTCTCCCAGACTCTGGCCCTGGTTCCGTACTTCGCCTTCATGAGCACGGTCGAGCCGCTCAGAGTCGGCCGGGCTGATCAGTATGTAAGCAATCTCCAGGTCGGAATGGCCCTGCGGTTCCGCTAGGCAGGAACGGCTCCCTCCGGCAACGCCTCCTCCACCTCCGCCTCTTCCCGCGCCGTCCCGGGCCGGTGCTCGGCCGCGATCAGCGAATAGAAGACCGGTACCACGAAAAGCGTGAACACGGTGCCAATGCTCATCCCTGCGACCAGCACGGTCCCGATGCTGTTGCGGGCCGCCGATCCCGGCCCCGTTGCGAGCACCAGCGGGAAGTGGCCGAAAACCGTCGCCGCTGAGGTCATCAACACCGGCCGGAGCCGGGTCAGCGACGCTTCACGTAACGCCGCCAGCTTGGCCCAGCCGCGTTCCTGCAGCACGTTCGCGAACTGGACGATCAGGATCCCGTTTTTCGCGATCAGCCCGACCAGCGTGATCAACCCCACCTGCGAGTAGATGTTGATCGTCGTGAGATCGAGGAAGCTGAACAGGAGCGCGCCGGAGATCGCGAGCGGCACCGAGCCGAGCAGCACGATCAGCGGGTCCCGGAAGCTCTTGAACTGCGCCGCGAGCACCAGATAGATGAGTATGACGGCGAACCCGAGCGTGACGGTGAGAGCGCTGCCCTCGCGACGGATCTGACGCGACTCACCGGCATAGTCGAGGACGACGCCGGGCCCGCTCGCCGCGGCGGCCTGCTCGAGCACCCGCAAGCCTTCTTCCTTTGTGACGCCAGGCTTGACGCCGCCGAATACCCGGACCGCGTTGCGCTGCTGGAAGCGGTTGAGCGTACGCGGCGCGACCGTAGTCTCGATCCGGGTGAAAGTGGAGACCGGCACCAGTTGGCCGCCCGGCCCCTTGATCTTCAAGTCGAGCAGCGGACCCAGCGTGGCCCGGTCTTCCTCGCCGATCTGGGGGATAACCTTGTAGCTCCGATCGAAGAAGTTGAAGCGGTTCACGTATGCGCCGCCGAGCAGCGTGCCCAGCTCCTGACCCACACCCGCCAGATCCAGCCCGAGGTCGGCCACCTGGTCGCGGTCGATCACCACCCGAGCCTGCGGCAGGTCCATCTTGAGATCGGTGTCCACGTACAGGAACTTCCCGCTCTGAAAGCCCGCGCCCACCACCGCGCCGACCGTCTGCAGCATCTGCTCCGGCGGCGCATCACCCTGAAGGACCAGCTCGACGTCGTACTGGCCCGGCGTGGGGAGGGGCGGATCCAGTCGGGGGAAGACTCGCAGCCCCGGGATCTGCGATACGGCGCCGTACACGTTGCCGTACATCTGCTCGGTCGTGCGCTTCCGGTGCTTATAGTCCTTCGCGACCATCCCGCCGAACCCACCCCACGAGGCGGTTAGGGACCACATGAACTTGGCCTCGGGGAATGCCGTAATGGTCCGGACCACATCCAGCGATGCGCGGTTCGACGCCGCTAGCGATGCATCCGGAGCAGCCTCGAGGAACAGACTGATATGACTCTGGTCTTCGATCGGAGCCAGCTCCCGCCGTGAGTAGGTGTACAGCGGCCATGCCGCAGCCATGACCAGGACCGAGGCCGCGACGATACCCCACCGCATCTGGAGCGCCCCGTCGAGCAGCTTGCCGTACCCTTGCCGCACCTTGTCGAAGCCGTGATTCACCAGGGCCGTCAGGCGGCCTTCCTTGCCGCGGGGATGGACGAACCTCGAGCTCATCACCGGCGAAAGCGTGATGGCGACGAAGCCCGACACGACCACCGCCGCCGCCAGCGTGATCGCAAACTCGAGGAACAGCGATCCAGTCAGGCCACCCTGAAAGCCGATCGGTGTGTAAACCGCGGCCAGGGTGATGGTCATGGCGATGATCGGGCCGACCAGCTCCCGTGCACCGATTAACGCCGCCTCGATGCGCGATTTGCCCAGTCGGACGTGGCGCTCGACGTTCTCCACCACCACGATCGCGTCATCCACCACGAGACCCACCGACAGCACTATCGCGAGGATGGTGAGAAGGTTGAGGCTGAAACCGAAGGCGAACATCACGATCGCCGCACCGATCAGCGACACCGGCATGGCAACCAGAGGTACCAGTGCCGTGCGGACCGACCCCATGAAGAGGAACACTACGATGGCGACGATCAGGATCGTCTCGCCCAGCGTCTTGGTGATCTCATGGAGGGCGTCCTCCATGAACACCGTGGCGTCGTAGGCCAGACGCATGTCGATGTCCTTGGGGAGGGTCGGCCTGATCCGCTCCATCTCCGCCCGCAGCCGGTGCGCGACCTCGATCTCGTTGGTGCCGACCTGCGGCCACACGCCGAGGTAGACCGCCTCCTTGTCGCTGAACTTGGCGACCATGTCCGCTTCTTCAGCACCCAGCTCGACCCGCGCCACATCACTCAGGCGAACGATCGCCCCATTGCGGTCGGCGACGATGAGATTCTTGAACTCGTTCACCGAGCGGAGGTCGGTGTTAGCGAGCAGGTTGACCTGAACCAGGTTTCCCTTGGTCTGTCCGACGGCAGCGAGGAAGTTATTGCGGCGCAGGGCCGCCTGCACATCACCCGGCGCGAGATTCAATGCCGCCAGACGGCCCGGGTCGATCCAGATCCGCATCGCGATCTGGCGCCCGCCCTCGATGGTCACCCGCTGAACGCCCTGGAGGGTGGACAGCTGAGGTTGCAGCGAGCGTGCCAGCCAGTCGGTTACCTCCGGAACGCTGCGGTCCGTGGAGGTGAAGCTCAGGTAGAACGAGGCGTAGGGCCGGTCGGCCCGCTGAACCTCGACTACCGGCGGCTCGGCTTCCGCCGGCAGCTCGGAGCGGACCTGCTGGAGCCGCGCCGTCACCTCGGCCAACGCTGCGGTGCTGTTGTGATTGAGCTTGAGGTGCACCGTAACTGAGCTGAGCGCGGCGCGGCTGGTCGATTCGACGTAGTCCACGCCGCTGATCGCGGAGACGGCCCGCTCGATCGGAGTGGTGAGGAACCCGCGCACATTCTCCGCACTGGCTCCGTAATACACCGTGTTGATGATGATCGACGAGCTTTCGATTTTGGGGTACTGCTGTACCGGCAGAGTGGTGAGCGCCCGCCAACCGACCAGGACGATCACCAGATTGACGACAACCGCGAGGACCGGGTGTTTGATGAAGGTGTCGGTCATCAGTCGGACCCTTTGGCCACCTTTGCCGAGTCGCTCTGAACCGCCACCAGCACCGCCTCGCGCAGCTTGAATGACCCGGACGTGGCCACCTGCTCGCCCGCCGCCAGGCCCTGAAGAATCACGACCTCGTCGCCCAGAACGTCACCGGCCTGCACCGGCCGCTCGTGCGCCCTGAGCTTGCCGTCCTGGGCCTTGGCGAGCACGAACACGTGGTCGCCGCCCGGACCTTTACGCAGCGCGTTCACCGGAATGGCGACGGCCGGACGTGCCGACCCGAGCGGGACGTGAACGCTCACGGAGGCGCCCGGAGCGGGTGCCCGCTCGGTCCCGTCGATCCGCGCACGCACCATGGCATTGCGCGTTGCGGGGTCGACCCGGGCATCGATCGCCACGACCCGGGCCGGGATGGGAGCGTCGCCGACACCATCGCCGGCAGCAACTATGGCCACAGAATCGCCTACCTTGAGGCCTGCAGCCACCACCTGCGCCACTGTGAAGTCCACGTGCAGCGCCTCGTCCACGCCCTGCAGCGTCGTGAGCAGGTCGCCTTCCTTGAGGTATTGGCCTTCGTGCACGTCGGAGATGCCCATCCGAGCGCGGAACGGGGCCCGGATGGTCTTGCGCGCGATGATCGCCCTGGTCCGTGCAATCTGCGCCAGCGCGACGTCGCGTTGCGCCAGAGCCTGATCGATCTCCTGCTGCGACACCGCGCGGTCCTGCCCCAACGTCTGCACCCGGTTGAGCGTGGTCTGGGCCAACGCTGCCTGCGCCTGTTCGGCCTCGAGCTCGGCTTGTTCGACCGAGACGTCGAGGGCGACCAACAGCGCGCCGGCTTCGACGACCTGACCGGGGACGAGCCGGGCCTCATGCACCGTGCCCGGCAGTTCGTTACGCAACGTGATCGAGCGGAGGGCGAGGACGGTGCCGACGGACGTCGTCGTGGGACTGTAGTTACGCTTGGTCGCGACCGCGGCGGTCACCGCCTCGATCGGCTCCGGCTGGTTCGCTGACGAGGCGGCCTCTTTCCTGAGGCTTGTGTACTTCCACGCGGCAAGGCTTCCGCCCAGGAGTAGCACGATGGCTACCAGGACGATGGATCCAACCCAACCTCGAGAGCTGCTCATCACGACGCGCGGCCTCCAAAACGCTTTCCTAGTAGAACGGGCACCGGTGCATTCAGGTTTCTGACCCGCCGGGGCGGCTCACCCCTGCCAGATAGTCGTTCGGCGGAGGGGAAACTTCGACACCTCCGGGTCCGCCCGCAACCGCTAAGGGCCAGCGTGTTAGGGCTTATTTCGCCTCGAAGAACGTCCCGCGCAAGAGCGGGAATGCGCTGATGTTACTGAACTTATACGGGAGTGGGTCACTCGCCTCCCAGTCCGGACCGGCCTGGAGCTGATAGTGCACGTGGGGGCCCGTTGTATCGCCCGGGTTGCCCAGCTTTCCGATGGGTTGCCCCTGACGAACTTTGGCTCCGCCGGGGCGCGATCCCGTCGGGGCCGCGGCGCTCGGCCGGGAGATTCCGGCGACGGACGCAGCGACAGTCGCTGCGTCGGTCCGACCAGCCCGGCAGCGGCAGCCATCGAGAGGAATGTCCCCCGGGAATAGTCGGCCTCGGTCATTGCGACCCCCCGTAGTTCGCGGCGGTGGTGTCGGAGTAGTTGGCCTGCAGAATCTCTCGGGTGTTGCCCCAACCCTTGTCAGCGTCGCGCTGACGTCTGGTGTCTGGCGAACGAGCAGCACTGAATCGCCGAACTCGTGCAACCGATAGTCGTTCAGCTCCAGCTCCGCGCTCAGGTACTCCAGCAGCACCTCGCCGGCAAACGCCCGCATCAGCTCGTAGTGACTCTCACCGCACTGATGTACTCCCGTCACGATCGCATCGACCACCCGAAGGTCCGTGTTTGCATCGATTCGCTGCGTGGCGAGGCCCGGGCCCGGGGCGAGTCCGCCGGCCTGCGCGGCTGCGTGCTCGAGGGCGCGGCTCACGCTGGTCCCCAGGGCGACAATCCGTCCCCCACCTTTCCTGGCCCGCGCGATCGCGCGTACCGTCGCTTCAGGCAAGTCGTACGGCTCATCCAGCG
>DATJGL010000143.1:0-2875 GCA_035495075.1 Gemmatimonadales bacterium
AGCCGAGCGGAGATCACGTAAACCGAGTGGAGAAGCGTGGAGGAGAGCCCGCGATGATCGTCCGACAACTCAGACCTTGGAGTGTCGCCTTGAACACCCCAACGAACAGCTTCGCCCAGATGCGGCGGGATATGGAAAGCCTGCTCGAGCGGCTCACTGGCGTGACGGGCGAGGGATCGACGTCAGGGGTTTTCCCGCCGATGAACGTCTCGGAAGACCAGGATCACTATTATGTCCGCGCGTTGATCCCCGGGGTCGACGCGGCCAAGCTTGACGTCTCGATGGTCCATCAGACGATTGCCGTGTCGGGCATACGACAGTCTCCCGAGGAGCGAGGGGCGAGCTACCACCGGAAGGAGCGAGTCGAGGGCGCGTTCAGCCGGAGCGTGACCCTTCCGGAATCGTTCGACGGCGCGCGCGTCGACGCCAAGTACGTCGACGGTGTCCTCACCTTGACGCTTCCCAAGCATGAAGCCGCCAAGCCGAGGCGCGTGACGGTTCAGACTTCGTAGCGGAACAACGAACCAAGGCAGGGAGAGCAACCATGGCGACCGAACAGACTCAGGGACTGCAGGCGCGGGGGGCGCGCGACATCGCGACTACCACCGAGGGCACCAGGCCAGGCGTGCTGCTCACTCCTCCGGTGGACATCTTCGAGGATTCCGATGCCCTCACACTGCTCGCCGACATGCCGGGCGTCAAGCCGGCGCATCTGACGATTGATCTGCATGAGGGTGTGCTGACGATCACCGGTCACGCGGAGCCGCAGCAGGGGTCAAACGAGGTCGCCGTTGTCCACGAGTACCCTGCGGGAACGTTCCAGCGGAGCTTCACGCTGTCTGAGGCGATTGACCAGACCCAGATCCAGGCGACGCTCAGACACGGAGTTCTGCGGCTGCGCCTGCCCAAGGCGGAGCAAGCCAAACCGCGGCAGATCAAGATCCAGACTGCCTGACCACCGCCGGGGAGGGTCGCGAAACCGCCACCAACGAGGTGACGATGGCTCAGGACAACTACTATCTGATCCTGGGGGTGCCTCAGTCCGAGAGCCCTGCGGGAATACGGGCGCGGTTTCGCGATCTCGCGCGGATTCTTCACCCGGATGTGGCCGGCGGGCAGAGTACTGTCGCCTTCCAGAAGGTGGCCGAGGCGTACGCCGTCCTCGCCGACCCGCAGGCGCGGCGCCGCCACGACGCGGAACTGGCCACGTGGGAAGAGCATGCGCCCGTCCGATTCGCTGACGACTCGAGCGCACCATGGCGCCGGGAGCCCGTGTGGTTGCTGGGCGAACCGTTGGCGGTCCGGCCGTCCTTCGACGCTCTGCTCGAGCGCGTGTTCCGGAACTTCACCGGCATCGGAGTTCCGAAGACCGGGGGGCCCGGGGGACTCACCGTCGAGGTCATCCTGACGCCGGAGGAGGCGACTCGCGAGGTCGAGGTGCCGATCGCGGTCCCGGGCGTCGAGTCGTGCTTCGAGTGCGGCGGAAGCGGCCGCGTGTGGCTCTTCCCGTGTGCCTCCTGCCGCGGGCAGGGTCGGATCGTCACCGAGAGGATCGTGCGGATTCCGGTTCCGCCCCTGGTGCGCCCGGAATCGATCATCGAGATGCCGCTTCACGGGCTCGGCATCCACAACCTCTATTTGCGTCTGTACGTGCGGATCGAGTAGATCCTCGGCGGGTGGGTCGGTCCTGGGACCACGATCCTCCCGTCAAGCGCGATTCGGTCCCAAGCGGGGCGTCGTCCAGCAGCTGCTGAAGGGCGACAAGACCTTCGCGGAGGTGTCGCGCGACCTGGGCATCCAGCCCAGCGTGGTGCGGCAATGGAAGCGCCGCTTCGAAGCCGGGGGCCACCGCGGCGGTCGCGACGAACGAAGATGTCGTCCCGGTGAGTGCGCTGCGGGAAGCCCCACCAGCGGATTCGCGAGCTCGATCGGCTGCTGGGCAAGAAGCAGATGGAGATCGAGATCCTGCAGGCCGCGCAGGAGACCGATGCTGGTACCGCCGTTCGACTTCGCGAGGCCCTCGCCCGGGCCCGATGTCTTGGACCTGCGCCCCCTCGCCGTGCACTGCCATGCCAGTCTCGGCAAGCTCTATTGGTGCGCGGGCACAGGCGAAGGAGCACTTCACCACTCGACGCGACACAAACGCATTTCCGCGGAGCACTAGTTCGGCCCATTGCTTGAAAAGTTCTGGTCAAAGCCACGCCCGCGTGGCCCATGTTGCGAGCCATCGCCACACCGGCACCGCCCCGGCGACGCCATTCGGCATGAACCGCATCGAGAGCACGAGGAGCGCGCCGAACACCGGATGGACGAGGTCGCGGGACACCATGCCGGCGATGTCGGGCCAGAACTGGAGGAACAGTCCACCGGCCATGGCGCCCCACACCGATGTCATGCCGCCGAACACCGAGCCCACCAGCAAGAGGATCGAGAGCCAGTAGGTGAAGCTCTCGGGTGCGATGAAATCGAGAAGGAGCGCGGCGAGCGCGCCGGCGATGCCCGCGTACGCCGCCCCCACCGCGAAGGTCAGGGCGGTGTAGCGTGTGACGTCGATGCCCATGGCCTGCGCAGCGATGGGGTGGTCGCGCATGGCGCGGATCGCGCGGCCGATCCGGCCGGCGACCAGGTTGCGGGTCATCCAGAGCAGGAGAGCGAGGATGCCAAGCGTCACGAAGTACCACCATTGATCCGGGGTCACCGGCAGGCGCAGGGGAGCGCCGGGCCGATCCAGGTAGAGCCCCTGCGCGCCACCGGTCCAGGGGCTCACATAGCTGCTCTTGAGCATCTGCGGCAACGCCAGGGCCAGGGCGAATGTCGTGAGGGCGAGGTAGAAGCCGACGAGCCGCGTCACGACACGTCCGAAGACGTACCCGCT